>JAIEMI010000056.1 GCA_019752235.1 Rhodospirillaceae bacterium
CCCGTTTGACATCGGAAAAATCACGGCCGTAGTTCTTACTCATGCGCATGTCGATCATTGCGGGCTCCTGCCCAAACTTACGCGCTTGGGGTACAAGGGGCCGATAGTAGCCACACCTGAAACCGCCGATCTGTTGACCTATGTCTTGCCCGACTCCGGTTACATCCAGGAAGTCGAAGTGGAGCACCTTAATCGACGGAACCGGCAGCGCGGCCGCGACACTGTGGACCCGATCTACACGCGCGAGGACGCGGAAAGCTGCCTGCAGCATGTGATCCCGCGCGGGTACGACACCTGGCACGATGTTGCGCCGGGCTTCCGGCTTCGTTTTTGGGACGCCGGGCACATCCTGGGGTCCGCGTCGGTGGAGCTGGAGGTCAACGAGAAGGGGCAAGGAGAGCAGATGCAGCGTCTCCTGTTCTCGGGCGACATCGGCCCCGGCGGCAAGGCGTTTCAAATCGAGCCTCAGGCGCCGCAGGGTGTGGATTACATATTTGCAGAATCGACCTACGGTGATCGCATTCGGATCAAGCGCTCGCCCGCACAACGCCGCGCGGTGTTACGCAACGAGTTGCGGGCCGCTCTAAAAGCTGGGGGCATGATTCTCATGCCGGCTTTTGCCATCGAGCGCACGCAGGAGCTTTTGGTCGATATAGATACACTTATCGATACGGGTGAATTGCCTTCTCTGCCGGTTTTTGTCGACTCGCCGCTTGCCACAAAAGCGACGGCCGTGTTTGCCAAACACCTCGATGGAAAAACGGGCATTGAAATGGCGCGCGACGGCACGCATCCGTTCAAGCGCGCCAACCTTCGTTTCGTGGACACAGTCGATGAAAGTAAGCGGCTGAACCGCTTGCGTGGCGGCGCGATCATCTTGGCCGGGAGCGGGATGTGCGATGCGGGACGCATTCGCCACCATTTGAAGAACAACCTGGGCAGGTCCGACACGACCGTGTTGCTGGCCGGCTATCAAGCCCCCGGTTCTATGGGCCGTATCCTTGTATCAGGCGCCAGGATGGTGCGCATTCAAGGGGAAGAGGTCGCGGTAAACGCGCGCATTCGCGTGCTGGATGATTATTCAGGCCACGCTGACCAAGCGGGGTTGAAACACTGGATCGCGGCGCGGCTCCCGGTTACACACAATATTTTTCTGATTCATGGCGAAGATGCTGCCCGCCATTGCTTGGCTGAGGAACTCAAAGCACTAGACCTCCCGCGGGGCGCCATCCGCCTTCCCGCTCTGGGTGAAACGGTTCGCCTTGCCGTCACTGGCGCGAAGACAGAGCGTATCGCGGCGCGGGTCGATGTCGCCGCGGCGGGGAAGGCCGACTGGCATAACGTCTATGCTGATACCGTTTTGCAACTACGCCGCGATCTCGAACATCTTAAAGACGACCGCGCGCGGGTGGCGCTGCTCAAAAAAGTACGCGGCACGCTGGCGCGACGTTGAGAAATGCCCTGAATAAGCCTCTACATCCTTAACAATAGGGATGCGCGGCGGTCTCCTCGCGGAATAGTGCCACACGGAGCTTGCGCCCGCCGGACGCCTTGACCTCGGTCAAGGCGTCCGGGGTTATGACCGCCTACACATTAATCCTCACAACTATGGAGGCGATCATGTCCATCGCGGAGAAAATCTTTCTTATATTTGTCATTTCGGCGTTTATCGTCTTCGGCATTTCGCTCGCTTATGCGGCGCGGACATCGCGCAGAAACTGAGCCATGCAAACCGTATTATCGGATACCCTCGGCCGCTTATCCCAGGATCACGTTTCATTTCGCCGGCTGCTGAATGTCTTGGGCCGGCAAATCGATGCGATTGCTCAGTATCGCGCTCCGGATTTTGATGTGCTGAACGGGGTGCTCGCTTATTTTAGCGCGTACCCCGGCCGGTTTCATCATCCGGTTGAGCACCTGATTTATGAGGCTCTGAAAGAGCGCATTCCGGCGGTCGCGGACGCTATTGCTTTCATTGAGGAGCAGCACCGTACGATCGCTCGCGAGTTAGATGACTTCGCGGCGGCGGTGAAAAGCGTACGGGCGGATGTTGAAGTTTCCCGGCGCGCGTTCTGCGAGGCGGGCCGCAAATTCATAGCTTTCGAACGCGAACATATTCGGGGCGAAGAAGCGTCGCTCTTCTATCTGGCGGTTTCAAAACTTACGTCGGCTGACTGGCTGGCGATCGACATCGAGGCCCGCCGGCTATTGGCGCCGCTTTCTGAAGAGCATGTCGGGCAACACTTTCACAAGCTGTACGCGGATGTCGCCGCATGGGATTTCGAGAATCATCAGGATACAGCCCCGCGTCCCAACTAATGCTCAACGCACGGCCACGACCGTGTGATTTCGGTGTGAGCTAATTGCGTTACCGACTTATCCGTTCTTCCGGCTTTCTGCCGACACCGGCGAGTGCGGCTGCAACAACGCATCCTGCGATAACGCCCACTGTCAGATCGAATAACAGGGTGCCCCCGAAAGTCACGAGCAAGGTGGTCGCGCTCCGCCATTCACGCAGGAGGAGGGCGAACTCGCGTTTTTCCGCCATGTTCCAGCAGACGACGATGAGCAGTCCGGCAAGGGCTGTAAGCGGGATAAAACCCGCAAGCGGCGCCGCAACCAGGAGGAAAAGCAGCAGAAAGACCGCGTGAAGGATTCCTGAGAGGGGGCTGATGGCCCCCGCCCTAATATTTGTGGCCGTACGGGCAATTGTACCGGTGACGCTAATGCCGCCGAATAGCGCGGAGGCCATGTTGGCAATGCCTTGTCCGACAAGCTCCATGTTTGAACGGTGCTTTCGCCCGGTCATCGCGTCCGCGACTCTGGCGGAAAGCAGGCTTTCCAATCCACCCAATAGCGTAAAACTGAGGGCTGCCGGCAGTACGGCGAAGATCATATCGAGCGAGACGTTGGGGGCTTGTGGGATCGGCAGATTGTGAGGCAAGTCGCCGAAGCGACTTCCCACTGTTTCCACCGGCAAGTGCCAAAGTGCCGTAGCGGCGCTTGCGCCGATCACGGCGAATAGCATGCCGGGCCAGTTGGGACGCCACCACCGCAATACGAAGATCGCGCTCGCCGTGGCGAGACCGATACAGATCGAGAAGACATTCAGTGTCGCGAGAGCCTGCCACAGAGCGGCTAATTTTGGAATGAGCGCGCCAGGCTCACGTGCAAGGCGAAAACCGCCGAGATCTTTTATCTGGCTCGCAAAAATTGTTACCGCGATACCGGATGTGAAACCCACGGTCACGGCATGGGGCACGTAGCGAATGAGCGAGCCCATCCGCAAGAGGCCCAATAGAGTTAACATCATGCCGGACAAAAATACGGTGAGAATTAGGCCTTCCAAGCCATGCCGACTGACCGTGGCGCTCACGAGCACGATAAACGCGCCGGCGGGGCCGCCAATCTGAAAACGGCTGCCGCTCAACGCGGACACAATGGCCCCGCCGATGATTCCGGCGTAGAGGCCGCGCTCAGGCGATACTCCGGAGCCGACAGCGATCGCCATCGAAAGCGGCAAGGCAACTATCGCTACTGTCAATGCCGCTAATGTGTCCTTTTTGAGGAACTGAAGACTGTAGCCTTCCCGCATCATCGAAATGAGCTTCGGCTGATACAAATGCGCGGTGGCTGTCCCGTCTGGCATGTCCGCGTGCCTCGCGAAGCGCCCGAAGGCTACTTTACAATAGTAACGGGTACAGGCGAGGCGTGAATAATCTTCGTCGCTACCGATCCCAGGATCAGCCGTTTCAGCCGGCCGAGACCGCGTGAGCCCATGACGATCTCCGCGCATCGGTATTTGCGGGCGGCTTTGAGGATCGCCTCCGCGACGTCCCCCGTTTCCAGGCAGATGTGTGCTTTAAGGCGTTTGGTGAGGGTTTTGATCTTGGGATTGGAAAAGACTCGATCACGCTCGGCCTTTTGCCAGTCTTTGATCATCGATCGTGTCACATACAGGCTCGGGAGGGCGGTGGGCTGCACAAACAGCACGTGCGCCTGGATATTCTCGCCGCGTCTCGCGCGCAACGCGATGTACGCCAACGCGCGTATAGAATTTTTGGAGCCATCGATAGGCACCAATACCTTCGCCATGTCCGTATCCTCCTGCTAAATGCCGCTGGGAGTGTCTATCGGTATGGCAGGACCGGGCATTGATATTGATCAATCGCGGGCGGGGGTTGTATGGCCGTGAGGTCAGGTCTACGGCGCGGCCCTGAGCCGTTTCGCGATATCAAGCACGAGAAAAGTCGCCACGCCTACGGTCATGGCGATTGCCAGGTTTCCGGGCTCCATGGGAGCTAAACGGAAGAGCGCGCGGGCCGGTTCCCACGTCAGTACGAGGGTTAGAGCGCCGGTAACCAGCACAGCGACGACCAAAAGGACTTTATTGCCGCGGATAAGGGCTGCGCGCGTTGACGAGAGGAAGCTGCGGTTTATCAAAATCAGGCTCGCATTAGCGGCGACGAGGGCGACAAAGGCCATGGTGCGGGCGGTGTCGATGGGTTTCCCCGTCTGCAGCGCGATCGCATACAGGCCGAGCACTAATGCAAGCACAATAAACCCCTGCATGAGAGCGTTCAGAACCATAGCGCGCGAGAACAGCCGTTGATGGTGCGGACGGGGCGGGCGGTCCATGATGTCGCGTTCTTCCGGTTCTGCCTCGAACGCAATCGAGCAGATCGGATCGATGATCATTTCCAGAAAAGCGATATGGATAGGGAAAAAGAGGGCAGGCAGGCCCAACATAAGCGGCAGCAAAGCTAATCCCGCAATAGGAACGTGAATGGCCATGATGTAACTCATGGCTTTGCGTAAGTTATCGTATATCCGCCTGCCAAGACGTATTGCCTCGACGATGGCTGTGAAATTGTCCGTGAGAAGGACCAGCGAGGCGGCTTCTCGCGCAACGTCGGTCCCCCGGTTGCCCATCGCGATTCCGATATGAGCGGCCTTGAGCGACGGCGCATCGTTTACGCCGTCGCCCGTCATGGCAACAACATCGCCGTTTGCTTGAAAGGCCTTCACGATACGCAGTTTCTGAAGCGGCGCTATGCGTGCGTATACGTCGGTATTTGTTAATGCGTTGGCCAATGCGGCGTCGTTCATGGCCGCGATGTCGGCTCCACTCAGCACCGGCGTGGGCTTTATGCCTGACTGTGCCGCGATGGCCGAAGCAGTCGCCGGATAGTCGCCGGTGATCATCACGATCCTGATGCCCGCGCGGCGGCATTCCGCCACCGCGCCAAGTACCTCCGGCCGGAGTGGATCCGAAAGTCCGACCAGTCCGACAAATGTGAAAGCTATCGCGGTGTGATCTTCCGGCGGCGCGCGGTCCGGCGGCAACTCCGCCTTTGCTACGCCGAGCACGCGAAGCCCTTCGCGTGCCATGCCGTCTGCCGCGTCGCGGATCGCGGCGGCCGAAGCTTCTTTCAGCCGACACAGAAGAATAATGGCTTCCACAGCACCTTTGGCGGCGACGTGCGATGTGCCACTGGCCTGGCGGGGCCAGACCTGCGAAAAAGCCATCAAGCCTGGACGGAGGGGATAGCTCCTCATCGGGCGGCCCAGATCGTTGGCTAAGGGCGCCACCGCCGCACATAGAGCATGAAACGCCAGTTCCATGGGATCCTGTGTAGCTTGCGGGCAGGCCAACGTGCCTTCCCGTACAAGGTCCGTGAATGGGAACGGCAAAGATGATGTGCTGGGCTCAACATCTATGGCGCTTATACCGCAGCGCAGTCGGGCTATCCGCATGCTATTCTGCGTAAGTGTTCCCGTCTTGTCGGCGCACAGCAGGTTAGCGGAGCCTAGGAGCTCAATCGCGGGCGCGCGTCGGGTCAGGACGTTCTTTTGCGACATGCGCCAGGCGCCCATAACCATAAATACGGTCAGCACTAACGGGAATTCCTCGGGCAACATCGACATGCCTGTAGCGATGCCTGCGAGCAGCGCGTTAAGCCAGCCGCCATGCAGTAAGCCGTAAATCAAGACGACGCCCAGGCTGGCGACTGCGCCAATGACGGCCCAGATACGAATAAGGCCGCGCACCTCTTGCTTAAGGCGCGGTTGTTCGGTTGCGATACCGCCGAGCGAAGCACCAAGAGTGCCGATCTGGCTCCGGCGTCCTGTTGCCAGAACTTCGGCAACGCCCTGCCCCCCGACAATAAGCGTACCCGCAAAAATCACGGGTGTATCGTCGCCACCGGGCGGGGGAACGACGCCTATCGCCGCCGACGTAGCTGTCTTTGGTACAGGAACGGACTCTCCACTCAATGCTGACTCGTCGGCGCGGAGATCAGTCGTTTCTCTGACAACGGCATCCGCCGCCACACGGTCACCCTCGGCAACGAGAATGATGTCGCCCCGCACAACCTCCCGGCCCGGAATACGCATCCGCTTGCCGTCGCGCACGACGAGCGCGCGGGGACTGGCGAGAGATCGAAGCGCCTCTAAAGCGCGTTCCGAGCGTAGATCCTGCCCAACTGCGATGGATACCGAAAAGGTAGCGAAAATGACAAGGACGACGGCTTCTTGGAAGTCGCCCAAGGCGAGGTAAACGCCGCCGCCCGCGAGCAGCAGCGCGAACATCGGTTCGCGCAAGACGTCCGTAATAATGCGGAGAAGAGAGCGCGACTGCGTTCGTGGCAGCTCGTTGGGGCCGTCTTCGCGTAGGCGTTGCGCGGCGACTTGCGCCGTTATGCCTCCGTGATGGTCGATCATGTGGAGGCTTCTACACGATCAAGGCTCCGTGCCCCTTGACGCATGTCAATTGGTATCGGCCCCCGGTTTGGTAGAAAGCCTTGAACGTCTGCCAAGGAAAACAGCTCATGCCTTCTCCGCCTGCGAAGGACATCGAACAATATCCGCGCGGGTTTACGGACGGCCGGGCGCGCAACTTTTTTCAGCTTAGTCTGGTGTTTTCGGCGCTTGCCGCCGGCGCGTATCTCTGCTTCCGCTTGGCATTACCCTTCATCACGCCGTTGGTGATTGCCGTTGTCCTTGCAATCATACTGGCGCCGCTGCATCGCCGCGTTGAGCATCGGCTCAAGTGGCCGTCCATGGCGGCGGGGCTGATCGCCGTCGCGGCGGCGCTCGGTATCCTGGGGCCGATGATTGTTCTCGTGGCGGAGCTGGTCAATGACGCCGCGCAGGGAGCCGCGGTGCTCCGTGGCAGCATCGAAGCCGGTTTTATAGAAAAGACCCTGAGTGCACACCCCAAGCTCTCGGCCGTGGCGGCTTGGATGTTGGCTCGCATTGATCTGCAAGGCGTGCTGGGGGAAGGTGCGACACGTTTAACCGATTTCAGTGCATCTTTTTTGCGTATTTCGCTCGTACAAGTCGTCAGCTTCCTCCTGACATTCTATATGCTTTTCTATTTTTTGCGTGATCGCCGAGCAGCTCTCGTTTCGGTTCGCAGCTTCCTACCATTTACGGCGGATGAATCGTCCATACTCTTCGCACGCCTTGCCGATACAGTTCATGCCGTGATTTTCGGCACCGTGGTGACCGGCGTTATCCAAGGCGTCTTGGGCGGTTTTATTTTCGCTTTTGCGGGTATCCCGGCGCCGCTTCTCTGGGGACTGGCTATCGGGGTCGTGGCGATCTTGCCCGTGCTAGGCACAGTTTTGGTGTGGCTGCCGGCAGTGATTATCGTCGCATTAAATGGGGAATGGCTACGCGCCGCCGGCATTGCCACGGCTTTCCTCGCCATCGGCGTCCTGGACACATTTATTTATCCGGCCTTGGTCGGCAATAAACTTCGGTTACACACGGCGCTCACGTTTATCGCGGTCGTCGGCGGACTCATTGTATTCGGCCCCGCGGGCTTCATCTTGGGCCCGCTTTGCATCGCCGTGACACTGGCCGTGAGAGACATCGCACGCGCCCGGATACGTAGCGCGTACGTTTAAACCTTATAAAGTTGCGCGATGAGGCCAGCATGCGCGATGCGTGATTGATGTCGGTCAAAGCGGCTGTTCGCAGAGCCAGTAAGCTGGGCTCATTCGACATGCACAGAAAGGATTTTTTGTTATGACCAGCGCCGTAGATTCCGACTTGACTCAACTCCGCACAGAAGTCTCGCAGTTGCGGGGGGATATGAGTCGTATCATGGAAACCCTTCAAAACTTAGTCCGTCACGGCGCCGCGGATATCGCGGATCGTGCGCAGGGTTCCAAAGCGGACTTGCAGGATGCCGTTCGGTCAAAGGCCGCGGGTCTCGCTCAAGAGATCGAAGAAAAGCCGCTAACCGCCGCTTTAACGTCGTTCGCTATCGGCGTCTTTCTGGGCGCGTTGGTCGGTGGCCGTCGTTAACCGGCGGAGGGGAACATGGCCCAGGTAGCTTTGCGCGGTTTGCTGCTGTTTGCAGTGGTATTCGGCGCCATAGTGCTGTTGGGGGGCGTCGTAGTCGCCCTAGCCGTCGCCGTATATTTGGCGCTGATCGACGTGTTGCCGCCCGCGCCTGCGCTTGTAGCGGCGAGCGTGGTGCCGCTGGCGGCAAGTGTGGCAGGGCTCCTGGTGGCTTCGAAATGCATGCAGGCGCCCGCGCGTCGCGCCCGGCCTACAAACGAGACTCTCCTGGCAGAGCTTGGCAACCTTGCCGGCGGTCAGTTTTCCAACCTATTGGGAACACACCCCCGAAAAACCGCCATGGCGTCGTTGTTGGCGGGATTCGCGGTCGGCGCCAGCCCCGAGCTTCGTCGCGCGCTCCTCAATCTGATTAAATCCTGAAAAGACCCGGGAGACCCGACATTGACCTCCTTCAGTTTATTGTTTCCACAAGATGGTTTGTTGGTTGATCTTCATCAATGCCGGAGAGGTCTTCTCGGCGGATTGTGGGTGTCTCCTATAGAGGGACTCTAATCCATGCCGCATAAATCGAAGACAACGTGGCTTCTTATCGCCGACGGCGTCGCCGCACAGATTTACACCGTGACATTCGCGCCTCTGCATCTCGAAAAACTTGAGGGCGGGCGCTTTAAAGGCAAGCATACCGGCTCGAACCGCCCTGATGGCCATCAGCGTCAGGAAAACCACTTTGCCGCTGATGTCGCGGCATACATCAACGAAGCTGTTCGACGGCGAGTTCTCGGCAGGCTTGTTATCGCAGCGCCGCCGCGCACGCTTGCCGAGCTGCGTAGGGACTTAAGCGCCGAAGTTCATGGTCTGATCTCCCTGGAAGTTCCGGCGGAATGGACGAAGCTGCCGGCACTCGACCTTCTTGAGCACGCCAGAAAGCATATGGCTGTTCCGGCCGATACCTAGTGGGCGTGGGGAACAGCCGCGCCGATGTTCATGTCGAATTATCCGCCATATCTGACTAAAAACCTGGTGTTGCCTTCGGGTGCTCAAATTTTTGTCCGCCCGATCCAACCCGAGGATGAACCGCTCCTGCAAAGTTTGATTCGCAACCTGGATCCCAGAGACGCCAGGTTTCGATTTTTTGCGCCGGTGCATGAACTGACTCATGCCGCCGCCGAGGGGCTGACGCGGCTCGACGATACGCATGAAATGGCGATAGCGGCCTTCGCGAGCGTGAAATTGCAGCAGGAAATGCTTGGAGTTGCGTGGATTTTCGCGAATCCCGACAACTACTCTGCAGAATTTGCGATTTGCGTACAATCCGCGCACCGCGGTGAAGGGCTGGGGATTTTGCTTATGAAAGACATAATCCAGTTGGCGCGTCAGTGGGGGTTAACAGTCCTTTGGGGCGATGTGATGAACGACAATCGCCGGATGCTGGATATGTGCGCCGAGCTCGGAATGACGCGATCAGCATCACCACTCGGGGCGGGTATTGTGCGTGTAACGCTCAATCTCGATCTCAACTATCCAAGCTGCGCCGCCGGATGAATCGGCGTGGCGGAAAACGGTTCTATGAGGATGAGTTGCTCCGTGACGGACTGCACGCCAGGTACGTTCTCGGCCGCGACAATGAGCGCCTGACGGGCGCGTTCGTTAAAGATGGCGCCCGAGAGCACGACGTTTCCATCGTTAACCTTGACGACAATTGCGTCGCTATTGATCCAGGTTTCGCCTTTCAGCTCGGCAAAGATATCCGCGCAGATACGGGCATCGCTGGTATGTCCGCTCCGGCCGGGTAATTGGCATGCCAGAGCATGCAGGAGATCCGCACGGCTCACAATGCCAACCAACTTTCCATTTTCGAGAACGGGCAGCCGCCTCACGCTGTTGCTTAACATCAAGTTCACGCATTCTTCGAGGCTCGCCTTAGGGTCAACGGCGATGACATCCCTCGACATCACGTCCGAAACCCGGCGGCCATGGGTATGAACATATTCATCGGAAAGTTTGCTGCCGCCGAGCATAAATTGGATCCAGCGGGCGCGGTGTTGCACAGTACCCAACTCCTGCCGGCGAAGCAGATCGCCTTCGCTCAGCATGCCGGATAATGAGCCGTCCGCGGTCACCACGGGCAATCCGCTGATGCGCTTGCTCAGCATGAGCCTGATGGCTTCCGCGATGGGTGCCGTCGGTGCGATTCCGATGACCGGGCTGGACATAATGCTGGCGACGTTCATGGCGGGCTCCTAAATGGCGACGGGCTAATGGGCCATCAGCAACGGAAGGTCGGCGTGCGCGAGAAATTGCCGCGTGACGCCGCCGAGAAGCAGCTCGCGCGTTCTGCTATGGCTATATGCCCCCGCGACAAGCAGTTGGGCTCCGGCAGCCTTTGCTTCCGCCAGCAAGACGTCGGCGGTGGCTTTTGGCTTGTCTGTCACCTTGCGTAATATAGGCGCATGGCAATGCCATCCCAGATAGTCAGTCAATGTGTCCGCTGAGATATGAGCGCCGCGAATTTCGCCCACCTGAATGATGGTGATTTTCACGCCCGGGGAGATCAGGTCCATAGCGCACCTGACCGCTTCGGCGGCTTCCCGGCTACCATTCCAGGCCACCGCGATATTATCGCACACGATCTCCTTGGTGTTGGAGGGCACCATCAGCACGGGCCGTTTGGCGCTAAATACGCCGTCCTCGAAAGTCTCCATTTCGACAAAGGCCTTGGCATCGCCGGGCCTATCGACGACAAGCAGGTCCGCCATCTGCGCTAAAGTGGCGATGCGACTGTCGTCCAGCGCCGATAAATCCACCCAGGTGGTTGAAGCACGCGCACATACCGGCGTATCGGCGATCGGCGTTTTTGTGAGGGCTACGGCGTTATCAAAGAATCGCCGCGCCCGCGCGGACCGCTGGACGTTGGCGTCGTCTAAGGTCTTTCGCAACTCCGCATAGACCGCGGGCGAAATTGCGGCTTCGGGAATGAGGGCCGGGGTGGTTGATAGCGGAATATTGGTCGCGGTCATGTGAGCTTTGAGCTCCTCGGCGAGTTTAAGGGCGCACAACGCGACATGGGCGGCGTCACGGTCGCCGCTCACGGGGGCCAGTATATGTTTGATCGCCATGATGATTCTCCACGGATGATGAAGGCTCGCGGAGAATATGGAGGGTTGAACCGAAGACGGCTTTGACCGAAATCAATATAGTGCGGGCAGCGCGGTTATATTTATCGAACCGGAAAGTGGCGGTGGGACATGCAGGACCAGGACGCGGCGACCCCGATCAATATTCATTTGATGACCTTGCAACAGCTTTTTAATTCATTCGATCCGTCACCCTTCCATAACAAGGATCTGGATGCGGACGCGCACGAATATATCGTGGGTTCGGTGGATGAATATTCCCTGCAGAAAAATCTCAAACTGGTGATCGAAATCCCCGCGGACGAGTTCAAGGGCGCTGACGCGTCTGCCTTGCCCGATTCCATTCATAATTACTTTTCCTACAGGGCGGAGGAAGTCCGCCGGAAGATCCGGTTTCTGATGCGCGAAGGGCGGTCGGCATTGCTTATCGGCCTTAGCTTCCTTGTGGTTTGCACGAGTCTAAGGCAGCTGACCATGAGTTTTGCGGAGCCTCCATTCGCAGGGCCTTTATCGGAGGGCCTACTCATTTTGGGATGGGTGGCCATGTGGCGCCCTATCCAAATCTTTTTGTACGACTGGTGGCCGGTGCATCACAATCGCCGCCTGTATGCGAAGCTGGCGACTATGCCCGTGGAAGTGCGGGCGTTCGAACCTTAGGCCTTGCAGCCTAAGACAACGCGCCGATCCACGCCGCGGCGATAACGAGAAGAAGTCCCGGCACCACGCGCAGCGCGAATTTCGAGCCGCCGGCGGCCGTAGCAAAGGCCAGTTTGCTGAGTGTGTTGGTCGTCATGCCCGTGACAATCGGTATGACGGCTTCTTGCGCGCTGAGTTTGCCGCCGGCGGCCAGCGACGTGACGGAGATGGCCGCGGCATGTGTGTCGGCAATCCCGGCCAAACCCGCGACGAGCATCAGGCCGGTACTGTTCAGCCATGTTTGCGCCGCTGCGGTGACGAGGAGAATGCCGGATAACATGGCGGCCAAGCCCAGGGCCATGGGAACGCTGAAGGCGCGGCGGCGTGTATCGGCTTTGACCGTGCCATCCCGGTCGAGGCGCAATGTAAAGAGGAGCCCATATGCCACTGCCGCGAGTCCGGCATATGCGAGAGGGCGTGCCATGGCTTTGAGGACGTTCATGTCGGTGATGCCGATGACGATCGCAAGGTAAACCACTGTTGTGACGGTAGAGAGCACCGCCCCGGCGACGGCCGGCCGCAACAGGCTAGGTTGGGCTCGGAATTGAGATCCCATGGCGCCGATCGCCGCCGTGCTTGAAATGAATCCCGTCACGAATCCGCTGAAGGGCAAACCTAGGCGTACACCCACGACGCGCGTGGCGACGTGCCCTACCGCGCCGACGGCCATGATCAGGATCACGAGAACCCAGATGGACTGCGGATTAAGCGCTTCAAACGGCCCCATGTGACGGTCAGGCAATATGGGAAGAATAACCAGAGTTGCGACCCCAAAAATCAAGCCGTCCCGGAGTTCATAATTAGTAAGGTTCCGCGCAACGAAATGATGCAGCGGCGAGCGTGCGGCCAGAAGCGCGGTAACAGTGACGGCGAGACCCGCGGCGAGCGCGGGTGTTGTTATCGCCAACCCTCCCAAAAGCACCGTTAGGACAAGCGCGGTTTCGCTTGTGACGCCGATGCCAGCCTCCCGAGTGCGCGCGTAGCCGATGGCGGCCAATACGAATGTTCCCGCCGCCGCAACGGCTAACAGCATCGCGCCGCCGAGGAAAAACGCGATGGCTCCCGAGAGCGCGACAATTGGAAAAGTGCGCACGCCACCCGGCGTGTAGGCGGCGCGTTGAGACTTTTTGCGTTCGCGCTCGGTGCCGATAAGAAGGCCGATTCCGAGAGCGACGGCAAAGTTCAGTACGTCCGCAGAGTTTAAGTGATGCTCCAACATGCATTCCTCGTACCTAAGGCATGGCGCAGAATGCCGGCGCGCGGGCGCGGATCAATCGGGGGTTTGTCTTACGTGTTTTTGCGTACGCCGCGATTGACACCGATCAAACCGCGCCGCGGCCGATAGGCGTAGAGTCTCCTCGTTGAATCTTCCAACGGCGGGGGACCGCGATGCGTAAAGTTCTTGTGCCCTATGACGGATCGAAACCCGCGTTTCGGGCTTTGGAGTATGTCCAATCGCGGATTAATCGCGGCGAGAAACTTTACGTCGAAATATTGCTCGTCCAACCAGTTATCGCGCCGGTCGATCTTGTCGCCATGGGCGCGGTTTCGGGTTGGCGTGATGACGAGCGGGATGCGATTCTCTGCAAGCCCGCGTTCGTCACTTTAGTGCGCAAGATAGACGCCAAAACCACAACTCAGTATGGCGATCCAGCCGAGCGCATCGTGGAGTTCGCGCGCAAGAAACATTGCCGCGAGGTAGTCATGGGCACGCGCGGCGTGGGCCGACTTAAAGGAATTATGCTGGGTTCGGTGGCGACGAAGGTCGTCCAGCTGATCAATGTGCCCGTTACCTTAGTGAAATGAAATTCCATACTTCACAGGAAAAATCCATGGCCGAGAAAAGCCCGAATTCTCGCAGGACGGGGACCAATCCATGAAGCGCTTATATGCATTAGTTTCGCTTGCCGCCGTCTTCGCCGTGCCTGCCCGAGCTCAGATTTCCACAGGGGACGCAGCCCACGGATACGTGATCGCAACGGAATTCTGCGCACAATGCCACATCGTCACCGACCCCCAAACGCCGCCGCCGACGCTGGGCGTGCCGAGCTTCTTCGATATCGCCAACGATTCCACGACGACCGCCCTAAGTCTGAAGGCTTTTTTTGGAACGCCCCACGAACGCATGCCGGACTACATCATGCATCCGTCGGACATCGACGACATCATTGCCTACATCCTTAACCTCCGGGGGCGTGAACGAAGCCTCCCGCCAACGCCGCCGCCGATTAAGCCGACGCCAAAGCCCCCCCAAACGACGCCGACCGGCGCCGCTTTTTGACGCTTATCAATGCCGGCCCTCGTCCTCATTTCTATTTTGGCTCGAAAACCACCGCATAATCACGAGTGTTAACTCATGCCGGATACGCCCCTTCATCCCGACAATATTGTTGACGACCCGCGCCTTGCTTCCGTGCCCACGGGTGCGTTTGCATTGGCGGGGACCGCCGTTGGCTTGCTGCTTCTGGCATGGCTGGTGGTGTACTTCTTCGTATTTCTCCAGCGCGGGCCGGTGGGCTAAGCGATGGCCGTCGATGAAATCTCCACGGTCCGCAGCGAACGCATCTGGACCTACGCCATGGTCGCCGTCGCGGCGGTCATGCTTGTGGCTATTGTCCATGCGGGCATTGCTCAGCATTTCGGCACCCCCAGCAACAGCATCGAAACTGTGGATCCCAATACCCTGCATCTGGCCGGTGAATTCGTGAGCGAGAACCTGGGAACGCGCGTTGGACTGGATGGCAAGATCACGACACGCGTTGTCACGACGCAGTTCGCTTTCGCGCCGGACTGTGTCGTCGTGCCACAGCACATGCAGGTGACGCTGCGCGCGGCCAGCCCGGATGTTCTTCACGGCCTGATGATCATGGGGACGAACGTCAACACCATGGTCGTGCCGGGGTATGTAAGCCAGGTTCATACGGTGTTCGACAAAACCGGCGAGATGCTGATGCCGTGTCATGAGTTTTGCGGTCTCGGCCACAGCCAGATGGTCGCGCGCGTGCGCGTCGTGCCGCTCGAAGACTTCCAGCCGGATGAGCAGGGGAGAGTAAGCTGTGCCGACCGCTAATCGCCTCGTTCTCGCGCATATCTGGACGGCCTTTGCCGCCTTTGGCGTCGCAATCGTGCTGGGGCTCTGGCAGATGTGGGTACGCAGTCCGTTGGCCGCGCCGTTGTCCTCGGCCGAAAATTATTTCATTTCGGTCACGGCCCATGGTTCCGCCATGGCTTACGTCCTCACCACGTTCTTCATCATGGGTTTCGGCTACTTTGTAGCGGAATCGGCCCTCAAAACGCCGCTTCCGTATCGCGGCTTGGGATGGTTCGGTTTCATTTTGGGCATTTTGGGCACCGTGCTGGTCGTCGCCACGGTGTTGACCGGCAAAGCCACGGTAATGTTCACGTTCTATCCGCCACTGACGGCGACGCCCTGGTTCTATCTCGGCCTCGTGATGGTCGTGGTCGGATCGTGGGTCTGGTGCGCCCTGATGCTTGTCGCCATGGCGCGGTGGAAAAAAACTCATCCGGGTCAGGCTGTCCCGTTGGCGATGTACGCAACCACCGCCAATGCCGTGCTTTGGCTGTGGACCACGATCGGCGTTGCCGCGGAATTGTTGCTGGTGGTTATTCCGGCCGCTTTCGGCTGGACTCGGGCCGTCGACGTCGGGCTCACCCGAACCCTGTTCTCCTGGACTCTGCACGCGATCGTCTACTTCTGGCTGATCCCCGCCTATATCGCCTTCTACACCATGGCGCCCCAGGCGGCGGGGGGGCGGCTGTTCAGCGACACCATGGCGCGTATCAGCTTCATTCTGTTCCTGCTCTGCGGCCTGCCCGTGGGCCTACACCACCTGTTCATGGATCCCGAGCATTCCAGTGGTTTCAAGATGGTGCAGATGATGTTGACGGTGCTGGTCGCCGTGCCGACGTTGCTGACAGTTTTCACCGTGACGGCCTCCCTGGAAACTGCCGGCCGGTTGAACGGGGGCAGGGGGCTTCTCGGGTGGGTGGCGGCACTGCCGTGGAAACGGCCGATGGTGCTGGCGACCGGTCTGTCCTTCTTCATGCTGTGGTTCGGCGGGTTCGGCGGCCTTATCAACATGAGCTACGGCATGAACGCCATGGTGCACAACACCTCCTGGGTCACCGCTCACTTCCATATGATCTTCGGCGGCAGCGTCGTCATCATGTATTTCGCCATCGCCTACGAAATCTGGCCGCAACTGACGGGACGATCGCCGACATCCCTCGCGCTTCAGCGCGCACAATTGTGGCTGTGGGCCGTGGGCATGATGGTTCTCAGCCTGCCTTGGCACTGGCTGGGCTTGCAGGGCCAATGGCGCCGTGTCGCGCATTTCGACTATAGCGATCCCGCCATTGCCTGGTGGGCGCCGTGGATGATCGCCTCATTGATCGGGGGAGCTATGCTCGTGGTCAGCGCTGCGATGTTTATCGGCAACCTCATCACCTTCCATCTCAAACTACAAGCCGCGCCGCCCGTGCGGCCCATGCACTACGCCGTTGCTCTGCATCCTGGGGCACGTTTGCCGTCCGCATTGAACGGTTTCACGCTGTGGAACGTATTCGTGTTGATTCTTATGGCGGCGGCCTACACGTACCCAATCGTTCAGTCTTTCATCATCAACCCTCCGCATGCCGTGGTGCATCGTGTCGACCGAGCACAATAACATGGAACGTCCCAAGCCCGATGAAACGGCCGACCGCGCTTTCACGGTCAAGGTAACGGCGGGAGTCATCGCTATTGCCGTGGCGATCTGGGCGGTGACCTTCCTGGTATTGCCGGTTATAGACGTCAGAAACGCGGGTATCGATTCCTGGACGGCGATTTGCCGCGCGATTGGCATCGGTTCGCCATCGCCGCCGTCATCGCCTTCGGCGCCAACCGTTCCGGTTTCCAAGGTCGCCTGGACAGACCTCACAATGGACCTTCTGGCCGCGGGCGATTCAACGCGCGGGGAGGCGATGGCACAAGAAACCTGCCAAGCCTGCCATATTCCGAATGGACTGACGGCCGATCCGGAAACAATACCATCCATCACCGGGCTTTCCCCGCGGGCGCTCTTCAAGCAGTTGCGTGATATGCGCGACGGCCAACGCCCCAGCGACGTCATGTCTCCCATGATCGCTGACATGACGGATCGGCAATTCGCCGACGTGGTCGCCTATTACGGCAGCCTGCCTATGCGCAACAGCCACCTCCGCAATCTGAAAGAACCCACCGCCGCCGCCATGACGTTGGCGACCAAAGGCGATACCGCCAGGGCGCTTCCCGCCTGCGATTCGTGCCACGCAGCGACGGCAGGCGGACCGCTGGAGGCGCCGACGCTGACGGGACAATACCCCGTGTATGTCGCCGCGCAATTGAAAGCCTACGCCGGCGCTTCACGTAACAACGACATCTACGGCCGGATGCGTGGGGTCGCCCAGAAATTGACAGACAGTGAGATCGCGGATTTGGCGGCTTACTACAATGCTCCGCAATGAAGCACCGCTCGTCCTGATAAAAATTTGATCCACGTCAATGGCCGCCTCGCCGTTGCCTGTGAAGGTCTTCATAAGAATCACACCCATTGGGAGATAGTTATGCCGAATCTGCTTGATCGTCTTGGAGGAGAGTCCGCCGTAAACGCAGTTGTCGATAAATTCTACGACAAGGTGTTTTCGGACCAGACGTTGGCGCCGTTTTTCGCCAATACTGACTTTGCCAAGCAACGGGTTCGGCAGAAACGATTCTTGATCCAACTTATGTCCGGCCAATCCAAGGATCCCGCGACGTACATGCGCAACGCTCATCGGAAATACGTCGATGAAATGGGACTTAACGACTCCCACTTCGACATTGTCGCGGGGCATCTCGTTACGACGCTGCGCGAATTTAAGGTCTCCGATACTCTCATCGCCGAAGTGGGGAGTGCGCTCGAAAGCCTTCGTGGAGCGGTGTTGAACCGGGTCAGCGAGAACGCCGCTTAGGTAGTACTTCGTCGGCAGCCCGGCGAGGTGGGCTACCAAGTAAACAAAAACGGCCAGCTATCTTGTTGATAGCTGGCCGTTTTTCATTCGGGATGTTCTGGGCTTTGTAGATGGTCGGAGCGAGAGGATTTGAACCTCCGGCCCCTGCCTCCCGAACTCGCGGACCTACCTGAGATTCCGTTATTGTTCTCGCTTTGTAGTACCGTTGTTTACGGTGTTTTGCACTCATTTCCTATCGTAGCGAGGGGGCCCCCTCGCTACGATTTGGGGGTCAGCGCCAGGCCTCCTTGGCCTCCTTCAGATAGTCAGGATGATGATGCGCATAGGTTTTGCGGAACATCTCCTCGCTCATACCCGCCCATTCCGCCGCCTGCCAAATCGGCACGCCTTTTTGCATCATCCAGGTGCACCCCGTGTGTCTGAGTGTATGGCGGACAACGTCCTTAAGGCCCTGCGCCGGCTCGCCAGCGCGCTTGGCCTTCCCACCCACGTCTGCATTGCGGCAGGCCGTCCTAAAGGAGCGCTTGATGGCGGTCACCGGTTTGCCTCCCACCTCGATGGCATGCGTATGGGTGCGCTTCCTGACGTATCTGAGATGCATCAAGAGCCGATGGGGGATGGGGATGATACTGCGCCTCTTCTTGGTCCGCGGCCGCCCGACTGCGTTGAAATCGATAATCCCACGCTCAAGGTCGATCCAGCCGCCCGTAGTGTTGGGCCGCCACTGCAGGGTCAACACCGCTTCCAGGCGGTGAACGCTATAAGTGGCCAGCAGAAAAAATGTTGGCAGGTGCTTACGCGCTTTGGGCTCACGGCGCGCGGCCCGGATGAGGGCCGCAAGCTCGTTGCGCGTCAGCCATCGCTCACGCCCTGGGGTCTTCTCCGGCAGCCACACACCGGGATAGGACGTGAGATATCCCTCGCGGTGACAGTGCTTGAAGGCGGCATTCAAAGTTCCAAGCTCCTTGCGGATGGTCGCAGGGGCGATGGGTTTAGAATTAGGCTTGTTGTTTCCGGGCTGGCGCTTGCGCTGGCGCATGTAAGCGCGGCACGTTTCACCGCGTACCGCAGAGATTGGGGAATCGCCCCAAAACGAAATGAGCGCGTCGATCGCGTGACCGATCCGCGCGGGATCGCTCGTCTGTGGCCCATGTTCGGCGCCGTAGTAATCCAGCGCCTGGCGGATGGTCATACGCTCCGGTGATAGCGGCCCGACAGGCCGGCTCCGAGCAACTTGAAGCGCGGCTCGCGCGGCTTCAGCTTCTTCAATCGCTGCGCTATCGGTGAGGCCGGTGGCGTGCTCTCGCTGGGTACCTTTCTCGTACCAGTAAATGGTCCACTGCTTTTCCTGGTAGCCTCTCGGTGTATAGAATCCGAGCTGATAGCCTCGGTTGGGGCGCGGCATTGTGTCCTCGTTGCAAGATAACTCGCGAGTTCATCACGTGACACCATGAGGTTCTTGCCGATGCGCTGTGCCGTCAAGAATCCAGAGCGCGAAGCGTTGTAGAGAGTTCGCGCTGTGACTGCTTCGCCCGTGGGATCAATCAGCCTTGCCGCGGCAGCTAAGGTGAGGCGCTCGAAAACCGGGTCTGACATCAAACACCTTCACCGCGCTACCACTGACAAAGGAAAGGACGTGAGAGGTTTTCAGTACGCGCACGGCAAGCGACCGTCAACAAATTATTGATTATAATACAATGAGTTATGTGTACATCTGCGTACGGGAGCAAACATCTATGAACCGCTGCGATTGAGAATATTTGTCGAATAAATAAAGTCGTGTTTTCTCTGACCTAACCACGCGACTCACGTGTTCTGGAGCATCCCATTTGAAGGTGTCATCGGTAAAGATCCACGATCTGGAAGCGCGTTAGGGCGTTATTGTTCAAGGCACAATCCCCGTCGAAGAGAACGTTCTCAGTTGAATAAGAAATATTTCAGAGATATCGAGGAATGCGTGCATACGGTGTCGGATTAATCCGAAGAACTAGCGCCCAGGGCGACAGCATTTCTGATTTAGCATTGTCCAATAGGGGACAAGGTCCGGGCGGAGAGGGTGCCAAAGCTAG
Organism: Rhodospirillaceae bacterium; assembly: GCA_019752235.1. Taxonomy (GTDB): domain Bacteria; phylum Pseudomonadota; class Alphaproteobacteria; order Rhodospirillales; family Rhodospirillaceae; genus SHVO01. The sequence continues at coordinate 20,204 of JAIEMI010000056.1, forward strand.
CGCCGATCCGTCATGAGCGAGGCTATCGATCAAGCACGCTTACCGATTGATCCAAATGCGTTATTGAGAGATGCACGTATTGGAGTGAGCTCTCTATATTTGTATGATTTAAGAGTTTGCTGACAGTGAGCAGCGGGACTCCAGCGACGATGAGCCTGGTTGCGTAAGTATGCCGGCAAATATGAAAATGCATAAAGGGCAGTCCGGCGCGGGCCCTTGCCATGAGCAAGTCGCTAGAAAGGCGCGTATAGCGTTTGGTGACGCCTTGCTTCATGATGAATTCGCCATTTTTATTACGCAGGTCACGTCGAGGTCTGAAGCTAAATACATAGGGAAAACCCCGGGGCTGTTGCGCTTTGATCTGCTTTAGCATTCTAGTGACGTGATGCGGGACGGGCAGGGAGTGGGGCTTCCCATTCTTAGTAATTTGGAACACAACCCATGTATGTTTCTTTTCGTTCCGCGCGAGTTTCACGTCCTCCCATTTGAGATCGATGGCTTCTCCTCTCCGTGCGCCCGTACCAAGCATAAAGATCAGTAGATTTCGAAGTGGTTCGGACGATTCTTTTAGTAGCCGGCGCTCTTCCTTCTTGGATAAATAGATAAGTCTACGTTGTTCTGGAAAGCGCTTGAGACGGGGCTTCTCTTTGGTGAGGAGCCAGTTGTCTCTACAGCAGGTTAGAAAAGATCCGACTTCGTCCAATGAACGGTTTATTGATGTGTTGGCGAGGCCGCGTTGTACGAGTGTGTTGCGATAGACGGAGAGTTTGGCGCGGTCGATATCATTTATAGCTGTGTCCTCACCTACGGCTTCGATGAACCGATAAAGCAGATTGCGAACGTGGAGCGCATTTGCTCTGGGCCGCGCGCGCGGGACAATGGTTTCCGTGTATCGGTCGACCGCTTCTCTTAAAGACATGTTTGGAAGGCCAAGCGCCGCTAGCTGGTGCCACTCGGGCACCTCTCCGAGGGTTAGAAAATCCCGACCCCGCATTGTGTTGTATTTGCGCTGATTGGCTAAAACTGCGTTGTGGAAGAGTGCCTCAAGTACAGGTGATTCCGGCATGACCATCTCCAAAAAGAGATGCGGACCGGAGCAGATTTCTAGAACCGCGAACACTGACAGAACTGCGGATAGACATGCGCAGCGGTGGCGGATTTTATGTATGTGCGAGAAATACGTGTCGCCATCGTGGCGATCAATAACCGGCAGAATTTTCGGGGATTATACGTTGGGGAGTTATCATCTCCGCATGACCCAGCGTACTAAACAAAATCTATTGGTTCTGTGGCACGAGCTGAAGCCATTCTTCTTGATCGCGTTTTCGAGGGCGCTGGAGCATATGCTTACGTGAAATTACGTATAGGCTTGCGCCATAACCCGCGTTTTCTGCCGTTTGATCCGCGGTTAAAGCGGTTCCATAAACACAGCCATTGGCCGGCCGTGAAGCACGCGGGCCGGGGAAGCCATTGAATTTCCCAGCAGTCATAGAGACTGACGCCAATCGCTTTTGAGGCGCCATCTGTTTTAAATGTCGAGGTTTGTGGCATGATTCTATCCGCTATTACGATGAATCAAGGGTAACGCCAGCGACGTATACCTTCCGTAAAAACACGTGCGCATGTGGCCGCTAGGTTGGAACTGCCTTTACTACGTACTGGAGTGGTAGAGCGTCCGCGACAGCTTGCTTGGGATCGGCGCCTAACAGCCGCGCCATTTGCTCAATGAGCAGTAAGACCTTTTCGCGCTGAGGCTCGTCAAACACGCGGGGAAGACCTTCCGTCACCGTAAAGCCAGTTTCGCTGAAGAGCTTAATTAAACTAGCGCGCGTAAACCAACGCAGATGAGTTTTATCCATGAGGCCTTCGGCTTGGTAGTCGAAGGAACCGATGGCGAGACGGGCCTGGATGGACCAGTGCTGCACATTGGGGACGCAGGCGACGATGGTGCCGTGCGTAGGGATGACCGCCCGGATCTTACGCAAAACTGCCCATGGATCCTTGAGGTGCTCCAGCACATCACCAAATACCCAGCAATCGCGGTTGCCATTGGCTTGCCAAAAGTCCTCTCCGGCTTGCTCTACGTCCAGCACCAACGTGCTGTCGCAGTACCGGCGCGCCAATTCCGCGTAGGCCGGGTCCACTTCCACGCCCAGATAATTGCAGGCGGGGGAGATCTTCTTAAATTCCCGGGCAAGCGCGCCGGAGCTGCACCCGATCTCAATCACATGGTTTGCGGCCGGGGGGATGAAGCGCAGCAAGTCCGGATTGTGGTTCTCATGCGCCGGGGTTTGCTCCATCACTCGCCCCACTTTGCAAGGTAGGCGGCGTAAGCCTTGCGCCAGGAGTCGGAGTTGTAGCCGCCGCCGCTCTCATGGATGACGGAGAGGGGCCAGGTGCCGCAGGTGACGTTCTTGGCTTCAGCCTGCCGGCAGAAATCCATGTCATAGAAATGGAAGTCGAACCGCTCATCAAACATGAGGCCGGAGTCCGCCAACGTCTTGCTGTGCGTGGCCAAGAATAGGCCATCCAAGAGCTTTACCTGTTGGCCCGGTGCGCCAAAGACGTCCAGGCTACGCGGCGGAAACCCCGGTCCGTGACCAACGACGCCGCTGAGGTGCTCCGGCGCATCCCATCTTAAGGTGTTATCGGTAAAAGCCCAGGAAGGCTGGCGCGGGACGCGCCGTTTATTGCCGGCGAGGCCGACAATCTGGAAGCGCGTTAACGCGTTAAGCAGTTGGTCGACCCAATAGAAGTCCAGAATGTGCAGATCATCATGCGCGAAGATGACCATGCACGGTTCCGCGACGGCCTGACGGATCACACTGTTATAGAGCTGCGACAGGCCGGTGGTGTTGTCCGGAAAAAGATGAACGTCCAGGAATGGAAATTTATAAGCCTGGAGCGAACGGCCAGTGGCGGTTTTTTGGTAGAAGTCTTCCGCGCTAACGCGCGTCGCCACCACAAACTTTACTTTCTCCACGCCGCCCTCTGTGTCCTTAGCGTTCCATCTTTGGGCGACACTATCGCGTACTGGTGGGGAGGAGGACAGAGCATTTAAGAGCAACAACGGTGCCCATTTTTGCGGATTTAGACGCCAAAAAGTCCACTTATGGCCTTATCGGGCTAATGCCATGGGAAATCTCGATACACTGGCCTATGATTTCTTGGGGGAGCGGCACTCATGACCTTAGTCATTATTGTTGGTTGCGTCATTTTATGGGCAGTGATTCAGCGTCATTTGAACGCGAATGGAATTCAGCCCCGATCACGAGGCTCTCTCCGTTACCAACGCCGGAAAGCCCGCAAGCTAAGCGTTGACGTTGAAGCTTTAGAAATCCAAACGCGATATGTGGATGCTGGAGACTTGGATGAAATCCGCGCGAAGGTGGATCGTTTCGCCCGCAAATGGCTGCTCATTCCAACAATCATCATGGCAGCTATGATACTTTGGCCGTTTCTAGATTTCCTTTGGAAATGATCCGTGTTTTGTTTCTGAAATGCGCTCCTGCGTGGGAGTGTGGGGGAGCCTGTGCAAGTTACTGCCAAACAGTAGCCACGCCTGTTGATTTATATTTAGTTGCGTGCCGGCCGGCGGAACGCTTCCAGCCGGGCATGCTGCCTACCAATACAAATGAGCGTTATCGATGAGCTTTGACCAAGAAAAGTTGGCGCAAAGATTGGACCGCATCCATATTCGCCGGATGCGTGAGCTACTGATTGCGCTGAACGAAGCCAAAGGCAAATTTATCGCAGATGCTGGCGGCCCAGGGCATGGGGGAGAAGATATTGCGTTAGCCCTCAGGGCCGAAGCAAAAACGAAAGACATCCTGACTGAGCAAGCACGAAAATATCTAAACTATTGTGCAGCAACTTCCACTGATCCAGCCACCCACATCAATATATTCGCGTCAGCAGGTGCGAAGTTCATTGAAGAAGTAAAGCAGTCTCAGGCATCGCAACGCCGGGCTGGCGCAGCATTTAGGGGCGCAGCTGGCGCGGAGGCTACTTTCGAAAGAGAATTCAAATCTACAGCGAACTTTTTAGAAGAACTTATTGAAGACGTTCGGATGGGCGAGATTGGAATTGAAAATGTCTATCGTCACCCTTCAGCAATTGAACGCCATTGGAAATCTTGGGCCAAGGATGTTTTGGTTGCCGTTGTTGGTGGGATCGCCGGCGGCGTAATTGGTTTTCTATCTGCCGGTGGTTAAGCGCAAAGGGACTCTCTAAAATGCCGGTGAGCAGATGCAGGTCCACCTAGCCGGGATCAACGCGCTTGGCGGTTTTCTCCTACGCGCGCGCTTGGTTAGAGGATGGCTCCTGGCGGTTGTTTCAAAAAAAGTCGGCATATAATGGTTTTTCGAAAAGCGCCCTTGTGGCTTCGGACTCTTGCTGCGAGCTAAACCCGACGTTCCATAAATGGAATAAATCTGGCCATTTTTAAACCCTCGCAGCCATTGTAACGTTGCCTCTTTCTAATCTATGGTAGTGGTGGCGGCGACAATCGCGCTTGTACTAAAGCCGGGGGCGGCTCGTGGGGCTTTGGGAGATCGTTAGAAAATCGGTGGGATACGCTGATCGGATATCGATGGCGTATGAACCCTCGTCCGTGACATTTCAAGACGTTGACGTATCGAGGATGATGGAGAGGTTTCGCCTGGGAGCTAGGGGGAAGCGTCGGGGAGAAAGCAATGAACCATTTTCTGATTCCGCGAACCTCGATGAAGTAGAGCGCGAGATCATCGATTTTGCCGTAAACGAGCGGAAGAAGTCATTTGACCAATTTCTGCAGCATCAACGAGCGTTCGCTGCCCGTCTGCACGAACAAGATCTGGCCGGTGCAGTCGTGGATATCAAAAATCAGGCCAAAAAGGTGCTGGCAGATTTCGATGTGCGGTCAGGACAGGGCTTAGATCAGCTCAATTCTTTGCGCGCTTCATTCGAAGAAGCCAAGCACGACCTAAGTCATTTTCAGCAAGAACACAATAGAGTCCGTGCTGCCCAGTCTAAACCCATGCTGTGGATGGCGGTCTCGATCGGTGTAATGATCACAATTTTTGCGTTGGAATCGTATTTCAACGGAAACTTGCTCGGGCAAGGGACGATCGCAGGCGTCTCATCGGGGATCGCTTATCCATGGGGTTTTCCGCTATCAACATCATTGCGGGAATACTCGTCGGGATAACCGGCTTCCGTATGAAGAATCATGTCCGCGTTGGCCCGCTATTTATTGACGCGCTGGGTGCCTTGGCAACGTTAGCGGGCACTGCGTGTACCCTCATAGGCAGCTGGAGCAGGATAGCGCCGTTTGGCAAAAAAACGCGACTTATGGGAAATCAGAGCTTTTGGGATAAGTCCTAAATGCCGAAGATGCGAAGCTTCGCAAAGGAGAGAATATGAGCGCCGGCGATGTTAGCCAACACCTGGATCAGATTGTTGAAACAGCCAAGAATGCTTCGGTTGTCGTGGTGAAGGGTAGTCTTCAAACCGACAAAATGGATGAGATTCCTAAAGTGGTCCTGGAGTGGGCGGAGTTCATTAAAGCTCTGAAAGACTTTCCGGCGCGCGCTCTCTATTTAGAGGGCTATGTATTTTCCGCTGAAAATGCCGTCTCTGACGCACTTGACGAAGCGCTTGAATCTGAAGGGCAGAGCAGTACCACCCTTTCCTTAAGGCAATATCCAACGGCATCGGCGCTCATCCGCGATTGGGCTCGCTACGACGGCAAGACCTTTGGCTACGCCGCTAGTTTTAAGCATGACGGAATATTTCACTTTTGCGGTGAAGCTACCGAATGGAGCGAGGATTTCGACGAAAAGCTCCAAGAATTGGTAGCTGAGATTCTTGAGGACCTGCCGGAAGTCTCAGATGAAGGCGAGGGAGAGCGGGAAGAAGTAGCGAGAATGGCAAAGGAACTGGTTGCGCACCCAAAATTTTCTGCCCCTAAAGCCACAAAAGCTAAACGGGCGGCGCTAGCGCAGTCACTATTCCAAGAGATTGGCGATGAGATCGCTTATGCCGTTGTAGAGAAGGCCGAGACCCTTCAGTGGCTGAAGGACGAGTAGACCGTGACGCCCAGAGAGCACGTGGTTTTCCGATGACAGCAAGAAATACTATTTACCGCCAATTGTTTCCAAGCGCTTGGCCGCGCCCTGGCTTGTCGCCAATCAATAAGGCCATTTTTGCGATTGTGCTGTTCTCGATCATCTTGGCCATTTTAGAAACGGAAAACCAGCTTTTTGAGAAACACGCAGCGTTCTTCCTGTATACGGAAACCGTGTTTACAGTTTTGTTTGCGATAGAATATCTCTTACGTGGATGGTCTGCTGGAGAGGACCCGCGCTACAAAGGTTTCTCCGGTCGCCTGCGCTATCTGATGACGCCTGCCGCAATCATAGATTTGGTCGCTATTCTGCCATTGGTGGTGGCGTCCGGTGCTCCCAATCTCTTTGCCATTCGCCTGGTCCGGCTGCTGCAAATACTTCGCATCGCCCGCCTCGGAAGGTTTTCCAGCGCGCTCCGGTCTGTAGCCGATGCCATCCATTCCCGCAGATATGAGCTCTCCGTCAGCATTGTAATGGCAGCCGTAGCGCTCATTTTCTCCGCCACGGGGATGTATTTAATGGAAGCGGGCGAGCAGCCGGAAGTATTTGGCAGCATCCCGCGATCCTTATGGTGGAGTGTCGCGACACTGACCACGGTGGGGTATGGCGACGTCTACCCACATACATCTGTGGGAAAGGTATTCGCCGGCTTAACGGCCGTCACAGGAATCGGGCTTATCGCGATGCCTACGGGCATTTTAGCGGCTGCGTTTAGTGAAGCGTTCCAAAAGCGGAAAACGGACCTGGAATAGAGCTGGTGTCCTAGCGCGTGGCTCTATAGCGGCGCTATTACATTGGATGCGGATTTCTAGGTGTCCCACTTAACGCTTAGACGCAAAGCCATGACGGCGCCCTCCGTGTCCAGCTGGCTTGACGCGTAGTTTGCGTCCAGGAGCTGCGACGGGAGCAACCAATCCCATTTTTCCACAATTTTGTTTTCTACTTTGGCGGCAATCTCACGCGCGTCCGGAATGGGGGATTCCGCGAGGTCTGCGATGTGATCCATGACCGTTTCATGGAGGCAATCGGGAACACGGATTGCGACACCTTCATTAACCGCGCTTACGCCCCTTTGTGTAAGGAGCAAGGCAACGGTGTCTTGCGCCCAGTCACCGCGCCATGGCGTTATATAGGTAGCATCATGCCAAGAAACGGTGGCGCTCTTGTGCAAGCCAAGTTTTTGGAAGTTTTCACGTGCCTCTTTTAGAAGCTCTCCTGCGGTGGCGTCTAAGAATGAGGGGGTGTCGCGTCCAAGATAGACCTCCCGCATTTCCCGCCTAACGCCGTCGTGAACCTTACCGCCGCTACCATCAAACTTGGGCGGCATGCCTCCGGGGGCTGGTTCTACCTGAATGATGCGTTCCTTAGCCTCAACCTCAAGCACCCGCCAGCGCCGGCCGGCGAATATGATGTAGGTGTCCTTCACCAACGGCCGGTCTACGGGGAGGGTGCCCAAAGTCCGTCCCTGGAAGACCACCCGGAACTCTTCCTGGGAGGCGAAGGCCGCGTAAAACGAATAGTGATTTACGAGGCGTTCACCCAATTCTCCCAACAACAAAAGGCCGGAGCTTTCTTGGACGAGCACCTTCCGGGCACCCAGTTCTTTAAGCAGGACAACAAAGGCGGTGCGGTCCACGGTACCGAACGCACCGTCCTCGCATAATACTTCCCAGGCCTTCTTAGCTGACACACCACCAAATTGAGCGATCAGGGACAGCAATTGCTGGATGAGGGTGGAAAGATGGAGGCCACGGATACGAGGGGGCTCGTACCACCCACGCAACAGCAGATTAATAGTGGCTATGTTCTGGACGAGTGTTTCACGTAAGCGGTCGCTTATGGCGAGATCCGGACCGTCTGCCTTCTCTGCGACGTAGAGCCGCAATATAGCGGGTTCGCCCCTGCGTCCGGACCGGCCCAGCCGTTGGCGAAGGCTAGCAACAGAGGGCGGAGCGCCAATTTGCACCACGCTTTTAACCGCACCAATATCGATGCCTAACTCAAGGGTGGTTGTACAGATTGCGGTAGCAGGGCGTTCTTGGCTCTTAAGAGCGCGTTCCGCGTCTTCCCTTATAGATTTGGCCAGGCTGCCGTGGTGCGGCCAGAACTCATTGGGAATACCATTCTCTTCACACATACTGCGCAGCCGGTCGGCGAAGATCTCTACTCTGGCCCGAGCATTAGGAAAAACGAGATTATTGCTGCCGCGTAGTAACCGGAACAGATCAGCAGCAATCGCTTGGTCAGCGGTAACGGGGGTCGTCAATTGGCCGTCTGCAGCTACCGGGACGTCATTTTTTGATTTGGAAGAAAGTTGTATCGGGGTTTCGACGTAACCCTTTAGCAGCATCTTCAGTTCTTTCGCGCCATCCTTTGAAACTAGAAGCGTGACCTGATCCGGCGCGTTGGGCCGCAAAAACACCCTGGTTAGCTCCATATCTCCCAGCGTGGCGGAAAGGCCAATGCGCGCGGTCCTTCTGCTGGTTAAGAGTTCTAAGCGGTGGAGAAGGGATTGGAGCTGTTTACCGCGCTCGGTACCTATAAACGCATGGAGCTCATCTATGACGACGTAGCTGAGTCCTGAGAGAAGGTCCGGAAGAGACGGGCCACGGGTTACGAATAACGCCTCCAATGATTCCGGTGTGATAAGCAGCACACCCGCTGGGCGTTTAAAGAACTTATCGCGTTTGGATGCATTGATGTCGCCGTGCCACGGATGAACGGCAATATCCAGCGTCGCGCATAGCCGATCCAGACGGTCCCATTGATCATTGATCAGCGCTTTTAGCGGACTGATGTAGATGACGAGTTTATTGGCAGCCGGGTTTTGCAGCAGAGTTGTCAGAATGGGAAAGAAAGCGGCCTCTGTTTTTCCGCCAGCAGTGGCGGCAGAGATTATGAGGTCCTGGGACTGGCCAAGTATGGCGCCGATAGCCGTTTCTTGGACTTCGCGAAGCTCGTCCCAACCCTGTTCCCATATCCAGCGCTGTATACGCTCATCAAGCAGCGAAAAGGCTTGTGATGCGCCGCTAGAGTTTGAAGCTGGCAAGCTCGTCACCGTTGGTGGGCGTGTCATCATCCACTAGGTTATCACCGCTGGCACCCGTGTCCGCGGTCACTTGCACGTCACCCAGCAGCTTACGCCAATCGGACCCCGGGTTTTGCTCCAAAATGGCCAACAAGTTTAGAAACGCCGTTATGGTCGTCCGAGGGGTGCGGAAGTAGGCATCGCCAATTTTGGTCGCACAATGGTTCATATAGGCGGTAATGCCGTCGTCAGGGATTAAGTACTTAGCCTCATCTCCATGAGCGAACACGTTCCGAAGCTTTCCAAGGAGAACGTAAAAATCTTCTGGAGAGAGATTGGCTAACCGCAAAACTGGGCCGCTAAAGTCTACCAGTCCGGCCTTGGCAAAAGTGTTCTCTGCCAACCGTGATTGCAGGGCAGGGTAGCTATAGAGGCCTCTGCGGGTATCCATGAGAAATTCTGGCGTGCCGCCCAGCAGGATTCCCAGTCCAGTCGCAGTGCCTTGCAGAGAGTCGTTTAGAATGCGCAATACCTGCTCGTAGTTTGCATTCCGCGCTTGTGTGTTGGACATCTTAAATAGGTTTACGAGTTCATCGTAGCAGACAAGAAAGCCGCTAAAGCCGGAGAGTTTTACAAACAACGCCATCAACTTTAGAAAATCGAATGTATTAGCGTCTTCGATGATTGTTCTAACGCCCAGGGCGGCGCGTGCATCGGTTTTCGTGGTGAATTCTGCGCGGAGCCAACGTATGGCGTTTGCCTTTAGCTCGTCGTTGCCCTCTTCATGTCCCTTCCAATAGGCCGCGATAACGTTGGCGAAATCATAGCCGCCGACCATTTCGGAAAGCTTCTGTAGTTTCTGCCGTATCGCCGCGTCGGCAGAGATGCCGGCGCTTTCCGCCTCTTTGGCGGTTTCAGATACAAATCGCTCAACAATGACAGGTAGCGCCCCTCCATCGGGACGGGTGCGCGTCGCGATGTTCTTCATAAGCTCAGCGTATAAAGACCGTGCTTGCCCGCCGGTTGCCTGGAATCTGCGATCCGGCGTGAGGTCTGCGTTCGCGGCAACCATCTTTTTCTCCAGAGCAATGCTCCGGACAAGATTTAGAAAGAACGTTTTTCCGGACCCGTATTCACCTATGACCAATCGGAAGCAGGAGCCGCTGTCGATGATGCGGTCTATATCGCGCACCAGGGACTCAATTTCTTTGGCGCGGCCTACCTGCACTAGGTGCTGACCGACACGCGGCACTACGCCTGTGCGTAGGGCGTTGACGATAGCATCACGGTCACGGGGTCTGATTTTGGTCATGCTGCTGCGGCTTCCTTGATGATCGTAGAATTAACCTCGCAAGGATCATCACCCTCTAGCAGTTGTTCGCCAAAGTGGTCCAAGCAAGCTTCGTTGATTTTCTCTAGGGCTGCATCGATCAGTAATCCCAAGTCTTTACCCAAATCCTGGAGTTCGCTCCGAGTCCACTCTGCACGACCCTTGATGATCTTAAATAGGTGAGTGTGTTGCTCGTCGAGGCCTGCGAAGGACTCTGCGGCAGCAGCAACAGGGACTTCCTTAACGGGAATAGGAAGGACTTCTTCTTCTCCCGTGAATATTGTTCCCAACAGTTGGGAGACACGGTCTGAGTCCGCTTTTAAGTCGGCAATCTTAGTTTTATCCAGCTTAATAGAGGCGGATTTCTTAGATGGTATCTTGTATGCGTTTTCTTGGGCGGCGCTAATTTGTACCGTGACTGGCTCCGTCGCCGCCGTATGCGCGTGGCTAAAGACAAGACTTTCGTCGATCTCAAGGACTTTGTAGATTTTTTTGAGGACTTTAATTTCCTCAGGCGAAATCACCGTGTCGGCTTGAGCAACCGCGACAAGCAGTTGGCCTAACGCCATACGTTTCTTTGCGTCTAGGCTGCTCACGCGCTTCTTTATACCACCCAGACTAGGAGGCGATTGTAAGAGCCATTTTAAGTGAGCTCGGAGGCGGACTCTCTCGGCAGGAATTAAGTCGAGCCATGCTTCTAAGGACGCTGTGAGGCTTGCTTCTTCTTGGGCGCTTATGCCGTCAGAGGCTGCCACCATAGCGCCCAGATGGAGCGTCAGCGCTGCGGCAGCATATGAAGTGGAAACTGCTTCGATCACGTGTTCGGATGGCAGGGGAAACAGCACAATGGGATCGTCAGTTTCCGGCGATGGCCCCCCCCACCGGACATCCGGCTCGATACCTACGCCGAAGTCCTGCAAAGCGTCCGCCAGGCCCCGCAGGCGGTCCTTGGTAGAGCCTTCCCAAGGCGGCAGGTGGCTTAAGAGCTCGGAAAACTGCACCACGTGTTCTTGGCGGTCAGCACCAATCTGCTTAACCCAATTTTGCAGATTGGCCTGGATTTCCGGAGGCCATAAAAGAGGCGGCAGCAGGATAAGGGCGTCGGCGGAGCCGGCCTTTTCCGGATTACGGGCGATATACCGGTGGTACGGCTGTATCTCATCTACGGCGGCTTCGCCTATAGCCACCAGTTTATTGATGGGCCCTTGGAGGATGCTGACATCTGTCAGATCAGGAAGGGCGGTTTCGAGGTCGCGTCTAGGAACTGAGTCGCTCGCAGCCCTGTACGTCGCTTTTAGCCGCGTTTTGTTCTTGGGAAGGACTAAGCCATCGCCGTAAGTCTGGCGGTATTTGATGCCAAAGAGGCGGCGCAACTCTGCGGACTTTCGCAGACTGGTCCCGCCAACAGCGTGGTCTGAATTCATAAGCCAGGTAAATGCCCAGTCTGCAGGCATGGGCCGGTCGGCAGCAGCTATCTCCGCTAATCCCACCTTAAGGGCTAACGGCATCTCTCGCCGGTTTTCGATCTCCGGAAGAGGCGGTAGCTGCCCGGGTGTGCGGAGAGCGGTCACCGTGATGTAGTCGATGAGGGAGGTTGCGTAGCCATTGAAAGACCGGCTGTCAGTATAAATGCTAAGCAAGCGCTCTATCTCTTGTACGATTTCTTTGATTTCGGTTTGCTTCTGATCCGCGATCGGCAGGAGTTCCGCGATGAGACGCCGTTCCAGGCCGTAGAAAAAGATAAACACAAAGCCCGTGTTCACTGGTGCCTTGCGACCACTCGCTAGCCACTGGAGGAAAACCCCCCGTTCGGCGGGCGTAATTTGTGAATAGGAAGGCCAGTAAGGCAGATTGATGATCTCGGTGGAATTAAGCCGGACCGTGAGGCTGGGATCGATTAGCGCGGGTTCCGGTACGGGACCGGACAGCGCTCCTAGGCTCTCGCCAAAATATACAAGTCCTGTAGGCACGGTGATGTTACCGACCTGAAACCCCTTTGCCACGAGACGCCAGAAGTCTTCTCCGTTCTTGCTTAGCTTCTTGCCCATGCGCTGTTCTGAAAAGTCGCTGAAGGAGCGCGACGTTGATTCGACGCGGTAAGTAAATCGAATAGATGGGGCGTCTTCCGCAAAAACGTCTGCGGCTTCTACAGAGGCGCTTGTCTTGCCGCCGAAGACTTTGCTGACAATCCAGATGACAAAGACGACTCCGCCAACGGCTGCGGCCGCGACCCAAAAGGCTGGCGGAATGAACGCGAATAGGCCGACGGCGCCGAGCAATAGCCATCCCGCCCCGCCGGCGCTTTTCTTGCGTCGGGCCATTTTAGCGTCCCCATACTAGTCGCAATTTTAGCAAGAATGTCGTGTATGCTTCGCGTTTTCAAGTGCTATGTAACGAGGATTGCAAGGCGGGGAGCGACAATGAGTAGGCTGCACACTCTATTTAATCGTGCGCGGATCGATGACAGGCAGGTCAGTGAGCTACTTGGTGTTTCGCACGGCTTACTGGCCGATGGAAAAATCACACAAGACGAAGCGCAGTACTTACGGCAGTGGCTAACTGCCAATACTGCCGCGCACTCCAATCCCGTTGTCGCAAATCTACTATCCCGGGTTCACACCATGTTGGCGGATGGTTTGCTGGATGAGGAGGAGCGTGTAGAGCTATTTGAGACTCTGCAAAAATTTACCGGCGGCGATTTCAGTGTAGATGAATTCCAGAAAGCAACGTCCTTGCCGTTGGACGCGCCCGCGCCGGCTATCTCATTTGGCGGAGCGAGATTCTGTTTCACCGGCACATTCGCATATGGATCCCGCAAGGACTGTGAAGCAGTCGTTGTGGAGCGCGGTAGTGCGGTTAGTTCTTTAACTAAGGCTACACGCTATTTGGTGATTGGCATATACGCGACAGACAGCTGGGCGCACTCATCCTACGGCCGGAAAATAGAAAAAGCTCTGGAGATGAAGTCCAAGAATATTCCCATTCTAATTATAGGCGAGACCCACTGGGCTGACGCTCTGGAAATAGCCTAACCACATCGCGCTCGTAAGGAACTGAAAAATGGCAAAAGCGGACTACGACGCTCCACTCATGCGCGCGATCATCCTAGATGACCAGGCGCTGACAAGAATATTTAAGATCATTGCTGATGCCTGCGGTGCGGAGCCGAGTATCTCCTTCCAGTGTATCGACAACACGACTATGCGTTTTGGGTCTTTGGATGAAGCCATTGCTTATTCCAATCCAAGCCACCGTCAAATTATTCAAGCGACCATACGCCTCTATCAGTCTGAGGGGCCTATAGAGACATGTCTTTTGCAGATAAGAAAAGATAAAGACCTGGCGCCCATTAGCTTACAAATCAAGGGCGACGACACTCAGGTTCTTGCCCTCAAGCGCAACCTATTGGACGAATTACGTTCGATCGAGCCTATGTACTCGACCTTTGTCGCGCACAAATCTTTCCCAGAGTTTTTGTTATCGGTGGGGGTATTCATCGCCGCGGTGACGGTGGTACTGTATGTAGGGTCCGCGATTTTCTCAAAAAACTTTTCGACCAATTCCCATCAAGCAATCGGTGTGGCAGTGATAGGGATGGTGGCGGCCCTTTTATATTCCCGTTTCCTGTTATGGCCCCGTGCAGTATTTCTGATCGGTCATGGGAGAGCCCGGCACGAGCAATTAGGTAAATTCAGGACTTATGTGCTGGGTACCGTTTTCTTGGGGACAGCGCTCGCTGTCGCGTCAAATTATCTATCTTCGGAACTCTTCGGGACGTGAGCGCACTTGCTAGAGCTTTAGTGCTGCTGCCCAAAAACACATATGGCTTTGGGCACCAAAGTGCATAAGTCTCTGCGGGTTCACATAATATGGGATGTGAACCTCTGAGCTGACGGGCCTTGATTCGTTCTGGTGGTAGTTCGAATCTAAGGAACGTTGTTTGCTATAGATCCAACGCTGTAGGATGATCGCCATAAGGGCAGATACATGCCCAATCGTCAGCAGCGTTTACATAAATAGAGGCTATCCAACACAGTGTACCAACTGTGATGGCCCCTATTTGTGCGACTGCACCGGATCAAAATTTGGTGCGCCTATGGATACGCGGCGGAGCGGGCGGGAGCCGGCCAGTCAGCGCATTTGGAAATTTGGACTGTTATGGCGGGGAGGCGAATATGAGCACTGCGGCAACGGATGAAATCCTAAAATGGGCGCAAGAGCGACCTGAGCCCTGGCAACAAGATGCCCTACGGCGCATCGCCGGCGGCGCTCTAAATACGCAGGACATGCAAGAGCTCTATTCCATGCTTAAGGTGGAGGTGGGGTTTCCGGCCGATGCCAAGGCTGTGGCACCCATTCCAATCAATAAAACGCATCTGGGACCCACGTCATCCGCACCAAGTCTGCAGATCGCCTCTATTTCCAATATTAAGAACGTAAATAACCTGGCTGATACAGCCGGTCTGCCATTTGCGCCCCAAGGTCTAACCGTCATTTTTGGCTCAAACGGCAGCGGGAAGACTGGTTATATCCGGATACTAAGGAGCGCGTGCCGTACGCGGGTTACGGACCCAAAGCTGCTCAAGGTATTGGGCAACGTTTACAAGAATTCCGCCGGTGCCCAATCCGCCGACATCAACGTCATAACGCCTGCGGGCAACCAAAGCGTAAATTGGGTGCAAGGCGGTGCGGCGTCGGAATATATGGCCCGCGCGACGGTGTTTGATAGTGCCGCAGCAGGCCTCTACGTAGACCACGGCAACCAAATCCGCTTCCTGCCTTTTGGCCTTTCGCTGCCATTCCGCCTCAACGAATTGTGCGTAGAATTTAAAGTGCGGCTGGATAAAGAGAATAAACCCTGTTTGGAAAGACAAGGCCTTTGCCAAGTGGCGTTCGCCCCGTCACCTACTAGTAGCAAAGCGAAAGCCTTCTGTCAGAGCATCACCGCGAAAACAACCGACACGGAAATTGACGCGGCGGCAAAGTGGACGGATGCGGACGAATTACGATTGAAGGCCCTGTCCAAACTTCTTGTTGGCACGAAGGCGGAGGTCACGGACAGGGAAACGCTTGTCCAATGGTTGCTGGCTGTGGAGAAGAAAGCGCAGGATCACGCGCTACATCTGAATAACGCCAACATCACCAAGTTGATAGCGCTGCAAGCGGAATACACCGCTGCGCGTTCCGCAGCAACGGCGGGCGCAGCTGCTGCGTTTGCTGGTGGGTTTCTTGCGGGAACTGGCGAGAATGTATGGCGACGGTTGTGGGAAGCTGCCCGGACTTACGCGGAAACGGAAGCCTATAAGGGACAAGAGTTCCCGCCCGTCGTCGATGGTGCCGTTAAGCCAAAATGCGTCTTGTGTCTCCAGGACCTGACGCCAGATGCATTGGGAAGATTCAAAAAGTTTGAAGATTTTGTGAAGGGTGCCCTCACAAAATCCGCGGAAGCTGCCGCGCAGAATCTCGCGCTGGCCATAAAACTAGTAACCGATTGCGATACCGTAGAGACAGCGGATAACAAGTCGCGGCTTGCACAGGTTACGTCGCGGGCGGCTCCTATTGCCGAAAAGATTAAAGCGCATATGGATGCACTTGATGCTCGCAAGAACATGATCACCAAGGCGTTGGCCGCTGGCGCGGTCATTGTAGTGCCGGCGAATGATTTAGGAGCGTTCCCGGCTGCGGATGCGGCGGTATTAGTGGCTGGATTGCAAAAGGAAATCGCGGACATACAGGCTTCCCTGGATGGACAAACAAGGGCGCCGCTAGAGGCAGAGAAAACGGAACTGCAAGACCGTAAACTTGCCGCAGAATCCATCGCAAAATTAAAGACCTTGCGTGATACCTTGCGCGAGGATGGGCTATACAAAGCGGCTCTTGCAAAAGTGCAGACGAAATCGATTACGCAGAAAGCTGGCGAATTGGTCGACAAGCACCTGACGGCAGCCGTTAAGAGCGGCTTTGCCGCGGAACGCAAAGCACTGGATATAGACCATCTGAAGATTGCTCTCGAACGCAAGTCTGACAAGACGGACGTCAACTACGAGACAAAGACGGGCAGTACGATCAAAAACAGTTCTGAGATATTGAGCGAAGGAGAACAACGCGCACTGGCGTTGGCCGCGTACTTTACGGAAACCGGGCTGTCCGCGGCCGATGGGCCGTTAATAATCGATGATCCGGTGTCTTCACTGGATTATGAGCGCTCCGGCCGTGTTGCCGACAGAATTGTCGAAGCGGCAAAAGCCCGCCAAGTTATAGTGTTTACGCATGATCTCCCGTTCTTTAACAAACTTTGTGTAGCGGCGGATGTTGCGGGAATAGCGCTCCTAGCACAGCGGGTGGTCCGGAATGACAATGGCACCGGGCTGTTAGATCCATCCGGCCCCGCGTGGAAAGGGATGCCCGTAAAAAAACGCCTTAACGTGCTCATGCAAGATGCGGCGGCAGTAGGGAAGCTGCAGGCCACGGATTTAAGTAGATACGAGTATGGGGTAAAGAACGTATATGGCCGGTTGCGTGATGCCTATGAGGGTGCCATCGAAGAGGTAATTTTTTATGGTACTCTGTCGCGGTGGAGAGAGAGTGTTGAAACGAAGCGCCTGCGCTGTGTGGATGTTCCGGATGCTCTGGCGATACGGTTCCACGAGGGAATGACCAAGGCCAATACGTTTAGTCACGATAACTCCGCCGGTGGTTCTCCCGCTACCCCCAACCCGGCTGAGCTGTTGGCTGACATAAAATTTCTTCAAGATTTGATCGATGAATTTGAGAAGAACCACAAAGTGGTGGAACAGCGCCGGCCGGCGATGAAATGACGTTGAGACGGAGTGCTGACTTCAATGATTGAACCATATCTTTTGCCGGGTGCCATTGTCGTTTTAGGACTGGTCATCTTATTCGCTATTCTGCTTTGGATTCGCGGACGGGCACTGAATGCCCTGGGCAGCCAAGCCACGGTGATGAGCCTGACTGAAGGCGAGGCGTCCACCCGTATGGCGGAGCTTTCTGCTGACTTGAGCAAGCAATCGAGTCTGCTGGAGATTACGCGCGGAGAAAAAGAAAAGGCGGAACGCGAGTTGGCTGTATCCGGTGAGTTGATACGCCAGCTGCGTGAGAGCTTGTCGACCGCCGATGCGAGGCTAGCCACGCAAGCCGAGGAACAGCAAAGAGCTATTAAGAAATTTGATGATTTACGTGAGGACAAATCTAAGGCCGATGAACGTTTGGCGGACGTTAGTGCCCGTTTGAGCGGTGAGACGGCGCGTGCGGATGACCTTAAGGTAAAGCATGATCGCAAGACGGAAGAATACGCTGTCTTAAATAAGGAATACGCGACCTTGCAGTCCCGTTACGCGGTTTTGCTAGAAACCGCCGAGCAGGCTGAGCGACACGCGGAGGAAAAACTGGCGATGCTTACGCAAGCGCGGGATGCTTTGACCAAGGAATTCAAAGTCCTCGCCGGCGACATTCTTCGCCAGGAAACGGAGCAGTTTACTAAGCAGAATAAAGAGCAGGTTGGCGGGCTTTTGGATCCGCTTCGTCAGAAAATTGACGAATTCCAATTGAGTCTGCAGGCAGCCCACACAGATAGTGCTAAGGAGCGGGCGTCTCTGGCGCAGCAGATTCGCGGCCTAAGTGATGTCAGCCTTAAAATGACCGAGGAGACGACTAATCTAACCAAAGCTCTTAAGGGAAAATCGCAGACGCAAGGAGCCTGGGGAGAGCTTGTGCTTTCAACGATTCTGGAGAGGTCAGGTCTAAGGGCTGGTGAGGAGTACGTTGTTCAACAGAGTTTTTCCGGGGACGATGGCGCGCGTCTTCGGCCGGACGTTATTGTCAATCTGCCCAATGGTCAGCGCATAGTCATTGACGCGAAGCTCTCGCTCACATCGTTTGAAGCCTATGTAAACGCAGAGATTGAAGAAGAACGCCAAGAGCACTTGGTTCGGCATGTGGCTTCTGTGCGTGGACATATACGGACGCTAGCGAGCAAAGAGTATCAGCAAGTCACCAACAGTGGCGTTGATTACGTTATTATGTTTGTGCCCATTGGGCCGGCGCTGGAGGCCGCAATGCGGGCGGATTCGAGCATTGCAATGGCGGCTGTTGACCAAAACGTGGCGCTGGCTACTCCTGAGACACTGATGATCGCGCTAAAGACCGCAGCGCACATTTGGCAGGTGGAACGCCGCAATCAAAACGCAGAAGCTATCGCTGACCGGGCGGGCAAGCTTTACGATAAATTCGTAGGCTTTGTTGAAGACTTTGTGGGCATAGACAAGCAGCTGACTGCTGCAAAGGGAAGTTATGATAGCGCGTTCAAAAAGCTATCAGCAGGGCCGGGTAATTTAATCAGGCAAGCAGAGCTACTCAAAGAAATGGGAGCTAAAACCGTTAAATCACTTCCGCCGGCCGCCACTGCCACACTGCAGTTGGAAGGCAGCGGCGACGTTTCACAAAGTGATGAGGCGTAATTCCCCCCTATCTACACCACCATTTCACTGACATTTCCAGCTGCGAGCGCAAATGACCTACACGGCTCTAGAATCTAAAGATGATATCCAGCAGGCAATCGAAGATCTCGAATCAGCAGTCAAAGCCGAGGGAGAGCATATATCTGACTTTGCAGGCGGACTGTTTTGGGTTCCGCGCTACGGGTTTTGGGCAGTATTTGGCGGCACCGATACGTACTGGAATGTTTTTGGCCTTAGACGCGGAGAGCACAACAAAAATAAAATTGTTCAGATCAATCCACCGGTAAAGGGCAAAAACAAGAATCGCCAAGGTGTCGTGGCAAAGGACGCAAACGGTAGGCGATGGCTCCTGCATCAAGGCCGGCTGCATCCAAGCAAGCTGCGTGTCACCGAGGAAATGTTTGATGAAGTCAGTAACCGAGCGCGCGTCGCTGTAAAGTTCTCCACGGGCGCCGACGTCTGGTATCATAAGGTCACCAACATTGATGCTCCCCGCAGCACGACTTTAAAAGACCTAGCGTCGTTCATTACAGAGTGTGAGCGCGTACGCCTTTATTATCTCCACGACAAAGAATTTTCAGATGGCGAAACAAAGGTTCTCGAGGCCGAGCAATCTTCAAGCCCGGAAAAGACCGGCACTTATACTATTCCTCCGCAAGACGAGAAGATTATCGATAAGAAGCATGCCGCAATATGGAAAGCGCTTGTTAAGCATCTCGATGACAAAGGCATCAAACATTCAAATGAGCGCGTCGGGCGATGGGGGCCGGACCTGCGGACGATTAATCCAAAAAATAGAATACTGTTTGAAATTAAATCCGCGGGCGGAGCATCCAGTATCCAGCAGGGTGTGGGGCAGTTGCTGATGTATGAAGATCTCCTGGAAAAATCATACAGGAAGGCAATAGTGCTTCCGCTGGAACCGCCATCTAAAATTCTCCAGGCCATGGGGTCTTTGGGCGTGAAATTGGTGACCTTCGAGAAGAGCGGACGGACATTTAAGTTCTCTAATGCATTAAGTGAACTCCTGACGAAGTGACGGCGCCAGGCTTTTTGGCGCCGCGTTAACACAGATGAAGAAGTAGAGATTTTGACATTAGGTGGAGTGCATTTCTACCGTCTGAGGCTGCGGAGCCTCACCGCGTAAGCTCAATAATCGAACCTGAACAGCTTACTAAGCCGTCGGACATCTGGCTTTGAGCCTCAGCCTTTGAAGGTTGCCAAACCATTTCCCGTAAAGGGTTAAATATCAATTCCTTCCTTCAAGCACTCAAATACGCCGATTATCGCTTGCGATGATAATAGCGTAAAGAGTTGCATGGTGCGTACGCCGTAAGTGTAGATTTTGCAGAACTTTTCGCCGCCGCACTTACACTGCACTTTCGACAAATAGCCGCGCGCAGTTTCTGTTCGATAACTAATTGAGAGCAGGCTTGATTCGGTGACAGTTCGAACTCCTGACCAGACCGTCGGTGACGGTCGGTCCAGGAGTTCTGCGCGACAACCAGTGCAACCCGGCTCGGGCGACATAATTCAGGATATGCGACCGAGCTGGACAAGAAAATGCGAAGCAAAATGCATAAGCCATAAGAATAAAAAGGACCGATTCACCTCGGTGCCGACCTTTTCTTCGATTCGAGAAATGCGCTTCCTTGCGAATCTGCAATGACGTCGGCTAGAGCCGCGACAAGCAAGTCATTTTCTTCTGTAGTGCCTATCGTAATACGCAGCGCATTCAAGGCAGGCAAGGGGCGCACAATAATGCCGTGCGACTTTAGGATCTCATCGGCCCTCTGCCATGAGCCCCTCCTATTAAACCGGCAGACCACAAAATTGCAGACGCTGTCGGTTGTATGGAGGCCGCCGTCGTTCAATATGCGCATCAAGCGTTCTCGCCAATGCCTAGTGTGGGCAACTATCTCTTTGATTCGCGCAGGTTCGGCGAGGGCCGCACATCCTGCCGCGGCCGCGAGGCTGGAGACATTAAAGGGCGGACGCACGCGCATCATCAATTCCACGACTTCCGGAGCGGCATAGCCCCAGCCTAGGCGCAAGGCGGCCAAGGCATAAATCTTGGAAAATGTTTTGAGCACAATGACGTTGCGATGTCCTTGCGCGATAAATTCGAAACCATCGCTATAGGAGGGATCGTCGACATATTCGCCGTAAGCGGAATCAAGCCCCACGACAATATGAGACGGTACGGCTTTTAAAAGCGCTGCGATCTTTTGTTTATCGATGCAAGTGCCGGTCGGATTATTGGGATTGGCGATGAAGATGACTTTGGTGCGCGGTGTGATGCGGGCCAATAGAGCGTCGACGTCAGCGGTCAGATCGGGGGCGGGTGCTTCTACCACCTGCGCACCGGCCGCACGGGTGACGATGGGGTACATGGGGAAGCTGTGTTCGGGAAAAAGTATTTCGTCGCCAGGGCCTGCGAAGGTGCGGGCGATAAGGTCGATTAGGCTTTCGGAGCCATTGGTGCAGACGATGCCCCCTACGTCGAGCTCGAAATGATCTGCAATGGCCGTGCGCAAAGCCATCGCGGCGCTATCGGGATAGCGCCGCGCATCTCCTGCCGCTACGGCAATAGCGTCCAGCACGGCTTGACCAGGGCCGAAAGGACTTTCGTTCGACGATAGTTTAGTGGCCGCCGCGCGACCTGGGATGACGGCTTCGCCAGCTTTGTACGGCGAGATAGCGTCAACGCCAGCGCGCGGCCTTACCGCAACACCGGACGTCATGCGCCCGCCCGGGCTGCGGCAATGATCTGGTCAAGATCCGGATCAGGAAAACCGGAGAGGTCGTTCATTTCTTGCGCCATTATATAGTCCTTGTCGGTTAGGCCTCCGGTATCGTGGGTCGTCAAGCGCGCGTCAACGCGATTATAGACATTGCTCCATTCCGGGTGATGTCCCCACCGCTCCGCGGCAATGGCCGCCCGGCGCATGAACGCGAAGGCTTGCAGAAAGTCCGGATAGATGAAGCATCGGCTGATCGATTTTCCATCGGCGGCTACGGTCCAGCCAAAAGGAACCCGCCCGTTACCGCTATACCATGGGTTATGGTCATTCATTGCGTAAGTCATCGTTTCTGCTCTTGTTTTCGCTTTGCATATTCCTGGGTGCCTCGCGTCAGTACAGTATCTCCTGGCACCACCTCCTCGGGATTCAATGACGCCTTGTTGGCTAGCGCGCGGTAAATCAAGGAGAAGTCTTTGTAGGTTTCATTGAGGAGCGCTTCAAAACTGTCGATCACAAAGTAAGTTTGTTGGAAATCATCGATACGGTAATTGGTGCGCATGACCCGGCGCAGGTCGAAAATGAGTCGATTTGGTGAGTCGCTATCCAGCGCGAATTTCGATTCCGCATAAGATGACACGATGCCGGAACCAAAAATGCGCAAGCCTCCGGGTGTTTTAATCAGGCCGAATTCGACGGTGTACCAATACAGACGCGCCAGAAGATCGAGGCAGTTGAACGACAGCGACCGCATGCCGCCTTCACCATAGGCTTGCATATAGTCGGCGAAGATAGGGTTCGCCAGCAGCGGTACATGCCCGAAAACGTCGTGAAAGACGTCGGGCTCTTGCAGATAGTCCAGTTGCTCCGCGCCGCGGATAAAGCGCCCCGCCGGGAACCGTCGATTGGCGAGGTGTTCGAAGAAAACGGCATCGGGCACCAAGTGGGGCACGGCTATCACAGTCCAGCCGGTCAACTTCCTCAAGGCCGCGCTAAGTTTCTCGAAATCCGGAATGCCGGTCTGGCTCAATTGCAGCGCGGATAATCCTTGCATGAATTCAGCGCAGGCCCGCCCCGGCAATAGGCGAACCTGCCGGTCGTAGAGCATGTCCCATCGCGCGTGTTCCGCAGGCGTATAAGTCTCCCATGCCTGGGGAATCGTGAAGTCGCCTTGGGTGGACGTGTGCACAGTATCCATGCTGATCTCGACTCTAGGCTGAAGGCAGGCTTTCGGCGAAAGCGGGCAGGGCGCGCAACGCGTCATCGATCGCGACAAGGCGCGGCACCGTTGTGGTATCGCAGTCGAAACGCCGCGCATTCACCATCTGCGGTGCAAGACAAATATCGGCCAGTGTCACCGTATCGCCGAAGCAATAGGTTCCCTGCGCCCGCACGCGCGCAGTCAATTTCTCCAGCGCTTGTAATCCCTGAAGGATCCAGTGACGCGCCCAGGTCGCTACGGCGTCTTCGGATTGGGATAAGGGCCCGCGCAGATAATTCAGGACGCGTAAGTTCTGGATGGGGTGTATGTCGGTGGCGACGCACAGCGCCATGGCGCGCACGCGGGCCCGATCAAGTGCGGTGTGCGGTAATAACGGCGGATCGGTTTTGATTTCGTCCAAATATTCGATAATCGCCAGCGACTGGGTAAGAGGTGCGCCGTCGATGTCCAACGCCGGCACAAGTTCCTGCGGGTTGACGTTTTTATAGGCAGCACTGTGGTGCTGACCGCCATCTTCCAGGAGATGAATCGGTGCCGACGTATAGGGTAGATCTTTTAACGCGAGCGCAATGCGCACGCGCGTCGCGGCCGAGGAGCGCG
The DNA here is from genome assembly GCA_019752235.1 of Rhodospirillaceae bacterium. Classification (GTDB taxonomy): domain Bacteria; phylum Pseudomonadota; class Alphaproteobacteria; order Rhodospirillales; family Rhodospirillaceae; genus SHVO01. The sequence continues at coordinate 43,709 of JAIEMI010000056.1, forward strand.
CGTAATCAAACAGCTTCAGCATGGCGAACGCTGGAGGCTGGTGTGACGATCTGATCGATGGCGCCAAAGATTGACGCGCCGGCTTCATCGAACATTTCAATGCGGACCTGGTCTCCGAACCGGAGGAAAGGCGTGCTGGGTTTGCCGTCGCGCAAGGTTTCCACCGTGCGGCGTTCTGCGAGGCAGGATGAACCGACTTCGCTCTGATTGCGGTTGGCGACGGTGCCGGATCCGATGATCGTTCCCGCTCCCAGCCTGCGGGTGCGGGCCGCGTGCATGATCAGTTGACGGAAATCAAAAGTCAGGTCGATCCCGGCGTTCGGATGGCCAAAAGGTTTACCCCGCACGTGACTCACGAGTGGTAGCGACACCTTGCCGCCATCCCAGGCCTTGCCCAATTCGTCGGGTGTCACGGCCACGGGAGAAAAGGCGGTGGCGGGTTTAGACTGATAAAAGCCAAACCCCTTAGCCAGTTCGTTCGGAATGAGATTGCGCAGGGTAACGTCGTTGACCAGCATCACCAGCTTTATGTGTTTGCCGGCTTCTTCCAATGTTGTTCCCATTGGGACATCGCCGGTCATTACGGCGACTTCGGCTTCCAGATCGATTCCCATATCCTCGCTCGTCGCGACAATGGGGTCGCATGGGCCGACAAAATCATCACTGCCACCCTGATAGACGAGGGGGTCGGTGTAAAAGCTTTCGGGTACTTCGGCGCCGCGTGCTTTACGTACTAACTCTACATGCACCAAGTACGCGCTTCCGTCGACCCAGTGATAGGCGCGGGGCAAAGGCGCAGCCAAAGCGCGCGTATCAAGCGTAAATACGCCGGGTGCCGTACCATTGCTAAGACGTCCGTAAACTTCTCGCAACGCCGAGACGGCGGTGTCCCAGTCGTCCAAGGCCGATTGTAGGGTTGGATACAAGCTGCGCACGCGCACGGCGCGGGTGAGGTCTTGGGAGACGACAATCAGCGTGCCATCGCGGCCGCCTTCCTTGAGCGTTGCGAGTTTCATGACGCTTTCCCGTTCCCCCGATGCTGTGCGCGGGCTTTTTCATGCAGCCACGCGGCGTGTTGTGGCGCTTTGCGCGTGCGGTTCCATTCGTCCAACATTGCCGGAGCTACGCGTTTGAGCTCGTCTATTTCTGTTGCTGTGCCTGTATCGACAGTCAGTTCCAGCCTGTGCCCGTTGGGATCGAAGAAGTATATGGATTTGAAAATGCCGTGGTCGGTGGGACCGATTACGTCCACGCCTCGCGCGGTAACGCGGTCGCGCGCGGCGAGGAGCGTGTCCATATCCTTGACCTTGAACGCTATATGTTGGACCCACGCCGGCGTGTTGGGATCGAAGCTCATGCCGGGCTGTTGGGGCAGTTCAAAAAAGGCGAGCACATTGCCGCCGCCAGCATCCAGGAAGATATGCATGTAGGGATCGTAGGCACCGGTTGACGGCACGTGATCTTCGGCAAAGGCGATCTGGAAATCCATTTCCAGAACGTCACGATAAAACTGCATCGTCGCCATGGCGTCTTTGCAGCGATAGGCAACGTGATGGATGCCCTGTACCAGGCTCATGACTGCCTCCTACGTCGTTTCCGTAAGCACGCCCCGCCGAACCTGATCTTGCTCAATGGATTCGAAGAGCGCTTTGAAGTTGCCTTCGCCGAAACCATCGTCGCCTTTGCGCTGAATGATTTCGAAAAAAATTGGACCGATCATGGTTTGGGTAAAAATCTGCAACAGCAGGCGCCTATTTCCCTCCGTAGTGCCGTCCAGCAGGATCCCGCGTTTCTTTAGCTCGGCGACGTTTTCGCCATGGCCGGGCAAACGGTTTTCCAGCATGTCGAAATACGCGGCGGGCGGTGGGTCGAGGAACGTGACTCCGCGCGCCTTCAGCTTGTCGTAGGTGGCTAGAATATCGTCGGTCGCCAAGGCGATGTGCTGGATGCCTTCGCCACGGTAAAGCTTCAGGTACTCTTCGATTTGGCTTTTGTCGTCGAGGGATTCGTTGATCGGAATGCGAATCTTGCCGCAGGGACCGGTCATGGCGCGTGATTTGAGGCCGGTGTACTTGCCTTCAATATCGAAGTAGCGGATTTCACGCAGATTAAAGAGGTGTTCGTAAAATCCCGCCCAGAAATCCATGCGACCTTTGTAGACGTTGTTGGTTAGGTGATCGATTTCCCGTAAGCCCGCGCCCACCGGATGGAATTCGGCATTTTTCTCGAACACAAAATCAACGTCGTAAATCGAGATGTCTTGGTATCGATCGACTAAATAAATCGCGGATCCACCAATGCCTTCGATGGCAGGGATGTTGAGTTCCATGGGGCCGGCTGTGCTGGGCACATCGGCGGCGCCGAGTTCAAGAGCGCGCGCATGAGCGTAAGCAGCGTCGCTGACGCGGAAAGCCATGGCGCAGGCACCTGGGCCATGTTCGCGTGCGAAACGCTGAGCGCGACTTTTCGGCTCAAAATTGACAATGAAGTTGATGTCGCCCTGGCGGTAAAGGATGACGTTTTTGGACCGATGGCGGGCAACGGCGCTAAAACCCAGCTTCTCGAAAACAGCGCCCAACGCTTCGGGGTTCTCGGCGGCGTATTCGACAAACTCGAAGCCGTCGGTGCCCATGGGATTCGTGGTGGTTATCCCTGGGCGCTGCGAGACATGGTTCATATGAGACGGCTCCGGCGTGGATGGTGTGTCTTGCACACAGGATGGAATACCCCCGCCGGCATGTGGTTGCGTTTCAGTCGGCATTTGGTCACTATTAGCTATAAAATTGCGGGATATGAGAAATATGAGCGATAACGCACCTCAGGTGGCCGGTGGAACCATCGACGCCATTGACCTGAAGATTTTGGCGGCTCTGCAGGAAAACAGCGGAAGGTCCAACGTGGATCTGGCCGCAGCTGTGGGCCTATCGCCGTCGCCATGTTTGCGCCGGGTGCGGGCCTTGGAAGAGCGTGGGCTGATCCGCGGTTATAAGGCGACGATCGACCGCCGTGCTGTGGGCTTGGGCGTACGCGCTTTTGTCGAGGTGCGTCTCGAAGGCCAAACGGAAGGCATCACTGAAAAATTCCTCAGCAGGATTACGCGGATGCCTGAGGTCATGTCCTGCTACCTCATGACCGGCGCGCTGGATTTTCTGCTCGATGTTGTTGCGACGGACCTTGATGCTTACGCTGAGTTCACGACCAAGGGCCTCATCGGATTGCCCGGCGTGAAAGAAATCAGGTCTAGTTTTGTGTTGAAAGAAATAGACGGCAGCGGTCATCTGCCGCTCAAGCATCTTTCCAGGTAAACGGCCACCTGCCGCCGCCGATATCGACTGCGCTCGCTGCGGTGTTTTCGTATTTCGCATCAGTAATTTCCTTACCAATACCGACGTAGCCAATGCGGCGCGCGCGATGCCGCCTGCCGTTCCAACGTCGCAGGCCGGTCCATTGCGACATAAGCGCCCGGACCAATATTTCTTTTATAGAAACTATAATTGATTGAGAAAAATAGTTGCACAAACAGAAAATATGGAGAATTGTTGAGAAACACGGCGTCCAGTCATTGATGCCGACATTTATCGAGGTGGGGAAATTGCCGATGAAGCCTCCGCATCTATCCGCCTTTCAGGAGGCCGGACCCTTTATCTATCTCTCGGGCCAATTGGCGTTCAATGCTGCCGGTGAGATATGCCACCCCGGTGTTGCGGAACAGACAGCCCAAATCCTGAGCAACATTGAAGGTGTTCTCGCCAAGCTCGGTTTGAGCCGAACAAACATATTTAAGGCCACGGTCTGGCTGAAGCCTGGCAGTGATTTCGGCGCCTTCAATGATAGCTACGCGACGTTCTTTGGAGAGCATCGCCCGGCACGATCAACCGTTTACAGCGAACTCGCGCTTTCGGCGGCCGTCGTCGAAATCGAAGCCATTGCGTATCGCGCGTGAGTGTTTGCGCCAGTGAAGTGAGATTCGATGGGTAATCAGACCGATTCTGCGCCGGCCTCACAGAAGGACGTTTTTGGTCATCCCCGCGGCCTCGTCGTTTTGGCAGGCACAGAGCTTTGGGATCGAATCTCCTTTAGTGGGATGCAGGCGATCCTCGTCCTCTACATGGTCGAGCAACTGTTCGCGCCAGGGCATTCCATCAACATCGTTGGTTTTCCATGGGTTGAGGCTGCGATTGAGGGCATTTTTGGCGAACTCAGCTCTCAGGGCCTCGCGACCCAGATATTCGGGCTGTATGTTGGTTTTTCCTATCTGACCCCCTTGTTAGGTGGAGTCATCGGTGATCGCTGGATTGGAAGGCGCCGCGCCGTAATTCTCGGGGCCTTGCTGATGACCGCCGGCCATTTCTGTATGGCCTTTGAGGCAAGTTTTCTGCTGGCGCTGGCCTTGATCATATTTGGCGCGGGTTTTTTGCGCGGCAACCTCACCCCGCAGGTCGCTGAACTCTATGCTCCGGAGGACAGCCGCCGCGCCACAGCATTTCAGATATACGCGAGCATGGTTGCCATCGGAGCATTCATATCTCCGCTCATTACCGGATGGCTCAGCCAGGAATTTGACTGGCACGTGGCTTTTACTTTCGCCGGCGTAGGTATGTTCATCGGGTTGATTTGGTACTTGGCTGGGCAGCGCGTTCTTCCGGACGAAAACGTCGCCATTACGCAGACATCGTCAAAATCACTCAATAAACAAGAGCGCCATGCGGTTATCGCGCTGACCGCTATCGTTCCTTTCTGCACGCTATTTTGGATAGCGCAGGCCCAGATTTGGAATACCTATAACCTCTGGGTTCGCGACCGCGTCGATCTCAAATTTGGCGACTGGGTTTTGCCGGTTCCTTGGCTGCAGGCGTTTGACGGCCTTTCGCCGTTGCTTGCGCTTCCGCTGTTATTGATGTGGTGGAAAAAGCGCGAACGTGCAGGCATCAAACCCGATGAAATCGTGCGCATGGCGATTGGCTGCTTCATCTTCGGTGCGGCGGTAATATTTCTCGCCGCAGGCGATCTGGTTTTGAATGATCAGGGGAAAGTCCTTCTGATCATGCCCCTCGCTTTTCACCTGGTGTCAAATGTCGGCTGGTTATATTTTTCTCCCAGCGCGAATTCGCTTTTCACCGGCGGTGCCCCGACAGGGACACGCGGCACGATGGTTGGGGTTTATACCCTTTCGTATTTTCTCGGCAGCGTGATAAGCGGGCGCATAGGCTCCCTTTATGAAACGTGGTCGCCAGCCAACTTTTGGCTGCTCCACGCGGCCCTTGTCGGTTCGGCCGGCGTCGCGCTCCTAAGTGTGGCTTCATGGGTTCGCCGCGCGACGTTCAATGCAAAACCCGATAGCAAGGCAGCCAGCGGCCCTGACGGCACAGTCTTAAAGGGCGCCGCATGATCTTGCATCTTTCCACGTGGCCCGAGATTGAAACGTATCTAGCGCGTTCGCGAGCGATCGTTATTCCGATTGGTTCCACTGAACAACATGGGCCAACCGGCCTGCTTGGTACTGACTGGCTCTGTGCGGAAATCATCGCGCATCGCGCCCTTGCTGCTCGTGCGGATATCCTCGTTGGGCCAACGTTTAACGTCGGCATGGCGCAGCATCATTTAGGTTTTCCTGGCTCCATATCGCTACGACCATCAACCATGATTCTGACGCTTCGGGACTGGGTTTCCTCTCTATTGGTGCACGGCTTTGAGACTATTTACTTTCTGAATGGCCATGGCGGAAATATCGCCACGATAGAGGCTGCCTTTTCCGAAATTTATGCTGAGGCGAGCTATGCCAAGCGTCACGCGGAACTTGCGCTGATTCTGCGTAATTGGTGGCAGCTCGCCGGCGTCGCAGAACTGGCTCACCGACAGTTCCCCAACGGTCACGGAAGTCACGCCGAACCGTCGGAAATCGCGATTACTCAAGCCGCCTATCCGGCGTCGATCAAGAATGCGCCTTGCGACCCACCCGTTGCGCCGAGTGGTCCTATCCGTGATGCGATCGATTTTAGAACGCGTCATCCCGATGGAAGAATGGGCTCCGATCCACTTCAGGCAAGCCCGGCCTATGGGGAGGAATTGATCGAGATGGCTGTCCAGGGACTCTTAACTGAGATTGCTGCGTTGGAGACTCGGCGGGATCGAGTCGATTAGGGGTGCATAAGCAAATCACCCGAAATTTATTTACATCAGACAAAACTTTCTATAATAGATAATATTATACATTTATGATAATTCAGGTCTGGCGCTCCGAGCTTGATCCTCCGTTGAAAGTAAGAGGCACGTGATTAACGCCAATGAATTTGATGTTTTGGTAATTGGCGGCGGCATCGCGGGCACCGGCATCGCGGCGCATTTGGCACCCAGCCGTAAAGTGGCTGTTCTCGAAATGGAGGAGCAGCCGGGGTTTCATTCGACGGGACGGTCGGCCGCGCTGTTCGTCATCGGATATGGCAATCACGTCGTTCGGGCTTTGACGCTCGCAAGTCGGAAATTTTTCTACGCGCCGGACGAGGGCTTCTGTGATGGGCCGCTTGTCAACAGAAGAGAGATCATGATCGTTGGTCGCGCCGAAAAGCGCGATGCGTTTGAGCAGTACATTGCCAGCGAACTTCCTGCCGATAACCTTAAACAGATTAGTGCCGCAGCAGCGTTGGAATTGTGTCCGGTACTGCGTTCCGAAGGACTCATCGGCGCGGTTTTGGATGTCGATGCCGCGGATATTGAGGTTCATGCACTGCAACAGGGATATATTAAGCGGCTCAAAAGTCACGGGGGGCAAATCTTCCTCAATTCCAAGGTCGAGGAAGTTGCATTTGACCAGGTAACCCAGCGATGGAAGTTAAAAACCTCGCAAGGCGTTTTTCGAGCTTCAGTGTTGGTGAATGCCGCTGGCGCCTGGGCAGATGAGATTGCCGCGAAAGTGGGCGCAAAGACGATAGGAATTGAACCGCGCCGTCGGACGGCGGCACTCATCGATGTTCCCGAAGGTCTGAACTCAAAAGACTGGCCGATGATTCTCGATGCCGACGAGCAGTTCTATATGAAGCCCGATGCAGGCTTGCTGCTGATATCGCCGGCCGATGAAACGCCTTCCAAGCCCGAAGATGCTCAGCCCGATGAACTCGACGTGGCGATTGCGGCAGATCGCTTGCAGCAGGTTACCAGCATCGAAGTTCGGCGGATCAAGAACAAATGGGCTGGGCTTCGGTCGTTTGTCGCAGATCGTTCCCCAGTTGTGGGGTTCGACCCTGAAATTCCGGGGCTCTTTTGGCTAGCGGCGCTCGGCGGATACGGAATCCAGACAGCCCCAGCATTGAGTGCTCTCGCTGCCAAACTTGTCCTCAAGTTACCTGTCCACAATGAGTTGCAAGCGATGAAGATCAGTGAAGCGGATCTTTCGCCTACGCGCCTTTTTTTACCAGTGAGTGAGTCGATCAGAGAGTAAGTCAAACAGGTGAGACGACGTGGGGTGTTCTCACCCTCAAACAAAAAGGGGATTATCGATGAATACGTCTTATAAACTACACGTAGCTTTGTTGATGGCGACAAGCAGTGCCCTTGCCATACTCGCGCCCGGCTTTGCGAATGCCCAACAGGCAACCTCTGGCTATGAAATCGGCGAAGTTATTGTCACCGCCCAGAAGCGTAGTGAAAACATTCTCGACGTTCCGGCTGGCGTCAGCGTCGTCTCGACAAAAATTCTGGAAGCGGTCCATGCTACTCAGCTCACCGACGTAAGCTCGTATGTGCCGGCGTTCCAGGTCGATTCAGGTGGGTCTGCCGGACAGACCACCATCAGTATCCGCGGCGTCGCACCGATAGGTCGCGCCAGCACCGTGGCGACCTATATCGATGATGCGCCCGTAGGCAGCAGCACTACCTATAACGGCGGAAACTCTTTCCAACTCGATCTTCTGCCCTATGACGTTGAGCGGTTCGAGATTCTGCGTGGTCCGCAGGGAACGCTCTATGGCGCTAGCTCCATGGGCGGACTTCTTAAGTACGTGCTCACAACTCCCTCGCTGGATAAGTTCTCGGCGCAGGTGGGCGGAGACCTAATCGGCGTCAGTGGCGGCGGAAGTGTCGGCGGCGGCGGACGCGCCAACATCAGCGGCCCTATCGCCGAGGGTAAGCTCGGTTTTGTCGCCAGCTATGCCATAGAGCACACGCCAGGCTTCATTGATAACGCCGTAACCGGACAGAAAGATCAAAACAGTGTACAGCAACAGAGCGCTCGCCTCGGCCTGTATTCTGATATCACGGATGCCTTGACCGTTAAGGTCAACGGCTTGTGGCAACGTACAAAGACGCATGGCAATGCGAGCATGCCGCTGAGCAATACGACCTTGCGTCCGCTCTTCGGCGATCTTCAAGACAACAACCTTACTGACCAGCCGTTCCAGAAGACCATTAAGTTTATTTCAGGGGCGATTGAGTATAAGGGCGAATGGGCGGAAGTGATCTCGTCCACCAGCTATGCCGATACATCGGTCAGCCAGACGCAGGACGCGTCGTACACATATGGCGTGGCATTTCCGTTCTTGGGCTTACCTGCTGCCGGGAAATCCGTCTACTGCTACAAGTTGGGACTCGAGAAATTCACGCAGGAACTGCGCGCGCAATCCATTGGATCCGGCCGCCTACAATGGACGGTCGGCGGTTTCTACACTTACGAAGATTCCACGAATTTCCAATCGCCCAGCGCACTCACGATGGCCAACGTGCCGATTCCCGGCGTCGATCCGATCTTCTCCGCGCAGTTGCCCTCCACCTATAAGGAGTATGCAGCGTTCGGAAACGTGAACTACAGCCTTACGGATCGCTTTGAGCTATTCGGTGGTCTTCGCTATGCGAAAAACAAGCAGGTGTTTAGCGAATTTGCGACGGGCATTATTTTAGCGGCGCCTATCAGCCTGCCTAATCAAAAATCGGATGAAACCGTCACGACCTACAGCGCCGGTGCACGTTTCAAGTTCAACAGCAACACCATGGTCTACGCCCGCGTGGCGACAGGCTATCGTCCCGGCGGCCCGAATCTGGCGATCCCGGGCGTCTCTCCGACTTTCAATTCAGACAGCCTGACCAATTACGAAGTGGGCATCAAGGCCAACACGCCGAATAATATGTTCGCGATCGATACGGCCGCCTTCCTCATTGATTGGAAGGATATCCAATTGCTGACAAGCGCCGGAGGCGGCTTCAACTACGTCGTCAACGGCAGTAAGGCGCGAAGCGAAGGCGTCGAAGCCAATGTTACGATCCGTCCGTTAGAGGGTTTGGATGTGAACGGCACGTTCGCTTATATCCACTCCGTTTTGACCGACAATGCCGTTCCCGCGGGTGGCGTGAAAGGCGACCGCCTTCCCAATGTTCCGAAGCTGAGTGGATCCATTAGCGTGTCGTATACGCGGGATCTGTTCGAGGAATGGAGCGGGACCGCAGGCTTCGGGTTGCGTATGGTTGATGACCGCCTGTCGGACTTGACCAGTGCGCCATTTTCCCGGCGTCTGCCCGGCTATGCGGCTCTCGACCTGAATGCGAGCGCGACGGATGGCCGCTATACTTTGCGTTTGTTTGCTAAAAACGTGACGGATAAGCGAGCTTACGCGTCATATAGCGTGCTCAATAATCAAGCGACCGGTGCTGTCACGCAAATCAACGCGGCGATTATTCAACCCCGCACTATTGGTGCCGCGGTTGACGTAAAATTCTAGATAAACAAGGGGGCGAGCAGTGTGCTCGCCCCCTTTTCATTTTGTTTCAATCGGAGCCCGACGACAATGCGATTAAATTTACTCCTGACTCTTGCATTTGGTGCGCTCCTTTCGTGCGCCGCATATGCGGCTGATTCCACCGCGAAATTTGACACCCGCATCGTCGAACGCGATGGGCGTAAAATCGCGTTTCATGTCATTTCGGGTAAGTTACCCGCGATCGTTCTGGATGCAGGCGGAGGCAATGACTCTTCTTATTGGAAGGAGTTTGCACCCAAACTAGCCAAACAAACGGGTGCTCAGATCATCACGTATGATCGTGCAGGATTTGGAAAAAGCGAAGAAGTTCCAGGCGCTTGGAGCCTTACCGGCGCTATCGACGATTTGGAGGCCGGGCTGCGCGAGCTGGGCGCCACACGTGGTATCATATTGGTGTCGCACTCACTCGCCGGTGAGATTGCTACCGGCATAGCCGGGCGACACCCCGATTGGTTCGCCGGCGCTGTCATGGTCGATGCAAACGTGCCGGAGTTCTACACGGACGAAATGATCGCGCGGCAGCTCAAGGTGTATACGCCGATACTGGAAAGTCTGCGAAAGGCACCTCCTTCGCCTGAAGGGCGTCAGCTTTTGGCGTTGGCGGAGTCGTTTGAGCCGGTTTCGCGGGCGTTCTATAAAATGGAATGGCCGGGTACGGTTCCCGTTATGGTCATTGTGGCGGAGAAGCCTCCTCAGCCCGATCCCGCCGACGCTCAAGCGTGGCGAGATGCCCATGCGCTGTTTGCCAGCAAGGCGCCAAATCGCACTTTGATTATTGCCGACAAAAGCTCGCACGACGTCGTGCAGGATCGCCCGGATATTGTTCTGAAAGCCATTGCCGACATCATGCGACAGGGACAGGCGCGTAAATAAACCCAGAGGTCGTGAGTGGCAGTGCCTCTTTGAATTGTCTTATTGGAGCGCCTAAAAAATGCGATTAAAGTTCTTTCTTAAGCTGCTATTGGGCGTGGTCCTTTCATGCGCTGCGCTTTCGGCCGCGTCTGCAGCCGGGGCGGACACGCGCATCGTTGAACGCGATGGGCGCAAGATCGCATTTCAGATCATTGCAGGGACGTCGCCGGCAATCGTTCTTGATGCAGGCGGTGGGGCTGATTCTTCCTATTGGTCAACGCTTGCGCCAGAACTTTCCAAGCAGACGGGCGCGCAGATCATCACCTATGACCGTGCAGGCCTCGGCGGGAGCGACGACGTGCCGGGCCCGTGGAGTCTGACTGGCGCGATTGATGATCTGGAAGCCGGATTGCACGCTCTGGGCGCCACTCGCGGAATCATATTGGTTTCACATTCGCTGGCGGGTGAGGTCGCTACGGGAATCACCACACGACATCCCGATTGGTTTGCCGGTGCTGTGTTGGTCGATGCGAACATTCCGGACTTTTTTACGGACGAAATGATCGCGCGTCAGGTCAAGGTATATACGCCGATACTGGAGAAAGTGCGAAAGGCTCCCTCTACGCCAGGTAATCGCCAGCTCTTAGCAATGGGAGCCGCATTTGAGTCGGTCTCGCGGGCCTACCACAAGATGACGTGGCCAAACGCGGTTCCAGTTGCTGTGATTGTGGCGGAGAAAACGCCGCATTCGGATCCCGCCGACGCGCAAGCCTGGCGCGATGCGCAAGCTCTCTTCGCCAGCAAGGCCGCAAATCGGTCGTTGATCGTTGCCGACAAGAGTTCGCACGATGTCGCGCATGATCGCCCGGATGTCGTCCTGAATGCGATTTTTGCCATGCGCCGAGGACAAGGCGCAGCCGTAACGGGCGCCGCATACGACGTAGTGATTCGCAATGGCAAGCTCCTCGATGGCAGCGGAAATCCGTGGGTGGGTGCGGATGTCGCCATTAAGGACGGTCGCTTTGTACAGATAGGGACCGTGAGTGGGCGCGGGTCACGAGAGATTGACGCAACCGGACAATTTGTAACGCCGGGATGGATCGACGTTATGGATCAATCCGGCGAGAGTCTGCTTCAGAATGGCCGCGCCGAGAATAAGGTATTACAGGGGGTTACAACGGCAGTCGCAGGCGAGAGTGGAACGCCTGTCGGGTCCGCCAAGCTTGCTGATTATTTCGACCGTCTAGAGAAACAGGGACTCTCGGTGAATTTCGGCACCCTCTATGGCGCAAGCCAAGCGCGTGTTGAGGTTATGGGAGATGTTGACGGCCTTCCCACGGCTGCGCAGCTCGATCAGGAGCGGGCGCATGTTGAAGAGGCGATGCGCGCCGGTGCCATGGGGCTCGGCACTGCGCTCATTTATGCCCCGGCGAGCTATCAGCAGACACCGGAGTTGGTGGAGCTCGCAAAGGTCGCCCACCGATACGGCGGCATCTATGCCCATCACATGCGCGACGAGGGTGAGACGCTGCTGCCGTCGATCGAAGAATCAATCGCTATTTCCGAGCAGAGCGGGATTCCTGTTGAAATTTACCATCTAAAAGCAGCTTTTGCGCCCGGATGGGGCAAGCTTATGCCCGCAGCCGGTAAGCTCATAGAAGACGCACGTGCGCGCGGCATCGACATTGCTGCGGACATTTACCCCTACACCGCCGGAGGGACCGGGCTTGATATCACGGTTCCGAACTGGGTTTGGGCCGAAGGTAAGGAAAAGGGACTTATCAAGCTCGCGGATCCCGCCATTCGCTCAAAGCTAAAGAAGCAGGTAGCGGCAGGATCGATGCCGGGGTGGACCAACCTTGTCACCGCCTCGGGGGGATGGAACCACGTCGTTCTCGTGACGGCGCATAACGCTAAATATGATCAATATCGCTTCAAGGACATAGCTACGATCGCTCGTGCTCTTAATCGCGATCCCGCCGACGTCGCTTGGGACATCGTACTCGAAGGTGCGCCGCACCGGCCGATCGCGCTGTATTTCGGGATGAGCGAAAAGGATATTGAAACTGCCCTGCGCTTCCCATGGACCAGTATCGGCACCGATGGCACGGCGACGTCCGGCGATCAGGAAGCAGACGGTCACCCTCGTGCATACGGCACGTTTCCGCGTGTCATATCCGAATATGTGCGTGAACGCGGCGTATTGAAGTTGGAAGACGCCATCCGGAAGATGACGTCTTGGCCCGCAGCGCGGTTCAAGCTCTTCGATCGCGGCGCTATTCGGGTGGGATTGCGCGCTGATGTGACGATCTTTGACTACGACAAGATCAAGGATATTGCCTCTTACGAGAAGCCCACAGCCTACCCTGAGGGCATCAGCTATGTGCTTGTAAACGGCGTGCCCGTCGTTGACGGCGGACGTCATACAGGAGCCAAGCCCGGTACAGTCATAAGAGGGCAAGGCTGGACCCAAGCAAAATAAAACGACGCAGTATCGTTTCTGTCGTCTGCGTCCTCCCGAAAACGGGGTGTACGCAGATCGAGTCATTGTTTCTCAGAGGAAAGTATATGTCATCCCGCACATCGCACGCTCCGGCAGCGAGCGCTCCGCTCCTCCACTTTCATAACCCGAATGCTGAACCCTCCACACCTTATGACGCTGAACTTGAGTCAGTCCTCAACAAGGAGGGCGCTGCGGACGCAAAACGAGTCATACGCCAGTTGCCTTGGTATAACCCTACGCCTCTGCGCGAACTCAGTGGCCTGGCCAAAGCCATTGGTGTTGGGCGCATTTTCCTAAAAGATGAAAGCTCGCGATTTGGACTGAAAGCTCTCAAGGGCGTGGGGGGCGCTTATGCGATCTATCGTCTGCTTGCAAAGAGGCTGCAGGATATCCCTGGCGCTGCGGAGAAAGACGTCAGCGACATTCTCAGTGGAAAGTATGCGGACATCGTCGGGTCCATTACCGTTGCTTGCGCCACGACGGGCAATCATGGCCGTTCGGTGGCTTTCGCCGCAAAGTCCTTCGGGTGCCGTTGCAATATTTATGTTCCCCTGAATACCAGCCCCGGACGGGTCTCGGCCTTACAGCAGCTCGGCGCGAACGTCGTGCGCATTGAGGGGAATTACGATCTGGCTGTTAAAGCCGTTGAAGCGGATGCGAAGAAGAACGGCTGGTACATCATATCGGATACCTCCTACGAGGGGCATGAGGACACGCCCCGCGACGTCATGCATGGCTACCAGGTTATCGCGGACGAAATCGTAAATCAGCTTCCGACAGGGATCGTGCCAACGCACGTGTTTGTGCAGGCTGGTGTTGGAGGCATCGCTGCGGCGATGTGTTCGCACTTCTGGCAGACGTGGGGAGCTCAGCGTCCGCGATTTATCATTGTCGAGTCTCGAGAGTCAAACTGCCTCTACCTCAGTGTCGAAAGTGGAAAGCTTGTCATCGTCGAAGGCGCCCATAATACGAAAATGTATGGCCTCGCCGCAGGTAAGCCTTCGCTGAATGCGCTCAAAATCCTGAAAAAAGGCGCGGACGACTTTCTCGCAATCGACGACATCGAATCGTTCGAAGCCATGCGGCGGTTGGCTAGCCCAATCGACAGCGATCCGGCACTCGTGATTGGTGAGGCGGGTGGCGCTGGAGCCGGCGCATTGCTCGCCATCATGGATCGTGACGTGAAACTGCGGGACGCCCTCGGCTTGACGGACCAAAGTGCCGTCCTGTTGTTCGGCACCGAGGGAGATACAGATCCTGAGAGTTACGCGGGAATAATTAGCGCGGCATAACGCTCTTTTGTCGCAATGTCGGCACTCAGCCAGGGTGTGGAGAAGGAAACATGACATTTTTGAACGTGAAAGCCGGGCCCTTCAGCTTTTTGGCGCGGCTGGAAGAAACGCTCGCTCCCAAAACCTGCGCGTATTTTCTGGCACTCCTGCCGTACACACAAAAAATCATTCACGTGCGTTGGAGTGGCGAGGCGTGCTGGATTCCGCTCGGCGATAACGCGCTGAGTTTTCCGGTAGAGAATGCCACCAGCTATCCCGCCCCGGGACAGTTCATCTTCTATCCCGGAGGCTTTAGCGAAACCGAGATCTTGCTCGCTTATGGTGGGGTGAGGTTTGCGAGCAAACTTGGTCAGTTGGCGGGCAATCACTTCCTCACGGTCGTGGAAGGCCTGGATCAGCTGAATAAACTTGGCCGACTGACACTCTGGGAAGGCGCTCAAGACATAACAGTTGAGCGCACGTAAGAGCGTGAGCCGGGCGGCCTCGCAAGAATAGGAGGGCGTACGTTGTTTATTCAGAATTGTTGGTATGTCGCGGCTTGGGACAAAGAAGTTCCGCGAGACGGCTTGTTCGCCCGCACCGTCGTTAACATGCCGCTGGTATTCGGCCGTGACGCCGCGGGCAAGGTGTTTGCCTTGCAAGACAGATGTTGCCACCGTGCCGCGCCTTTATCAAAAGGCCGCAAAGAGGGTGAGCACATCCGTTGCATGTATCATGGGCTTTTATTTGATAAGTCAGGCCAATGCATCGCGGTGCCGGCGCAGGAGCGCGTTCCTGCAGCGCTCAAAGTCCGGTCATTCCCGGTCGTGGAGACGCATAGATGGATCTGGGTGTGGATGGGTGCTCCGGAATTGGCCGATACTGCTCTTATTCCCAGCACGCCCTGGCTTGATCACCCCGCATGGCGGGCTTTGGACGGTTATGTCCATTACGACACCAATTATCTGTTGATTGCCGACAATTTGCTCGACTTCTCGCACCTTCCATACCTTCACCCAACCACGTTGGGAGGATCTCCCGACTATGCAGCGGTGCTTCCTCACGTTGAACGCAAGGAACGCGGCATCCATTTGACAAAATGGGTAAAGAACACAGAGGCGCCGCTCTATGCGGCTGAATACGGTGGTTTTAAGCCTGGCGCCAAAGTCGACCGCTGGATGTTCTACGAGTTTTTGATTCCCGGCGTACTGCTGATGGATTCGGGAATGACTGCTGCGGGACACGGCGATAAGGACGGTTTTCGCGAAAAGTCTCTTGCCTTCCGAGGCTGCCAAGCCCTTACGCCGGAAACCGACAATTCCACGCACTATTTCTTCGCTCATCCGCACAACTTCCTGATTGACCGCCCGGACGTAACGCAATCGATTCACAATGGCATTCTGACCGCGTTCGATGAGGACCGGGAGATGATTACGGCACAAGACCGCAATTTGCGGCTTGATCCGGATTTTAAAATGGCGGTGCTTTCCGTGGATGCGGCGGTTGGCCAATTCCGTAGATTGGTCGATCGCTATATCATCAGCGAGACCAAGCCAGCGAATTAGTCTGGATTGGCTTAAAGCGGCACGGCCTTTTTCCGGAAAATCTGCCACAAGCCAAATGTCATAAGCGGTAAGACGTAAATCGCTAAAAATAAGTAGGACAGCCATTTGTAGCCATTGGCTATTAGCGAAATCAGCCCGATGCGGTCCGCTACAAAAATAGAGCCGATCAAGATTGCGACCGTTATCGTTAGCCGAAGCCGATTGGACAAGGGTTTTTGTACGCGCGCTTGGTAGGCGCCCGCAATCCGCTCGTTTATGGCGTGAACCAGCCCCGTACCACTTTCGAGAAGAGCCGCAAAAATCATTGCCTGAAAGGTTATACGGAAGAGAGGCAAATTCAGTTGTTCGAGCATGAAGTCGGAAGGCAGGGCTTGGTTGCTGATTTCCGGGTAGAAAGCCGTCATGCAAACGAAGAAGAGTATGGCGGGGATCATCGCAAGGGGCCCGGCTAAGGCGCCGGCGATAACGGCGTCCTTCGGCCCTTGCAGGTGTCGTATTACCGGCAAGATGGTCACGGCGCCGAGGATATTATAACCGGCGTAACTCATGCCGCCGGTGAACCACCCAGTTGTTGGTGTGTCAGTGGAGAACGCTAGCGGGATACGTGCACCGAAATGAAGCAGCGCCAAAACAAGAAAGGCGGCGTAGGTCGCATAGAGGAAAAACGAGACATACTTGAATAACCGCTCGACGGAATCATTCCCAAATGTCGCAAATGCGGCAATTGCGGCGCTCAGAAGCAATCCCCCGACGATGGCCGGCCACCCCATAACCGCATGACCGATTGCGCCGGCGGCGGCGGCAAAGACCGCCAGTATCACCATCATTCCCAGAAAAAATGAAATTTCGAATACGGGCCAAAGCGGCCCCAAGAGGTGATTAAAGAAGGTTCGATAGTCGCGGCTCTTGGTTTGCTGCGCATATAAAAAGGTCACTACGCAGACCGCGCTCCACACAACGGTCGCCAGAAGCATTCCATAGAGCCCGCCGCGGGGTCCGCTCGGCATGAAGAATGTCACCAGCTCGGCGCCCGTCGCATAGCCGCCGCCGATGACAACGGCCTTGAATGCAAAGCCGGGCAATAGGAAACGGTGAAACCAAGTGGAGTTCGAATTCACGCCCATCTCCCTAAATATGGCTACCGCGCAAACGGGCGGTCTGTATCCAATATGGAAATGATATTATAAATAGAAAATAATTATCCCAAATAGAAAATTTGTCTTTCCATCAGGCTAAGGGTCCCACAAAATGGGGGCAACCCCGCCTCGGAATTCAAATATGACTGGTCCTCGCCCAATTAAGCTTTCCGACAAGTATCTGCTCGCCGAGGGGCGCGCGCTTGTGAGTGGCCGGCAAGCCCTTGTTCGCCTTCCAATTTTGCAAAGAGCGCTTGATCGGCGGCGCGGATGGAACACTGCGGGGTATATCAGCGGCTATCGTGGCTCGCCCCTCGGGGGCTATGACGCCGAACTTCAAAAAGCCTCTCAGGAGCTTCGCGATAACAACATCACGTTCGAGCCGGGCGTAAATGAAGATTTAGCTCTGACGGCCGTTGCCGGCACGCAACAGCTCGGTTTTGTGCCGGGTGCGCAAGTCGAGGGCGTGTTTGGCTTCTGGTATGGAAAAGGACCTGGCGTCGACCGCTCCGGCGACGCGATTAAGCATGCAAATCTTCAAGGCGTCGCCCCCTTAGGTGGGGTTGTCTTGCTTTTCGGCGACGACCACGCCGGAAAATCTTCGACCACCTCTCATCAAAGCGACTTAACACTCGCGAGCTGGGGCGTGCCCGTTCTCTATCCGAGTTCCGTCGCGGAAATTCTGGAGTTCGGCCTCGCGGCGGTGGCGATGTCGCGATATTCCGGGCTCTTAGTAGGTCTAAAACTCGTGAATGAAACGGCGGAATCCACAGAGGTTCTCGATTTAGTGGCGCCACGGGATTTTGATACGCCGGACGTACCTATGCCGGCAGGGGGCGTCCACATTCGGCCTGAAATACTTGCTATGCAGCAACAGGAAATGCGCTTAGTGCGTTACAAGCTTCCTCGGGCCGAAGCGTTCGCGCGGGCAAATAAACTAGACCGCATCGCGTTCGGCGCAGAAACACCCAAGTTTCTGATAGCAACCGCGGGAAAGGCCTTCGCGGATGTCCTGGCGGCCCTGGAAATGCTTGGCGTGGATGAAGCCACGGCTAAGCGTATGGGACTCGGCGTCTACAAAATAGCCCTCTTATTCCCTTTAGATTCTGGTCGTCTCACCGAAGTGGCTCAGGCTGCAACAGAAATTATCTTCGTTGAGGAAAAGCGTCCCCATGCGGAAAGCCAAGCAAAGGCGTTACTGTTCAACCAGAATATTCGGCCGCGTATCAGCGGTAAAGTCGCGCCCGATGGAAGTCCGTTGCTACCGTCGGATTTGCCGCTGAATGGACTGATGGTTGCGGGTGCAATCGCCGACCGATTACAGGCATGCTTGCAGAATATCGCCGAGATTGCCCCGCACGTCCTGATCGCGGCTGAGGCGGTGCGTGCACGCTTGATGCAAGCGAAGCCGCCGTCCCCACCAGCCGCTCGCCGCCCGGCATTTTGTTCGGGCTGCCCGCATAACACGTCGACCAAGGTTCCTGTGGGTGCAATAGGCTCTACCGGTATCGGATGTCATGGCATGGCCGTGTTCCATCCCGAGCGTAATCCTATTCCCATGGGGCATATGGGCGCCGAAGGCGCTAATTGGATCGGGTTGTCAAAATTCACAAGCACGCAACACATCTTCCAAAATCTCGGCGACGGGACTTACAACCACTCGGGTTCCTTGGCGATCAGGGCTGCGGTTCAAGCGAAGACCAATATTACATACAAAATTCTGTTTAACGATGCGGTGGCGATGACGGGCGGGCAGCCTGTCGAAGGTGGGCTCACGGTCGCGCGCATTGTTGAGCAGGTCAGAGCGGAAGGCGTTCACCGCATCGTTGTTGTTTCCGAGGATCCAGAACGTTTTTCGACGGATCCTTTGCCGCCGGCCGCGGAACTCCTGCATCGTGACGAACTCGGTGTGGTCCAGGAGGAGTTACACAAGGCCGCCGGTGTCAGCGTTTTGATCTATGACCAGGTTTGCGCCGCGGAGAAGCGCAGGCGCCGTAAAATCGGAATCCTTCCTGACCCGGATCATCGCATTTTCATAAATGCGCTCGTCTGCGAAGGGTGTGGAGATTGTTCGGTACAATCCAATTGTCTGGCCATTCAGCCGCTGGAAACAGAACTGGGCCGGAAACGGAAAATCGACCAGTCAGCTTGCAACAAGGACATCTCGTGCGTGAAGGGCTTCTGTCCATCGTTTGTGACGGTGGAAGGGGGGCGCCCGCGGAAATCTGCTGCACCCGAGCCGCAATCTGAGTCTGTGTTACCCATGCCCCATCTCCCCGCCATGACGCACAAGTTCGACATGGTCATCGCCGGTATCGGCGGCACGGGGGTGGTGACGGTAAGCGCCATTCTGGGTATGGCGGCGCGGATTGAAGGCTATGGTGTCAACCTCTTCGATATGACTGGGCTTAGTCAAAAAGGGGGAGCTGTTTTCAGTCACGTGCGGTTTAGCCGAGATCCGGACACAATCGTCGCGGCCAAGGTCGGGCCCGGTCAAGCGGATCTCATCCTTGGATGCGATCTTATCGCTGCGAATCAGCCCGAATGTTTGGATGCGATTGCTGAGGGTACACTGGTCGTCGCGAATACGGATATCGCGGCCACGGCGGCCTTCCAGGCCAATCGAGATCTTGCAATAGACCGCGCCGCCCTCACATCGACAATTGCCAAGGTATCCGGCAAAGAGCCTTTTCTCGTCCCAGCATCCAGCGCTGCGGAATCACTTCTTGGCGACGGAATCTACGCAAATTTATTTATGCTCGGGTACGCATGGCAACTTGGCGGTATCCCTCTTGAGCTGCGATCGATTGAACAGGCGATTGAACTCAACGGTAAAGCTGCGGCAGTTAATCTTCGCGCGTTTGCCATGGGGCGGCGCGCTGCTTTCGCGCCTCCACCCCAAGTCGCCGTGTCGCAGACATTAGAGCAGTTTATAGAGCAGCGGACTGAGGATTTGGTTCGTTATTGGAATAAGGCCTATGGTCGGCGCTATTCCGAGCTCATGCATACTGTCTATGAAGCCGCGGCCCCATACGGCGAAGGCAAATCATTCGCGTGGGCCGTAGCGCGTTCGGCGTATAAGGTGATGGCATATAAAGACGAGTATGAAGTGGCGCGGCTTTATGCCGATGGTCGTTTCTGGACCGCGTTGGCGAATGAATTCGAGAATATTCGCACCATCAAGATCCACCTGGCTCCCCCGCTGATTTCCCCGCAGGATAAGCTCACCTCGCGCCCGCGGAAATTTGCTTTTGGAGCATGGATACTGCCGGTGTTCCGCGTGCTAGCTGCTCTGAGGAGATTGCGGGAAAGTCCATTCGATACATTCGGCTATACGCACGAGCGTAGGCTTGAGCGGTCCCTGCGAGATGCTTACTTGGCGGCCATAAGTAAACTGGCTGGAAAATTATCCACCGAAACGTTAAACGTCGCGATTAATCTCGCCAAGGCGCCTTTAGATGTGCGCGGGTTCGGCCAGGTTAAGACCGCAGCAGCCGAAGCCCTGCTGGCGCGTTTGAACCGTTATAACGAGTAGGAGCCAGTATAATCGTCAGTTCCTGGCCGCTCGACGTCCGCGTGTCTGCTTAACAGGTGCCTTCGCGGAAACTTTATGATCTACGGGGGCAGGTGACGGCGAGGGGCTTTTCTCATGCGCCGTCATAACTTGTGATTCGTCTCCCGAGCAAATTGTCAAAACCCGGCATGGCGTATTTCCGACGTCGATATATGCGTGGGCCATTCCGCTGTCGAAGTAAATGGAATCGCCCGCTTCCAGTCTCACCGGTGCGTAAAGTTCTGTATGAAGTTCCAACGAGCCTTCAATGACATACGTAAACTCTTCGCCGCTATGACGAATCATTTCACCAAACTTGTCTATAGACCTGACGTAGCTTTCGCCGAACATCGGCACGAATCTCTTATTGAGTAATTCGGTAGCTACAAACCGGTGATGGTATGTGTCGGTCTCAATAACGCGGCCTTCGCCTTTGCGGATAATGCTGCGCCGGCCCGTGGCCAAGGCGAGGGTTTGCGCTGGCCCGTCCTCGGCAAAGAAGACGCCGATATCGACATCCATTCCTTTACTAATGCGGGCGATCTTGTCGTAGGTCAGCGCGACCTTGTCATTTTCGATCTTTGATAAGGTCGATACGGGAAAGCCGGTTTTGGTCGCCACATCGGCTAGCTTCCAGCCTTTTTGAAGTCGTAGTGCCTTAAGAATTGCGCCAGGTTTGGCCGTCGTGGTCATATTTTCTCGCTTGTCTCGAATTGACTGCGACTTGCGTACCATTTTTCAGATCAATTGGCGATCAAGACGACAGCAGGTCAGTAAGGCTTTGCTCATGTGAAAAGGCGCGGCTTTGCCGCCGCGATCCCATTCGGCTGGTATTGCACATGCAAGCTACCGGGCGTGTTAGTAAAAACAAGAAAAAAATTTACAAAATAGAAAAATATATTCAAAACAGACAATCTCACGCTGCAGAGCCTTACCTGGCATCTTTGGCATTTCAACGAGGAACGCGAGGACATGCATATGAGAGCATCGATGTGGCTCGGATTGATGTTGTTAGTCTCGCCGCCGGTCGCGGCTCTGGCGCAGCCCGCCGCCGCTCAGCCTTCCATCACTATGGGAGGCGGCACACCTGAACTCTCTAAAAGTGATGTGGACGTCTGGCTTGATGGTTTCATGCCCTATGCACTGCGTCAAAACGATATCGCGGGCGCGGCGGTGGTGATTGTAAAGGACGGGCAGGTCCTGACTGAGCGCGGTTTCGGCTACGCTGACGTGGCAACGCGTGAGGCCGTTGATCCGGCCCTTACCATTTTTCGTCCCGGATCCATTTCAAAGTTGTTCACCTGGACCGCCGTGATGCAATTGGTCGAACAGGGCAAAATCGACCTCGACGCCGACGTGAACGGTTATATCGATTTCGAGATCCCGCCTTTTCAGGGCCATCCGATCACGATGCGGAATCTCATGACCCACACGCCCGGCTTCGGTGACGTCTTCAAGGGTGGGATCAGATCGACCGGCGATATCCCGCCCTTGGGTGTGGTGGTGAAAAGGATGCTGCCAGATCGGATATATGCCCCGGGAAGCACGCCGGCCTACTCAAACTACGGCACAGCATTGGCCGGGTATGTGGTGGAACGGATCTCTGGCGTGTCGTTTGACTCTTATGTTGAGCGCAACATCTTTCAGCCGCTTGGCATGGCGCACGCCACCTTTACCCAGCCGCTGCCGCCGAATCTCGCGCCCCACATGTCCAAGGGCTATTCGACGGCGTCAAAGGACGCCAAGCCGTTTGAACTCGTCTCGGTGCCGCCTGCGGGCGGAGCATCCATCTCAGGCGGCGACATGGCGAAGTTCATGATAGCGCTGCTCAACGATGGCACGGGCCTGATGCAGCCGCAGACCGCGCGGCAGATGCTGGAGCCGGCCAACGTCGTGTTACCTGAACTGAACCGCATGGCCCTCGGCTTCTACGAACAGCGGGTCAATGGACTCAGCGCCATTGGTCACGGGGGGGATTTGAACAACGCCCACGCTTATCTGTGGTTGCTCCCGGCTCAGAATGTCGGGGTATATGTGGTTATGAATAGTGCCGGCGCGTCGGACGCGGAGAGCTTTGATATTCGGCTCGGCTTGTTCCAGGCTTTCGGGGATCGCTACTTTCCTGCTCCCGCACCGGCCCTGGTGGAACTGTCGACCGCCAAAGCCCATGCCAAGATGTTGGTTGGCAACTACTCAGTGAGTCGCGGCTCCTTCACGAACTTTATTGATGCCGCGAACTTCCTCCAACAGACCCGTATAGATCTAGATGAGGACGGGCGCCCGCTGGTGCCCTACGCGTTTAGCAGGCGCCCGCACAAGTGGATCGAGGTTGCGCCCTTCCTGTGGCAAGACGCGCACGGACCTCAACGCCTCAGCGCCAAGGTCGAGAACGATAAGGTGGTGCGATGGAGCCTCGATGCGGTGGCGCCCTTTATGGTCTGGGAACCCACGCCATGGCCCCGTAATGCGATCTGGCTGATGCCGGCCTTTGTCGCGGGCCTTGGAATTATCGCGATAACGGCGCTGGGTTGGCCCATGGGCGTCATCGCGCGTCGACGGTACCGCGCGACTCTCAGTCTGACGGGCATCGACCTTACTCTCTCCCGCCTGACCTGCGGCCTCTCCTGGTTGGCGCTGGCTATCCTTGGTGGGTGGATGCTGCTCTTTCAGTCCCTCGGGAGCACTGACGCCAGTTTGGATGGATGGATTTGGCGTCTGGAAATCGGTAGCGCTGTTGGATTCGTTGGATTAGCTGCCTGCGCTGTTTGGGCGGCGTATCGCGCGTTGACGCGGCCAAGGGCTTGGTCCGTCCGCATATGGTCGGCTCTGTGCGCCGTTGGAGCGATATCCATCCTTTGGGTAGCTGTAGCGTTCCATCTCGTGAGTTTTGGCGCAAACTATTGACGCTGGAAATTGCCGGTAAGTCTGAATGGTTCTTAATTTAATCCGCGACCCTCTCGTTGATCAGCCGTTCGATTAGACATTCAAGGGCCTCGCACCGCGCTGGGACGGCAAATCGGCGGTGACCACGACCAGAAAATAGTCACGCGACCCGTCGTGAACCTCAAGCCCGAAGATCGCGGCGTCATCGTCAAAGGTTTGGACGTCTTCTATGGGGCCGCACCGCGCGGGGCCAGCACCGTCATCGGCATTCAAGACTTGATGCGGCCCGAACTGCTGGTGGAAGTGGAAGTCGTGGGCCTCGTCCGGTAAGCCTAGGCGACCGGCAGGACGTTGGTATATTTCACCTGTTTCAAGGCGAAGCTCGATTCAATCGAGGATATGCAATCCAGCCGCGTGAGCTTTTCTTTCAAGAAACGTTCATAGGCCGACAAATCGGCGGCAACCACGCGCAACAAATAGTCGCGCGAACCGGTCATGAGGTAACACTCCAGCACCTCGGGCCAGCGCGCGATGGCCTTGGAGAATTTGTCCAACGCTTCCTCACGCTGGCGTTCCAGCTTTACCGACACAAACACACTGACGGGCAGCCCGATCTCGGCTTGATCCAGCACGGCCACGTAGCGCGCAATGATCCCGGCCTTCTCCATGATTTTAATGCGCCGCAAGCAGGGCGAGGGCGATAGTCCCGCCAGCGCCGAAATGTCCGCCAGGCTCATGCGGCCGTCTTTCTGCAGCGCGCCCAAGATCTTTTTGTCGATGGGGTCGAGTTCTTGCATATCTCTGCTCCTGCATCGCCTCTTATTGGCAATAACTGCCAATATGGAGATAAATATTCGCACAAATAGACGGCCTTTGCCACGGCAAGCCGCACATACTGCCGAAATTCAAGAACTTTTCGAACGGGCAGGGCGGTGATGGGCGCGACGATTCCGGACAATGACATGGTGTGTTTGCGCGCCTTGGAGAAGAAGGTGCTCTGGCTCGCCAGCTGGATGATCCACAATGCCAACCATCTGCGCGACACCGGCGACGGCGTCAAAGTCGGCGGGCACCAGGCGTCCTCGGCGTCCCTGGCGGCGATCATGACGGCGCTTTATTTTCATGTGCTGCGGCCGCAAGACCGCGTGGCCGTCAAACCCCACGCCAGTCCTAACTATCATGCCATTCAATATCTGCTGGGCCGCCAAACCCGCGAAAAGCTCGAAAACTTTCGCGGCTATGGCGGCGCGCAGAGCTACCCCTCGCGCACCAAGGATACCGATGACGTCGACTTTTCCACCGGGTCCGTGGGGCTCGGCGTCTCGCAGACACTGTTCTCATCGCTGGTGCAGGATTACGTCCGCGCGCACGGATGGAATGACAGCGCGCCAAAGGGCCGCATGATCGCCCTCATCGGCGACGCGGAATTGGACGAAGGCAATATCTTCGAATCCATTCTCGAAGGTTGGAAGCAGGGACTGAAGAACTGCTGGTGGGTTATCGACTACAACCGCCAAAGTCTTGATGCCGTGGTGCGCGAAGGCTTGTGGGCGCGCTACGAAGCGCTGTTCCGCGATTTTGGCTGGGACGTCATCGTCCTAAAATACGGCAAGCTGCTGCAGGCGGCTTTCCAAAAGCCCGGCGGTGCGGAATTGCAGGCCTGGATCGACAACTGCCCCAACCCGCTCTACTCGGCTTTGGTCTTTCAGGGCGGCGCGGCCTGGCGTAAACGCCTCAAAGCCGACTTCGCCCCGGACTCAACAGCCGCGCGCCTCATCGATACTTATCCCGACGAAGATCTCGCGCAACTTATGACCAATCTCGCCGGCAACGATCTCGCGACGATGCTGGAGACGTTCAACAGCATCGACCACGACCGTCCGGTTTGCTTTATTTGTTACACCATCAAGGGCTACGGCCTGCCGTTGGCCGGGCATAAAGACAATCACGCCGGTTTGTTGACGCCGGCGCAAATGGATAGGTTGCGCACCGACATGGCCGTGCGTCCCGGTCACGAATGGAACGCGCTGGAAGGCCTCGATCTCCCCGCGCAAACTCTCAACGCCTTTCTGGACCGCACGCCCTTTGTCTCCGCCGGCCCGCGCCAGTACCAAGCGCCCGCCTTCGCCATTCCCGATGAGATTCCGCTGACCATTGCGCCGGTCGCGTCAACCCAGCAGGGCTTCGGCACGATCATGAACGAGATCGGCCGCCTCGAAAGTCCCTTCGCGGCGCGCATCGTCACGACCTCGCCGGACGTCACGGTCTCCACCAATCTGGGGGCCTGGGTCAACCGGCGCGGTCTATTCGGGCGCGAAGCCAAGGGCGACGTGTTCAAGGATGAGCGTGTGCCGTCGACGTTCACGTGGTCTTTTTCGCCGCAAGGCCAGCACATTGAACTGGGTATCGCGGAATCCAACCTTTTCCTTCTGTTGTCGGCGCTTGGGCTGTCGCACAGCATCAACGGCGAACGCCTTCTGCCCATCGGCACGCTCTACGATCCGTTCATCGCCCGTGGCCTCGATGCCATGAACTACGCCTGCTATCAGGACGCCCGGTTTATCCTGGCGGCGACGCCCTCGGGAATCAGCCTCGCGCCCGAAGGCGGCGCACACCAGTCCATCGGCACCCCGTTGATCGGCCTCGCGCAGCCCGGCCTGACATCTTTTGAGCCCGCCTATATCGATGAATTGAAAGTCATGATGCTGTGGGCGCTTTCTCATATTCAGAAGAGCGGTGACGAGGGCGGCGGGTCCGTCTACCTGCGCCTTTCGACCCGTCCACTCGAGCAGCCCAAGCGTGAGATGTCTGATGACTTGAAGCGCGGCATTCTCGATGGCGCCTATTGGGTGCGCCGTCCCGGGCCCAATTGCGAAACCGTGGTCGCGTACGCCGGCGTCATGGCGGTGGAAGCCATCACTGCCGTGGGCATGATGGCCGAGGACCGCCGCGACGTGGGTCTCCTGGCCATTACATCGGCAGATCGGCTCTACGCCGGCTGGACGGCTGCCCAGCGTGCGCGTGAAAAGGGACTGGTGCACGCCCGTGGGCATGTCGAACGACTCCTGGACGGCGTCTCCAGCCACTGCGGACTCGTGACGGTGTTGGATGGGCATCCCACAACGCTCGGATGGCTCGGCGCGGTGCGCGGCCACCGCGTGCGTTCGCTGGGTGTTGAGCAGTTCGGTCAAACCGGTTCACTGGCCGAGGTCTATCGCCACTACGGAATCGACGCCGCCGCAATCGTGACGGCCGCTGAGCACCTCACCGCGGGGCGGCCAATCCGGCATTTGGCAGCGCTCTAAAGCTAGATGGACGGCTCTCGTTTGTGTTTGTTAGCCCTCGCAGGGTAAGGGAGAGGTATTCCGTGTTCGGCGCCTAATCTAGGCTGTTCGCGGTATGAAATTCCCTGTTACAAAAAATAGGGAATTTAGCCAAGAAAGCCCGTAAACAAAGGGTTTGTGGCACGTTGCTGTGCAACAATCGGGCTGTTAGGCGAGGTATTCCCTGTATTTTCCCTGTTTAACAAGGAATATGCAGAGCGCGGTTGCGGGCTGACTACCCCCACTACCACTCGTTTCGGCGCTGCAGAGAGTTCTCTGCGGAAGTATCGATTTAGCCCGCATTTGCGGGGCTTTTTGCGACTATGGATTGGCGGTGAGAGCTGCCCTTGGCGGCGTGAAACTGCAATAAAGGGCGGGGTTCTCTGCTGGTGATTTTGACCTCCAAACCGTTGATAGTTTTGGAGTGGATCAGTGGCCCACACCGGTGAATGGTGGTGCTTGTTGCGGAGCAACGTCGGCTAACAAGCGAAAAAGGGGCTAGAACCCGAGAACGCGCCTTTGCTCATCCCACGAATGGGGCAACTGCGCCATCCGGCGTAGACGCTCGGCTGTGAGATCGGCGGGCTGTTTGCCGTCTAAAATCGCCTCAATAATAGACGGGGCAAGAAAGGCGAGGGGAAGTGCGCGGCTTACGTCCCCGGCATCAAGCTTCTCTGCGGTTGCAATGTCTTCGACCGACTTGCGTTCAGCCGACTTTAATTGCTCAAACCAGATATGGGCACGTGCGACGAGGTGAATATGCGCCCGCATGCGGAATGGACGGGCGATCCGACGCTATTCTGGTGGCTTTTCGAGCACAATCAGCTGTGGAGAAGGTTGCCGCGCTTTTAAGCCAAAAAACTGTTCCAACGCGGCCACGACCGTTACGGTGTCGCCCATGCGGAAACTGCCGCTGATCGGTTTGATCGCCAGGCTTTTGTCCTGAATGACGATCTTCGTATCTGAATAACGATTCAGCTCCGCCAGGGCTTCATTCAGCGGCACGTCATCTAGGTCAATCATTCCGCGCCGCCACGCCGGCGCGGTGGCTACCCGGACTTCGCGTTTGTTGAGAACACGGCCGTCAGCAGCCACAATGATTTTTTGGCCTGGCACCAGCCGCTCCACCGTCGGCGGCGTATCCACGCCCGGATATAGAATCCGCACGTCTACGCGGCCTTCGATCAACGTTATGTTTGTACGCCCATGGCGGGAATCGACGTCAAACACTGTCCCGATGGCAACGACTTCCACGGCGCCGGCCTTCACGCGGAAAGGACGATTCGCGTCCTTCGCGACCTCGAAACGCGCTTCGCCATGTTGCAGATCTATCAAGCGGTTTTCCTTCGTGAACGCCACTTCCGCCCGCGAGGCGGCATTCATCTGTACAACGGAGCCATCGTCCAGGCGGACGTCGCGTCCTTGCGTCGGGGGGCTGTCATAAGCAACACGCTGTTCGGATGAGAACATCGACGGCATCAACGTCGTGCCAGCTGCAATCAGCCCAATCGCGATTACCGCGCCCACCGCGGCGCGTTGCAGGTTTGCGAACAAGAATCCCCAGCGCCCTTGCCGGCGCACTTCGGCATTCTCTTTGGCCCACGCGTCCGCATAGTCACGGGCATCCTGCACAACCGGCCGGTCGCGCAGGCGATCAAGTTGGCGCCAAATGTGATCGGTCTCAGGATCCGACATCAATACCTTCACCGCGGGCGTTGTTCGCGCCCGCTAGTCTTTCGCGGCAGTGCTGAAGCGCCTGACGTACATACTTCTCTACCATGGAGACGGATATCCCCAGCGAATCCGCAATCTGCTTGTGCGACTTTTCGTCGTAGCGGTACATCACGAAGACGGCGCGGCATTTTGGATTAAGTTCCGCCAGTGCTGTTTCCAGCAAGGCGAGTTGTTCCTTATCGGACAACACCGTATGCGCGTCCGGTGCAGAGGAGGCGATCGACATATCGGAGACGGACAGCGTTTTATCGATAAGACGGTATTCCGCCGACCGCGCGCGATCGCGCACCAGATTCCCCGCTATGGTGAACAACAGGGGGCCCGGCGCGCGGACTTCCGAAAGGTTGGCGGCTGACAGGCGCGCAAAAGCTTCCTGCGCAACATCCTGCGCATCGTCAACGGAGAGCCTGCGGCGGCGCAAGAATTTTACGACGCGTGCATAGTACAGCGTGACAACCGCGTTCAGGAAATCTGATCGTGCATGCGAGTCACGGCTGCTATGCTGGTGTTCTCCCTCCACCAGCGGGCTCAGATGCTCGACGTTTGACACGGTAAGTCGGCTCCCTCTCCCCCGTTATGGTTTGCCGTTGCCGGTTGTTTGTCAACAGCTGGGGGAGAGGCCGTGTTCAAAAAAAACGTCATAGGCGCACTGCGGGTCGGGGTGCAGCGTTCGTCCTATCAATTGGGCGACCTTGGTCGTTCATATAGGTGTGGCCGCGGCTGGGAGGGCGCTGTGAGGCCTAATTTGCGCCTGATTCGCGCCCTCAGGACGTCATTGGCTATGGCTTTCCTGACCACAACAGGACTGACGATCATCGGATTGAACGGTGCGGGCGTGGCCTATGCGCAATCGTCGGCCATACGCACGGCGCTTCCATATCATATCGAACCTCAAGCGTTGGAATCCGCGCTACGGCAGTTCGCTAATCAATCGAATCTGCAATTGTTGTTCAGTCAGGACGATGTGGTCGGCAAAACCTCGCCCGGTATCACCGGCAGCTATACGCCCGACGCCGCCGTGAAGCGGCTATTGATAGGAACCGGCCTCGTGTTCGAGGTGATCAGAACCGACGCAGTGCTCATCAAGAGAGTGCCGTCCCGCCGGGCGTTGGATGATACCGACCGGCAACGCACACTGCGAGTAGTGAAGGGGGCTGACGCGCGGTTGGAGTCTCGCGTCGTCGACCAACCTCATGGGCTGGATGAGATCATCGTATCGGCCCGGCGTGTGCAGGAAAACATTCAGGCCGTGCCGATCTCTATCACGGCCTTTTTACCGGAAATGTTGCGCCTTAATGACATCAGATCCTTGACCGACTTGCAGCGTAGCATACCAGGTTTGCAGGCTTGCTGTGGCCCCGCGTTGTCGACCAACTCCAACCTTATCTACCTGCGCGGCATTCCCGGCGTCGTCGGCTATTTCGCCGAAGTGCCCACGCCACTAAACGGCCATGGTCTTTATCTGGATCTGACGGGCATTCAAGCGCTACGCGGGCCCCAGGGTACGCTCTTCGGCCTTAGCACCGACGGCGGCGCTTTAATCTATGAACCGCGGCGGCCATCGGCTGATGCGGAGGGCTTCGCCGAGGTCACCTTCGGCGATTACGGGCGGCGCGGTTTTGAGGGCGCTTTCAATATTCCGCTCGCGTCCGACAAAGTCCTGACGCGCGCGGCCTTGATGGCGAGCCATACCAATGGTTACTTGCGGAGTATCGCGACAAACCAGGATCTTGGTGATGAAAGTTATGCGGGCGGCCGTTTCTCCGTTATCTGGCGTCCCAGCGACAGCTTCGAGAATTACTCTGTCTTCAATTATTACAGTTCCCATGGTTCGCCCCTGCCGGCGATTTTGACCGCGGTCAATCCCGACGGTCCCGCGGCGGCAGCCTTCGGGCTGTCGGCGCTCAATGACGCGCTGGCGATGCAACAGCAGCTCGGTTTTTACAGGATCGCGGGGTTGTCCGTCAGCGAAACGCGGGCGCGTACGGCGCAGTATCACCTGATCAACATCGGTACGTGGTCGCTGGCCGAGAATGCGAATCTGAAAAGCATCTCCGGCTACGTCGTTAACAGCACATTTCTGCGGCAAGACATCGAAGGCACCTATTTCACGATCGCTGATACGCCGCAACCGGACCGCGCGGAACCCAGCAGTACGCCGACATGGAGCCAGGAAGTGCAACTCCAGGGCCGTATGGCTGACAAAAAGTTGAGCTATACGGTCGGTACGTTTCACACCGGCTCCGTCACGCGCGGCGCGCCGACCGAACAGATCTTTCTTGGCGTTGCTCGCCAAACGTTCACCAAATCCGCCGGCAAAACTCATGCGGTCTACGCCCAAGCGGACCTCGATCTGTCGGACTGGTTCGACGATCTCATATTAACCGCGGGCTATCGCTACACCTGGGATGAGCGTCACTTGCGCCAGATCAGGCGGATGAATGGCGCGGTCTCATCTGACTCCGGTCCTCTGGAAGGTCATTTTCGTGCCGGAAGTTATGCGCTCAGCCTGACGTATCGCGTCGCGGAGGACACGCGGCTCTTCATTACGAACAGCAAGGGCTATTCCAGCGGCGGCTTCAACCCCACGGCACCGGCAGAGTTGCAGCGCTATAACCCGGAAAGCCTCAACAATATCGAAGCGGGCATTAAGTCAGACTGGACGTTCGGCGGCATACGGGCGCGCACAAACCTCAGCGCCTACTACGCCTTCTATAATGATGTGCAGGTCACCACGACTCAGCGCGTGCGGACTTCCTCGGGCCCCGTCCTGGCGGTCGTTATAGACAATGCCGGGAAGGCGCATCTCAGCGGGATTGAAGGCGACGCGACTTTCATTCTCTCGCCGGAACTGGAGGTTTTTGGAAATTTCTCCTACTTCCGCAACGTTTACGACACGTACATGACGTTATCGGCCAGTGGCGCACCGGTAGATAACAGCGGGCTCGGCTTCTCCTACGCGCCGCGTTGGAAGTATTCCGTCGGCGGCAGCTACCGCCTGCCGGTGGATGCCGCGTTGGGGAAAATCAGCGTCAACGCCCTGTGGTCCTGGCAATCATCGGTGCTCACGCAACCGATTTTGAATCCGCGTCCGGTCGATGGCATTCCGCATTTTGGCCACCTCAATCTCGCGCTGGACTGGACTGACTTCGCGGGCGTCCCAGGTTTTGGCGCCACTATTTTCGCGACGAACGTAAACCAGAACCATTGGACGCAAGGCGGCTTCGGCGCTTACGAGGCCATCGGCATCGCCGGACGCTACGGCGATCAACCGCGCATGTTGGGTGCGCGACTTAGTTATCGCTTTTGATCCAAGAAGGAGGGGAAATGGAGCAGGAAAGCATACACGCGCAGGAGAGCGCTTTAGCAAACGGTTCTTCGTCGGTGCAGCGGCGCGGACGAATATTCTCTTATCTAAATATCCAGTAATTCGATGTAATTAATGGACTTTATCGGCGATCACCAAATCGCCACGGTTATCGCGCGGTGCAGCGGGTACGCGCGCGCTTTTGCAACGCGGCGACGACATTTTGTCGATCGCTTTGACGAATGGAATCGGACATGAACAACGTAAAACGTACGTATTTAATGGCCTTGCTGGTCAGCGTTTCCGCGACCGCGCTGACGGCGCCTTCTTACGGCGCCGAGCAAACGGCCCAAGGTCCTGCGGCGCTGGAAGAAATCGTGGTCAACGCGCGGCGCGTTGAAGAAAACGTCCAGACCGTGCCGATTGCTATCACCACCTTCACCGAAACCACCTTACAGCAGAACGATATTCGCACCGTCACCGATCTGCAGCGCAGCATTCCGGGCCTGCAGGTGTGCTGCGGCCCCGGCAATGGCACGAACGCGCAATTTTTGCGTGGTATCCCGGGTGTCGTCGGTTATTTCGCCGATGTGCCGACCCCCCTTAACGGCTACGGCCTTTTCTTCGATCTGGCCAATGTCCAGGCACTGAAAGGTCCGCAAGGTACGCTGTTTGGCTTGAGCACGGACGGCGGCGCCATCCTGTATGTACCGAAAAAGCCAACCGATCGCGTTGAAGGGTATGCGCAAGGCACGATCGGCACTTACAACCGCGCTGGGTTCGAGGGCGCGCTAAACGTCCCCGTTATCGGCGACAAGTTGCTGGCCCGCGCGGCGATCACCGTCAATCACACCGACGGTTACCTCACGGACCTCAGCACCAACACCGATCTGGGCGACCAGAACTACTGGGCAGGACGCCTCTCACTGCTGGCGCGTCCTACGGAAAATCTCGAGAATTACTTCATTTTCAACTACTACAACTTCCATGGGCGTCCGCTGCCGGCCATTCTCACGGCGGTGAACCCGACAGGGGCGGCCGCGGCCCGCTTCGGTTTGGCCAATCTGAATGCGGCACTCGCGACCCAACAGGCCTTAGGTCCCTATAAGCTTACGGGTTTGTCGGTCCCGGGCACCTACTCCAAGACCGAGCAGACGCACCTCGTTAATACGACCACCTGGAACGTGAGCGACAATTTCACCGTCAAAAACATCTTCGGCTATATCCGCAACCAGGGCTTCACGCGTCAGGATATCGAAGGCACGCAATTTCAGATCAGTGATTCCGCCCAGCCGGTAACCCTTCAACCGGGCGCGACACCGACCTGGAGCGAAGAGTTGCAGGTTCAAGGTAAACTTTTCAACGATCTTAGCTACACCATCGGGACGTTCCACAGCGGCAACGTCACGCAGCCGGTGCGTACTGCAGCCATCGCGCTCGGCAATACGTCTTCCACGTATGCCAAGACGTCGGGGCAGACGCACGCGGTCTACGGACAAGCTGACTATGACCTTGGGGCCTTCCTCGAAGGGCTGAAGATCACGGCGGGATATCGTTACAGTTGGGATATTCGCCGCTCACAGCAGGTGCGTTTCAACGCGGCGGGAGCGCCGGTGTCGGATTCCGGCGTTCTGCTTGGCTATTTCAGCGCAGGCAGCTACACCGTCAGCCTGAGCTACCAGGCCACCCCGGACACGATGCTGTTTGTCACCAATAGCAAGGGCTACTCCAGCGGCGGCTTCAATCTCACCGCGCCGGCGTCCTTGCAGCGCTACAATCCTGAAAGCCTGAACAACATCGAAGCGGGCGTAAAATCGCAGTGGTCGTGGAACGGCATTGAAGCCCGCACCAACCTCAGCGGCTACTACGGCTTCTACGACAGCGTGCAGGTCAGCACGACGCGTCAGGTGCAGACGCCGACCGGCCCTGTGCTCGCGGTGGTGATCGATAACGCCGCCACAGCGCATCTTTACGGCCTGGAAGGTGAATTCACGATTGTGCCCACAAAGTCGGTGGAATTAAGCGGCAATTTCTCTTTCTTCAAAAACCGTTACGACCAATACATGACGCTGTCGGCCGCCGGCACGCCGGTGGACAACAGCGGCCTGGGCTTCGTTTATGCGCCGAAGTGGAAGTACACCATCAACGGCACGTATCACCTCCCGGTCGACGCCTCGTGGGGCGACATCAGCTACCACATTGCATGGACCTGGCAGTCGTCAGTGATTACTCAGCCGCGGAATCCGCTGCGTGATGTCGACGGCATCACCCATTTCGGCAATCTCAACATGTCGCTCGATTGGCGGAATCCGGTGGGCGTTGAAGGGCTCGAAGCATCTGTGTTCGCCACGAACGTCAACGGCAACCGTTGGACCCAAGGCGGCTTCGGCGCTTACGACGCGCTCGGTGTCCTTGGCCGTTTCGGTGACCAGCCACGCATGTTCGGCGCAAAGGTCCGCTACAGCTTCTAACGATCAGGTGGTGTGGAAAAGGAGAGGCGTGTCACATGCGTAAGTTTGGAGCACTAACATTAGCGGTCTGCATGGCTGTTGCCGGCCCGTCCGTTGCCGGTGAAGCGCCAGAGATTGCCGCGAATCCGCTAAAGAATTCCTACTTTGGCGAGCTGCACATTCACACCTCCTATTCGTTGGACAGTTTCATCTTCGCCAACCCTGTCGACCCCGCAATGGCGTACCGGTTCGCGCGCGGCGAACCGGTGACGCTCTACGGCGGCGAAACCAAACAACTGCGCCGTCCCTTGGATTTCGTGGCGGTGACCGACCACGCTGAATTTTTGGGTGAACTGGAACTGTGCACCACGCCCGGTAATACCAAATACGATACCGACATGTGCCAGAAGGTGCGTAAATTCGATCATGGCCAATTTGACCGCATAGCCAACAGCGTCACGGGCACGCAAAAGAAGCGCGTGGCCGAGCTGTGCGGCGACGATGGCAAGCTTTGCACCGATGCGGTCAAGAGCACGTGGAAGAAGCACAAACTGGCCGCCGAGCAGAATTACGAACCCGGCAAGTTCACCACGCTCATGGGCTACGAATTCTCCCCGAACAACGCGTCGAGCGCGGGTGGTTTCACCATGCTTCACCGCAATGTGATCTTTCGGACTATGACCGTGCCGGACACGGTCTTCAGCGCTTACGAGGGCACCGGCGAAGACCTGCACAAATGGATTGAGACGACCTGTACGGGAGACTGCAAGGCGCTTGTCATCCCGCACAACTCCAATGCGTCGTCCGGGGCTTTCTTCTGGGAGGGTAAGAATTCAGACGGTTCGCCGTGGACTCAGGAGATCCTCGAACGCCGTGCGCGTGTGGAGCCGCTGGTGGAAATTTTCCAATCGAAAGGTTCGTCGGAGTGTCAGGCGGGTCTGGGTTTCGCCGACGAGGAGTGCGGCTTCGAAAACTGGGTGGCGCCGTGTCCGCCCGGCCGATCGCTCGGCTGCGCCGTCGCCGACTCTTTCGTGCAAACCGCGCTGGTGCGTGGTCTTGATGTCGATAAAAGACAGGGCGTAAACCCTTTCAAGTACGGCTTCATCGGCGCGACCGACAGCCATAACGGCGCATCGGGCGCGACCGAGGAAAACGACTATAAGGGTGAGTTGGGTTATCAGGATAACACCGCTGCGAAACGCATACTTGCGCAAGGGCGTCAGGCAGGGCCCGTCGATCCCCATAACGGACCCGCCAATGGTCCGGGCTCCAGAATGCTAGGCTTCAATCCCGGCGGGTTGGCCGGAGTTTGGGCGGAAAAGAATACGCGTGAGTCGATCTGGGATGCCCTTGCGCGTAAAGAAACCTTCGGCACCAGCGGCACGCGGATTCGGGTGCGCTTCTTTGGCAGCTTCGACTTCGATAAGGACATCCATAAGCGCGCTGACTTTGTGAAGGCGGCTTATGACAAAGGCGTGCCTATGGGCGGCGATCTTGTCGCCGGACCGAAGAATAAAGCGCCGACCTTCGCCGTGTGGGCCGTCCGCGATCCCGATAGCGCGCCTTTGCAGAAGATCCAGATTGTGAAGGGCTGGGTCGAGAACGGCAAAAGCATGTTGAAATCCATCGACGTGGCTTGTTCCGACAATCTCAAACCGAATGCTAAAACCGGCTTGTGCCCAGATAACGGAGCCACTGTCGACGTCGCGATTTGCGCCGGCAGCAAGGATAAGGGCTCGGCGGAATTGGCGGCGACATGGACGGATCCTTCCTTTAACGCCGCCGAACGCGCGGTCTACTACGTGCGCGTATTCGAGAACCCGGTTTGCCGGTGGAGCACCTATCAGGCCCATCAACTGAATGTGCCGGTACCCACAAATACCTCACCGACAATACGCGAACGCGCCTGGTCATCCCCCATTTGGTACACGCCCGTGCGCGGCAAGTAATCGCGCTTTAAACATAGGAGAGGCGAATGAGAAAGATGAAAATCTTCGGCGGCGCTGTGGCGCTGGCCATCCTCGGTGCGGCTTTTTCGGCGCCGGCCGTTGCGCAGAACGCCGACGCTGTCCCGTCCAATCCGCTGAAGAACGCGTACTTCGGCGAGTTGCACATTCACACCACGCTGTCGCTCGACAGCTATATCTTCGGCAACCGCGTCGATCCCGACGCCGCTTACCGCTATGCGCGCGGTGAGCAGATTACACTCTACGGCAACCGCGCGGTTAAGCTTACCAAGCCCCTTGATTTCGCGGCCATCACCGATCACGCCGAGTTCATGGGCGAGCAAGAAGTCTGCACCACCCCCGGCAACAAGCTCTACGACACGCCCATGTGCAAAGGCGTGCGAGAGATGGACCAGGTGCAGTTCACCAAGATCGCGGATAGCAACACCGGGGCCAACGGACCGGTTAATCAGCGCCAGCACGTGCCTGAGTTGTGCGGGGTTGACACGGCTTTGTGTGTCGAAGGATCAAAAACGGTCTGGAAACGTCTGCAGACCGCCGCGGCGAAGTACTACGAACCTGGCAAGTTCTCTACGTTGTTGGGGTACGAATTCGGACCCAACGTTGCCAACCCGGTCAATGCTGGCATGATGATGCTTCACCGCAACGTTATCTTCCGTACGGCCCAAGTGCCGGACAATCCTTTCAGCGCCTACGACGGCGTAGGTGAACAGCTTCACGCCTGGCTCGAAAAGACGTGTGTGCAGCCGTGCCGCGCGCTGACCATTCCGCACAATTCCAATTCGTCGGCCGGGCAGTTTTTCTGGCTGGGTAAGAATTCCGACGGCACGCCCTGGACCAAGGAAATCCTTGAACGCCGCGCACGCGTCGAGCCCTTGGTGGAAATCTTCCAAATCAAAGGCTCGTCCGAATGTCAGATCGGCGTCGGTCTTGCCGACGAAGAGTGCGGGTTCGAAGTTCTCAACAAACCCTGTCCTCCGGGGCAGAACATGGGATGTTCGAACGCCGATTCCTTTGTTCAGGAAGCTGTCGTGCGCGGCCTGAATGTCGAGAAAGAGTGGGGCGTAAACCCCTTCAAGCAAGGCTTCATCGGGTCCACTGATAGCCACAACGGCAATCCCCGTGCCACGGAAGAGTCCGCTTTTCAAGGCTTCCTCGCTGTGCGTGACTCCACGGCGCAGCAACGTCTTGGCATCAAAGTCGGCGTCGCAGATCACGACGGTGGTGGTCCCAGCGGCTTCGTGCGCATGAACCCGGGCGGTCTTGCCGGTGTCTGGGCCGAGAAGAATACGCGTGAAGCGATTTGGGACGCCCTTGCACGCAAGGAGACTTTCGGCACCAGCGGCACGCGGCTTCGTCTACGTGTGTTCGGAGGCTTCGATTTTCCGAAAGACCTGCACAAGAGCGCTGATCTTGTGAAAATCGGCTACGAAAAGGGCGTGCCCATGGGCGGCGACCTGGTCGCCGCACCGCGCGGTAAGTCGCCGACCCTCGTCGTTTGGGCGGTGCGCGATCCGGACAGCGCACCCTTGCAGAAAATCCAGATCGTCAAAGGCTGGACCGACAAGGGCAAGGAGCACCTAAAAACGTTCGATGTCGTGTGCACCGACGGCATTACACCCGATCCGAAAACCGGCCTGTGCAAGGACAACGGTGCCGGCGTCGATACCGCGACGTGCAAGATCAGCAACGATAAGGGCGCGGCGGAACTGGCGGGTAGCTGGACCGATCCCGCCTTCAATGCCGCCGAACGCGCCGTGTACTACGTCCGGGTGTTCGAGAACCCGGTGTGCCGTTGGAGCACCTATGAAGCTGTGCAGCTTAAACTGCCGCCGCCAGCCGGCATACCCGCCACGATCCGCGAACGCGCGTGGGGCTCGCCCATTTGGTACACGCCCACAGCAGGGAAGTAGTCATGGTTATCAAAACCCTGATACGAGAGCCTTTAGTCCACTTCCTCGCCCTGGGCGCGGTGATCTTCGGCGTAAATGCGGTCTTCAATCCTGAAGTAGCCCGGGAAGACCGTGTCGTTGAAATCACCGCCGCCGACGTCGAGCGCATCGGCAAGCTTTACACCCAGCAGTGGGGCGGAACACCATCACCCGCCGAATTGCCTAAGCTGGTCGATGATTATGTGCGTCAGGAGATACTCTTCCGCGAAGGTCGTGCGCTCAAGCTCGACCTCGACGACTCCGTCGTGCGCAACCGCATGGTCCAAAAGATGGACTTCCTGATCAATGATCCCGCCGCCGTGACCATGCCGGATGATGCCGAGGTCGATAAATACTACGCACAACACAAGGAAAAATATGCGGTGCCCGAGCGTGTGGGCTTCACGCACATTTTCTTTAGTGTTTCGGCCCGTGATGAGCGCCAGGCCGAAGCTGACGCAAAGGCGAGCCTTGCTACGCTGACCGCCAATCCATCCGACACGAGCCAGCGCGGGGATCCGTTCATCATCAATTATGATCCCTCGCCAAAACCGCTCAACGAAGTGACAAAGGACTTCGGCCTTACATTTTCCAGTGCACTGTTGGAAGCACCCGACGGTGCATGGAGTGGTCCGGTTAGGTCGGCTTATGGTTTGCACCTCGTGCGTGTTCTCGCTCGCGAGCCCGCGCATGTTCCGGCGCTTGCGGACGTCCGGCGCCTCGTGGCTTCGGACATCATCACGCAGCGTCAGACGGATCACGCCGCGCGCGCGTATCAGGATATTAAGGCACGCTATGTCGTGATCATTCGCCCAGATGCCTTGGCGGAGAAAGCGTCACCGTGAAGCGATTTGTACAGTACGTCGCTTTTCTTGTTCTTTTTATGAACGCCGTTGCGCCGGCGATGGCCCACGAATCCATGCCTGCTTACCTGGGCGTCGTGGAAACCGCGCCTAGCATTTTCCAAGTATCGTGGCGTGTGCCGTCCGTACAGGGGCCGCCGCCCCCTCTATCGCCGGAGTTGCCGCAAGCCTGTGTGGCGAAAGCGCCGCCGGAAGTCGTTCCCGCTCCAGCCTCCATCATCGGTCGCTGGACCGTGGCATGCGATGCCGCCGTAATGTCCGCCGGCCGGATCGAGATCAAAGGTCTTGAGCACACCGTTCTCAACGCCGTCGTGCGGATTGAATTTCTCGAGCGCCCGGAGATTGTCC
Organism: Rhodospirillaceae bacterium; assembly: GCA_019752235.1. GTDB lineage: Bacteria > Pseudomonadota > Alphaproteobacteria > Rhodospirillales > Rhodospirillaceae > SHVO01. The sequence continues at coordinate 83,138 of JAIEMI010000056.1, forward strand.
ATGTTCTCCGGCCGGTCGCACCCGCGGTCGATCTGGCCGACGAACATAAAACCATTGGTGTCGCCGGTTACTTTCACCTCGGCGTCGAACACATTCTGCTCGGTATAGATCATCTGTTGTTCGTGCTGGGTCTTGTACTAACTGTGCGTGACCGTTGGGCGCTGTTAAAGACCGTTACAGCCTTCACGATCGCGCACAGCCTTACACTGGCCGCCGCTAGCCTTGGATTGGTACACGTGCCCGGTGCGCCGGTAGAAGCCATCATCGCTCTGTCCATCATTTTCCTGGCCTTGGAACTGACGCGGATCGAGCGCGGCATGCACAGCCTGACCCAGCGCATGCCCTGGCTCGTCGCCTTTAGCTTTGGCCTTTTGCACGGCTTCGGCTTCGCGGGCGCTTTGTCGGAAATCGGTTTACCCCAAGATAACATTCCCCTCGCATTGCTTCTCTTTAACCTCGGTGTTGAAGCGGGGCAGCTCCTGTTTGTCGCTGCGCTGCTGTTGATAGGGACGTTAGTGCTGTCCGCCCGGGTCACTCCCCCGCGCTGGTTGGTACGACTCCCACCCTACAGCATCGGCGCGGCGGCATCCTTCTGGTTCATCGAGCGCCTGACGAGCCTGCTGAATATCTCGGTATAGTGGCTCAATGGTAGGCGTGTTGTTTTTTGCGTAGCTTCTATCTGTTGGCGCAATTTTCGTTCTTTTTTTGGCTGGGTCCGTCGGGCTAGCCGAGGCCAATTCGGCCAGCGACGCAATCCGCAGCTGGTCAGACGGTTTCAATCATCCGCTGCACGGCGTGTGTCCCCGACAGCGGCTCTGCAAACCGAGGCGCATTTCCTTCCCGTCGAGCCCACGCCAAATAAGGTTGGCGATCAAAGCGCGGTTTTGAGCTAGGAAACAGAACCGCAGAGTAGTTGGCTTGGATTTCTGAATTGCGCTTTATCCGTTCGCCATTGTACCAAATTACATAAAACGGGTTATGCGCCCGAATTAAACTGAAAGGGCTATATATATAGCAGGATCGCGCCTTCCCGTAGTTGCGAAGCCGGGGCGCTCACGACGCCGGAACGTCACACCAAAAGGCTGACGATATGATCAGGCAGACTTGATATAATGGGATCCTTTGCGCTCGAACTTCTGATCGGCGTACTTGCTTTCTGGTTCGGATATGCCGCGAACCAAGGCGGAACCTGTTTAGTGGTGGCCGCTCATGAGTTGCACAGACGGCAGCCGCCGAGAATGTTCGTCGGTTTTCTCGCAGCGTCGGCAGCGGCAGGCCTGGTTGCGGTCCCGATAGTATGGACGGGAACGCTGGGCGCAGCACTCGTACCCTCGACCAGCATCAATTTCCTCCTGCTCATCGGCGCTATCGCCTTCGGCCTTGGCGCACTCATTAATGACACGTGCTTGCTCGGATCGCTGGCGCGGCTTGGGGATGGGGAGATGCGACTTCTAGCTCTACCCTTGGGATTGGCGATTGGTATCTTGGCTGTCGACCATGGCAGGTTCAGCTACGATGCAACATGGCCAAGCTTGATCTCCAGACCAAGCGTAACAGGCCTGGTTACTCTCCTAGCCTTCCTTGTTGTGCTCGTGCTGGCACTCGTTTTCGTTTCCATGAAGAGCGTTCTGCGAACAAAGCCGGATTGGCTGTTCGGTGCTTCGATGATTGGACTCGGCATCACTGGTGGACTTCTATATGCACTGTCGCCGGCCTGGACCTTGGCAGACCTGATCCAGCGCGGCATTCCTCTCAGAATGCCGCCAGCCGGCGAGGTCGCGCTCATTGCGGTGATCTCTTCGATCGCAGGCGCCCTTACAGCATCCTTTCGCCAGGGAAATCTGCGTCTCCAACTGCCCACAGCGAACGGCATTCTGCGATCTGTCGTTGGCGGCACATTGATGGGTATCGGCATCGCGCTCATACCCGGCGGGAATGATGGGTTGATCCTCGCAGCGGTTCCGACTCTTTCACCTGGCGGGATAGTCGCTTACCTTCTGATGACGATGACAATCGTCTTCGGATTTGCAGCGCGTGATAAGTTATTCCGGCGCCGCCTTTCAAGGCCATGATAAGGGCAGCAGAGGGCTTGCCCTCCTGACATGAGCATTTTCCCGGCCGGGAATATCGGCTGCTAGCTCATATGCCTTTGCAGGCCCTTGGCCCATGATGACCACTTCAAAGGACGTCGGCCCCAGAAACCGGTAGGGTGTATGGTAGCTGCCGTCTCCGCAGGCATGGACGTCACTTGCTTCCAACCCGCTATCAGTCCGCGAGAAGCTGAAGCTGAGGAACTGCTTCCCGATATCAGGTCCGTTTGCGAACTCGACGACAACACTGTCCTCAAGCGATAGCGATAATGCCCGTACGCGGAGATATCACTGCCATCTGCCAGCGTGAGAATGCTGCTCTCGCGATAAGCGAACGCGATTTCGCCGAAAGGGGCGAAAGACTGCGTTGCCATGCAACCGAGCGCCTCACGGTTGGATATCGCGACGGAGCATCCATACCCCGCGGCGGCTCTGCAGGATTTGCTCCGCCTCCTTCACGAGAGGACTACAGTCACGAAGCCACTCTCTGGCGGACCGAAGCATGCAGCAGTACGAGGGACGCCGCCAGCAGAACCGCGTCCTTCAGTAGAAACTGCCCTGGTGCAGCCGAAATCGCAGGAAAGCCGCCGGCAGTCGGCTCCGCGACACCGGGGGTGGTGATGAAAAAGGTCAGCGTGATCAAATACGTCGCTGCTGACATCATTGCGCCGAACGCAGAGAAGAGTGGGCGAAATGCACCAAGGATCAGAACGAGAGCGGTCGATAGCTCGATAACGCCGATGAAATAGCTCTGCCCCTGCGTCCCGAACATGCCCAGCCAACTCATGATCGGGCTGTGTGCGATAAATGGGGCGATGCCATAAGCCTCGTACGCTGTGAACTTCATCGCGCCGAACCACAGAAATACGATCACGAGAGCCCATCTAAGCAGGGCTAGATCCTTCCGGCCGTGCTCGGGGACAAGAAATTCGTATCGGTCGAAAATGCTCATCTAAAACTCCTCATTAATAAGTGGCTCGGGGCAAGCCATGGACAACTATATGCATCACGCATATAATAATGAGCGGGAGATGTCGAGTAGCCGTTGGCTTGTGCTTCCTCACCTCACGATGCCATCGGCATCGGCGGCGCCTTTACCGAGCAAACGCGACCTCCGGCGATTCGGAGCGGAGAGGCTTTATCTATAGCCGCCAGGTATCGATCCGTTCCCCGCCTTGATGAGCCGGACCCGTTTTTTCGACGCGCCAGATCAGTCGAAACCCTTCTAAGCCATTTTAAAACATAGACTTTTTCCATCCGCCGCGCGGATGAAGAGGACCGAGGTTTGACTTGCTGTCTATGCTCGGCGCACATATAGATGTGGCAATGAATGGACCTCGAGATCGAAATATTTTCGGTGCGCTCGCACTCATGAT
>JAIEMI010000026.1 GCA_019752235.1 Rhodospirillaceae bacterium
GCGGTGCGGCACGGGTGATACCATGCGCCCCCCCGCGCGCGCCGCCCACTCTAAGGCCGCGCGGCCCGCGCGGGCCAAACCGTTCACGCTGATATCGGAGGTGGCGGCATAACCGAGGCCGGTGCCCGACTGGACCGTGACCATAACCCCGAGATCGTCGGAGAGATGGACGGGATCGGGGACGCCGCGCGTCACGGCGAGGGATTCGTTTTTGCCGTGCATCACCCGCACGGACCAGGCATCGCAGGGCGGCGCGAGGGAAGCAAAACGGGTGGCGATGTCGGCAGGCAGGCTCATCCCCATGACTTGCCGTAGGCGGAGCACCATTGCAAGAGTGGCGCGCCTGACGTTGCTGTTATGATACCGCCCTACCATGACGAACACACTTCCGCAGCGACCGCTCCGCGATCCGGGCCTGACATGGCGGTCCGGGCGCACGCCGTTCGCTTCGGCTTTTGGCGACGTCTACTTCAGCTGTGACGGCGGGCTGGATGAAACGCGCCACGTTTTCCTCAACGGCTGCGGGTTGCCCGAGGCCTGGACCAACCGCCCGGCCTTTACGATCGGCGAACTGGGATTCGGCACGGGCCGGAACTTCCTGGCGGCGTGGGCGCTGTGGCGTCGCGCGGCACCCCAAGGTGCGCGGCTGCACTATATAGCGGTGGAGGGCTGTCCCCTTACCCGCGCCGAGGTGGCCGAATGTCTTGCGCCCTTGTCCGAGTTGCAGGATCTGGCGCGCGAACTCCTGCGCATTTATCCGGAGCCGCAGCCGGGTTTTCACCGGCTGTTTCCGGCACCCGATGTGCATCTCACGTTGCTATACGGCGAAGCCGCGCTAGCGCTCGGACAATTGGAAGCGGGCGTCGACGCCTGGTTTCTGGACGGATTTTCGCCCGACAAGAATCCCGCCATGTGGAGCGGCGAAGTATTCGCCGAGATCGCGCGCCTCTCGCGGCCCGGCGCACGGCTTGCGACCTACAGCGCCGCGAGCGGCGTGCGGCGGGGTTTGGATGCAGCCGGTTTCGATGTCGAGAAGAGTGTGGGCTTTGGCCATAAGCGTGAGATGTTGCGGGGACGTTTTCGCGGCGTTGAAAAACCTAAACCCGCGCTGCAACCGTGGTTCGCACACGCGGCGCACATAAGTCCGGGCCACGCGGCCATTGTCGGCGGCGGTATCGCAGGGACAAGCGTCGCGGCGGCCTTGCAACGGCGCGGCTGGCGCACAACCATTATCGACCGGCGCAATGCGTTGGCCGGCGAAGCATCGGGCAACCCCACCGGCGTATTGATGCCGCGAATGACCGCCGCGCCCAACCTCGACGGGCGATTTTACGCCGCAGCCTGGCGGTTTGGTTTACAAACCGTTGAGGAGCTCGGCGCGCGCGGCTTTTCCATGCAGCGCGGCTTGCTGCAGCTGGCGACCGATGAGGCGGAGGCCGCGCGTCACGCGGCGATCATTGCCGCCGCGCCGCTGCCGGGCGCCTTGCTGTCGCGTGTCGATGCGAAAGCCGCTTCGGATATCGCGGGCTGCAATTTGCCCTTTGGGGCTTTGCATTTTCCGCACGGCGGCTGGCTGGAGCCGGACCAGTTTTGCCAAGCGCTGGCGCAAGAGTCGCGGACCGCCTTGGACGTAGACGTGGGCGGGCTTGAACATACGGGCGGCCGATGGCGTGTGCGGGATCGCGCGGGGAACATGTGCATGGCCGCGGACATCGTGATTTTGGCCAACGGCTTTGGCGCGACGACCTTGCCGCAAACGCAATGGATATCCTTACAAGTTCGGCGCGGACAGATCACCCTGGCGCCGCCCACGCCGTCTAGTGCCGCGTTGCGCAGTGTCCTGACTTACGGCGGGTATATAACGCCCGCGCACAACGGCGTTCACAGCATCGGGGCGACGTTCGATTGGGTGAACACCGACACGCTGGATCAGAAGCCGTCGGTGCATGAGGAGGATCACGCCCGCAATCTCGCGGAGCTCGCGCGCGCGTTGCCGCACCTGGCGCCGGGCGGCGACGTATCAACGCTGTCGGGCCGCGCGGGCTTGCGCTGCACGACGCTCGATCATCTCCCGCTAGCGGGGCCCGTGCCTGATTACGCCGCTTATGTGGATGACTTCGCGGAACTGCGGCACGGGCATCCCTGGGCGCGTTATGCCGCGGCGCGCTATCAGCCGGGCCTTTATGCGCTAACGGGTTTGGGTTCGCGGGGCCTGACCACCGCACCCTTGGCTGCGGAAGTGATCGCATCGCAGATTGCCGGTGAACCCTGGCCCTTGGAGCGCGATTTGGTGACGGCGCTGCATCCCGGGAGATTTTTGGTGCGCGCATTAAAACGCCGCGACGCTTGAGCGCGCCACGGCGATGGTGGGAAGAAACTGAGGTCAGGACCGAAGTTCGGGGTCCATCACGCTTGACGGGCGGGTTAGAGATGGGTCGGAAATCGACCCTGACCTTAGTTTCCCGAAACCTAGAGGAGGAAAAGTCTTCTCCCGCCCGCTACTGGGTGCCGCCTGTCGGAGGACTCGCCCGAGCTGGGCGGGAGAAGACGAAGGGCCTTGGAATCACCGGGGTAGGATTTGACTCGTGGACAGTGACGACAAGGCCGGCTCACAGAGGTATTTCCTGAACACGGTCTCGAGGTTGGCATGTGCCTATTAGGTTGCTACGCTCCTTCATAAGTGGGAAAAATTCCCACTGACCACTATAACTTACTTGGCACCCCCCCGCCTTGTCAACAAAAAAGTGGGAAAAATTCCCACATTGCGGCATAATCAACTCGCATGCCTGAAAAAGACACCATCTCCACGACACCCAAGCCGTTGGTTTCAGCCGTAAAGCGACTGCTGCGGCCTGTCGTGCGCTTGTTGATTTCCAAGGGCATGGGCCTGCCGGCGCTGACCGAAGTGCTGAAAGAGGTCTATGTCGATGTGGCGTTGAGGGAGTTTCCCACGCGGGGAAAAAAGCAAACCGACAGCAGCATCAGCATCCTGACCGGCGTGCATCGCAAGGATGTGAAACGACTCCGCACTAAAAAGGATCGCGGCCCTCAAGCGCCGCGCAGCGTCAGCATCGGCGCGCAATTGGTGGCGCGCTGGGTCGGATCCCGAGAAACCACGGACAAAAAAGGCAGGCCGTTGCCCTTGCCGCGCCAGGCCGAGTCGGCAGGCGGACCTTCCTTCGATGCGCTGGTGGCCGGAGTCTCCACGGATGTGCGGCCGCGCGCGGTTTTAGATGAGTGGTTGCGCCTGGGAATCGCGCATCTCGACGCGGACGAGCGAGTCGTTTTGAATCAGCTCGCCTTCGTGCCGCAAAAGGGCTTTGAGGAAAAAGCCTTTTACCTCGGCCGTAATATTCACGACCATGTCGCCGCCGCCGCACACAACCTTCTGGGTGAAGGCAACCCGCAACTCGAGCGAAGCGTTCATTACAGCGGGCTGACATCGGAGTCGGCCAAGGCATTGGCGGCGGCATCGGAGCGCGTTGGGATGGAAGCTTTGTTGGAGATCAACCGGTTGGCGTTGCAGTTGATTTCGCAAGATAAAGGCAACGAAAACGCGACGCGCCGGATCAACTTTGGGCTATATTTCTATAAGGGCGCCGCCACTACCAGTAGCTTACAGATCGAGACTGAATCAGAAGATTCGGAAACTTAAGGGTTGTTAAACTACAGCCAGTAGTTTGGGGACTATGCGCAGGGGTTTCAAAGATCGGCTGAACGGAGCGTTGCTGCGCGGTTGCGCGGCTTCGGTCTTGCTGTGCCTGGTAGCCGCCTGCGCGAGTGTACCGCAGACCACGCAAATGGCTGCCGCCGATTCCAAGAAGAACGGCGACGGCATCGGCGGCACCGGCATTCAGACCGCGACGATAAAGACGCGCGGCGGCGACGGCATCGGCGGCACCGGCGTGCGCGGCACCATCACCGGCTTCGGTTCGATCCTGGTCAACGGTTTGAAGCTCGATTTCGATCACACCACCACGGTCGAGATCGACGGCAAGCCCGCGTCGCTGGAAGCTCTGAAGATCGGTCAGATCGTCCAAGGTGTTGCGCGCACCAAAGACGGTAAATTGAATCTCGCCACCGTCGAGATCCAACATGCCGTCACCGGACCCATTTCCGCGATCGATCTCGCCACCGAAACATTGACGGTGCTGGGCCAGAAAGTGCGCCTCAACCTCGCCGGCGATAAAGCAGCCATGGCGGCCTTCAAGACCCTGAAGGCCGGCGACATGGTCGATGTTTCGGGCCTGCGGCAGGCGGACGGCACCATCATCGCCACGCGCGTCGATCAGAAATCCGATGCCGACCGCATGATCGTGCGCGGCATCGTATCCGCCGTCACGCCGACCGGCGTCCGCGTGGGCGCTTTCGATATACCGCTGACCGGCGATGCCGCGCCGCCTCTGAAAGCCGGCGACCGCATCACCGCCGCGGGCCGCATGATCAACGGTAAGTTCACGACGGATACCATCGCCGGCGAAGCGCCCCTGCCCTTCGACAACGACGTGGTACACATGTCGCTGGAAGGTTATGCGCCGAAGGCCGCCGGTACGCCGGGCCCGCTGTCCATCGACGGCGTCGAAGTCAGCGGCGCGGCCTTGCCGCCGGGCACCCAGGTCAATGCGCGCGTTGTGGTGACGGGCCGCATTTCCGGTCCCGCCGGCATGGTCGCCACCGGGATCGAAAGCGTACGCACTGTGGTGACGATCAATGCAGCCCGCGGCAGCGCGCGTCCCGCCGCCGTGCGCCCAGATAATGTACGCCCCGAACGCGTTGCGCCGCGTCCGGACTTCGACCGCCCGCAAGTCACCCGTCCCGACACACCGTCGGCGGTACGTCCGGCCATCGAGAAGCCGCAGGGCGTGCCGATGGTGTAAGGCGCCAAAAGCGTCTTAAGCCGCCGTTGCTTCTTTAGTCGTTGGTTTTGGAATCTCTTTTTTTGTGACCCGCGGCATGAACGCCGCCAGCACCGCGCCGAGCACCGCGACGCCCGCCGACACCAGCAGCGCCGCCGTGAAGGACTTTTCGGCGAGATAGCCCGCGACCAGCGGCCCTATCACCATGCCGAAATCCGCCGACATCTGATAGACCGCAACAACCGTGCCGCCGCTGCCCCCGCCGGTGATGTCGCCCACCGCCGCCGAAGACGCCGTGGTGCACAGCGCCGCGCCGACGCCCATGACCGCCATACAGATGAGATAGGAAACGAGGCTGGGTGACAGCCACAACAGGATCAGACTGAGGGCCAGCAGAAGTTCGCCGACGATCAAGGGCGAGCGGCGGCCCCAGACGTCGGTCAGCCTGCCGGCGTAAGGCAGGATGACCACCTGCAGGAGCGCGCAGATGGCAAGCCCCGCGCCGATCCATTTTGGCCCTTCGTGAAGTTCGGTCAGCAGCATCATGGGCAAGACCGAAGCGCGCATCCCGTAGACGATCCAGCCCAACGCCACATTGGTGAACGACGCCACATGGAAAACGCCGGTGCGAAACGCGTCGATGACGGTCAGCGCCGGCGCCCCGCCGGCGCGCTTTTCCGCCGGTTCCCCGTGATCCTTTTCCATAACCCGCATGGCCAGGAGGCCCGTCAGCGCGACAGCCACGCCATACAGCAGAAAAATCCAGCGCGGCGGCATGAACAGCAGCGCACCGCCCAGCGCGGGGCCCGCGACGAAACCGAGGTTCATCGCGCCCATGAACAGGCCCATGGTGCGCCCGCGCGAGTCCGGCTCCGACGCGCGTATGATCAGACTCAGCGCCGAGACGCTGAACGCCGCCGAACCGACGCCGCTGAGACCGCGAAAGATGATGAGCTGCGTCCCGTTCTCCGACAGGCCGGAGGCGATGCTGGTGATCGCCAACAGGACCATGCCGGCGCTTAAGGTGCGGCGCTCGCCCCACCTGCCGATGAGTTTTCCGAACGGCCAAGCCGTGATCAGGCGGGTGAGCGCAAAGGCGGCGATCATGGCGCCCAACGCCGTGCTGCCGGCGTTCAGTTCGTTGGCGAAGACCGGAAGGGCCGGGGACTGCACACCGAAACCAACGGCCACAAAGAAGCTGACGAAGCTGAGGCCTTTGACCTCCGCCGACATCCCCTGAAACATCTTAAACACTGCGCCGCTCCCCGCCGGTGATGCGCTCTCTTAGCGCCACCGGTAGCTAAAGGAAAGACCGCCACCGCCTGCGGGACTGTTGCTCGAAAACCCCGCGACGCCGTAGACGTTGACCGACCAGTCGTCGTTGAAGCGGTAATTGATATACGCCGTGCCTTCCTGCGGCGCGTCGGCGCGTTTAATGGCGGCGCGGCGCACGTCGTAGAAAACGCCGGTGGCGAGCCGCTCGCTCCAGCCATACTGCAAGCCGAGGGTGCCGAAAATCACATCGCGGAGCGGAAAGCCCTTGGGCTGGCCGGTGATGCGATAGCCCAGGGTGGCGAAAGGCATGAAGTCGCCCCAGGCCTTGGCGATGTCCACCTGGAACGCGCCGTCCCAGGCCCCGGTGCCCAGGCCCTTGCGGAAACTCGCGGTCGGCGCCTTCACGCGGGCGGTCACATCCACATAGAGGCCGTAATTATAAAGGCGCTCCAAAGAATACATCGCCGAGAAGTTCATATCGCCGATGCCCGACGCCGATCCCGATGCGCGCACGTTGGTCGAGCCTTCGGCGGCCCCGTCGAGCAGCAGTGCGGGCCCCGACACGCGCAGCCACGGCACCACGGCTTTCAGGGTCCAGGGGCCCTTGGCTGCCTGCAGCGTCGAGGGAATATAGAGGATCTCGGTATTTTTGGTTGCACCGTAGCTGCCGGAACTGAAATCAAAGCCGGAACTGGCCCGGTACTGCCAGAAGGCGTCGGCGAAAGAGTCCTGGGCCACCGCCGGAGTCACGGGCAACACAGCAACCGCACTGAATAGGAAGAAGCGCTTCATCGTCCTCATGCCCGATACACGCGCCAGTGTATCAGTGCACTGAATCACGGCAACGACGACGGAGATTGACAGAATGTATATGTTATTGTATATACATTCACGGTCCAGCACGCGGGCTCCACACCCGAACCATTTGCAACAAAGGAATGATGGAACAAGCAAAGGGCATAGGATTCGTCCATGAAAGACGATTACGCGTGGGATGCTCGAAAGTGCGCGACCAATATTGCCAAACGCGGCATTGATTTCGACGACGCTATTCAGATTTTTGACGGGCCGCATTGTGAGTTTAGTTCCCCACGAAATGAAGAGGCGCGTTATGTCGCCATAGGTGAAGTTGAGGGCGTGATTGTCGCAGTGGTTTACACCCTGCGAGACGATACCCGCCGCATCATCTCCGCGCGACGTGCGAGAAAAAATGAAGAAAGAGACTATTATTAAGCGCTCCGCAACAAGCCGTCATAAAGGTAAGACGGATTGGAAGCGCGTGCGCGCGTTGACCGACAGCGAGATCAAAGCTGCTGTCCGCAGCGATCCTGATGCGGAGCTGTTGACCAAAGACTTCTGGAAAAATGCGAAGGTAGTGACGCCCGAACCCAAGGTCGCCATCAGTCTCCGCATCGACCGGGACGTGCTGGAGCACTTCAAGTCCGAAGGCGGCAAATATCAGACGCGCATGAATGCGATTTTGCGCAGCTATGTCGATCATAAAAAGCGCGCGTAAGCCTCAGCGTACCCGCACCTTGGGCGGGGTATTGTCGCGGCGCATGGTGTCGATGAATTTCCCGTAGGGCGCGGGCTCGGCCACGGGTGCGTCGGGCCGGGGGTTGTTCCAGAACTCGGTCCAGGACGGAAATAGCTCGTGGAAGCTGCCGTTATAGGCCTCGCGGCCCGGCCAGCGCATTTTGAGCTCGCCGATGGGCGGCTTGTTGAGATCGGTGGCGTACCAATAGAGCGGCAGGCGGCGGCGAAAATACCAACGCCCCGAGATGCGCTCGTACTTATCGAAATACATCATCTGCATGATCACCCACTCGGGGCCGGTTTCATGCTCGTTCTTGGAATAGACCACACCTTGGGCATTATCGGGGTCGTTGAACTCGATGATGTGCCCGCCGATATGGTGCGAGGTGCCGGTGAATTGAACGCGGTGGGTTTCATCGAACCACTTCTTCAGGGCCGCGCGACCGCTTTCCGCCTTGCTCACGCGCACGTCGGCCGGGAACAGGTTCACCCAGGCATCGGCGTCGCGCATATCGAGCGCGAGGGCGTATTTGGCCGCGAGCTGGCGAATCTCGTCGAGGGATTCGAGGCGGTCAATGCGGGCTTCGAGATCGGACATGATTAACCCGGGACGTAGAGCTGCTGGGTCTTGCCGCCGTCCACGGCCATGCAGATGCCGGTGGTGAAGGTCGATTCATCCGACGCGAGATAGAGCACGGCATTCGCCAGCTCCAGGGGTGTACCGCTGCGTTGCATGGGAATCACGGCGGCGCTGCGTTCGGCGCGCCCGGGATCGGCCTTGGCGAAGGCCTCGACCGCGGGCGTCAAAATCTGGCCCGGCGCAATGACGTTCACGCGCACGCCCGAGGGGGCGGCTTCCATGGCGGCCACGGCGCTGAAATGGATCAGCGCGGCCTTGGAAGCGGAATAACTGCTCATGGCCGGCATGGCGCGTATGCCATTGGACGACGCAATGTTGATGATTGAACCGCGTTTCTGCGGGAGCATGACGCGCAGGGCTTCGCGCGTACCGACAAAGACCGCATCGGTATTGATCGTAAAATCGCGACGCCAGTCCTCGATGGTCGTGTCGAGCACCGTTTTATAGGTGACGGACATCGCGTTGTTCATCAGAACGTCGAGCCTTTTATGGCGCGCGGCAACGTCTTTGATTGTTTCGGCGTAAGCGCCGAGATCGCCGACATTTAAAACAATCGTCTCGGCACTGCCGCCCTTGGCTTTGATGCCTGCGGCGGTTTCCGCCAAAGGTTCGGGGCGGCGGCCGCAAATGACGACGTGCGCACCTTCTTCCGCCAGGCGTTCGGCGCTGGCACGCCCGATGCCCGTGCCGCCGCCCGTGATTATTACGACCTTACCCTGCATACGACCCGTCATGTCTCTCTCCCACGTTTTTCGGAGTGACATGTTGCCAGAAAATCAAGCCGTGAGGTTGGCGATTTCTTTTCGTAATTGGGCCATGAGATCACCGCATTCGCCCAGATGCTTCGATTCGATATCCAGGATGGCCGAAAAAGCCTTGGCCTTGAGCGCCACGACATTCACATCTTTCGCCGCGCCTTCGATGCGCGCCGCATCCAGCACGATATCGATCAGACGGTCGGCGGCGTGGAGCCGCCCCCAAAGATAATCGTTCTGGCGATAGGCCAGGCAGAAGAAGGCGCCGAAGTGGTGGAACTGAATGCCTTTCAGGGTCGCGTCGGCGCCGCCCTTGCGCAGGGTTTGCGCATCGTCGGGGCTGAGCCGGTCGACGCGGATTTCGTCGAATTCGTCCAAGTCGCGCCAGTTGGTGATGGAGAACGTCAGCACGTCCCACACCGCGAAGCCGATGTAATGCTCGATCAACTCGCGCCGCGCCGACGTCGGCAGCGGCGTAGCGCCGCCGGAGCTGCCGACCAAGGCGATCAAAAGCGCATCGGTGCGGGTGTTATCGGTTTCCAAAGCCAAGTCGTTGCCCAGCAAATCCAAGGTCTGGCTGATGGGCGTGAGGAAGAGGCGCGCCACGGCCTCCGGGTCGGCTGCCAGCGCGGGCTCGCTGACCATAGCCTGTACGATGTCGCGTACCACGGCCTTCACCGCATCGACGGCCGCCCGTGTGAGGCCCGTGACGCCGTCGCCGGCGCCCACGGCACGCGCGGTCATGGGCTGCAGCAGCGCCAGTGCATCGTAAAGTCCGGCCTTGACGCGGTCCAACCGCTCCGACGTCAGGCCTTCCAAAGCGGGTTCGTTAAGCCGCGTATACAGCTGGTTGACGGCGCGGACGACAAAGCGCACGCGGCGCTGGCGATAACGCACGTCAAACCGCAGGAGGAATTTTACCCAGGACGGCGGGCCTGTGGCGGGATCGACCGGCTTGCGCAGATCTTCGCCGGTCGGTGAGACGCCGGTGATGCTGGCCCACTTTTGAATCACCGCGATGATGCGGCCCGATTCCGCCGTGTCGCGGTCGTAGCCGCAAATCTGTCCCACCAGCGCCGCCACATCTTCGATCACCGCCGTGAGCTTCAGGCGCAGATAACCTTCGTAGGCAAAACCGGTCTCGTTGCGCGCGCGGTTGTTGGCGAGGTCGCGGAAGCGTCCGATTTGTTCACCGGTGACCACGTCGTCCAAGGCCGGGCCGGCGACCGCATCGGCCATTGCGCGAATGTGCGAGCGCGCGCTGTCGACCACCATCTGCAGGCGGCGCACTTCGGCGTTATAGGTGTTCACCCAGGACAGGTCGTCGTGAATAGGCTCGTTGCGCGGGATGTCCGACAGCGCACCCTTCAAGGTCGAGAAGAATCCGGGAACACGCGTCATCCGCTGGGCCGCGCTCTTGGGATGCGGGTCGATATACAGCAGGCGCCGGTCGACGTGACGATAAGCGGGCCGCCCGCGAATGGACTCGATCGCCTTGGCGAAGGGTTTGTTGTTGAGCACGCTGCCGTCGATGAACGACGCTTCGGCGGGGTTGGAATTGGCCAACAAATAAGGGCGGAAGTTGCGATAGAGGAAATCCACGCGCGTGCGCCAGCTGAGGCGGCGCTCGGCGATCAGGCGATCAATCTCAGCGAACCGCATCGGCGGAAAGGCGCCAGGGAATGACGAGGTCGCGCGCGCGGCGAACACCAGCGCGGGCAGGCTTTCGCGGTCAAAATTCGAATTCTCGTGTCCTTTGGGCCAATGACGATAGGAATAGCGCAGCATCTGGCGATGCTCGCGGTCCTGAATCACCGGCGGATCGTGGATGGGCGTGTCCGTGACGTAGCCGTAGAAGTCGGTCATGGTCACGAACAGATCGAGCTGCAGACCCGCGGGAATCAGCGAGCTGCCGGTCTCCGCCGGGTCGCCCATGCGCGAAAAGCCGTCGTAGAGCACTTTGGTCAGGTTGTAGCCGTCGAAGGGCGGGCGGAACCAGCGCGAGCGCAGGAACATGGAGAGCTTCTGCTTCAGCTCGCGGTTTTCACCCAGGTCTTCGCGGAAGCGGTACAAAATCGCCCAGACAAAGGGACGGAAGTACCACTTGGCCCAGGGCCCCGCCTTGATATGCGGCGGCATCAGCTCGGCGACATCGGAATGCTTCAGCCAGAAGTCGCGCAAGGGATCGATGTTGAGATCGTGCGCCAGAGCGCGCGCGAGAATCACGCCGTTGATACCGCCCGCCGAAGCCCCGGCGATCACGTCAACGACAATCCGCAAGTCGAGTGTTTCGCCGATGATTTGCAGCAGCTCGAAATATGCCTGTTCCGTGTCCGCCGGTTCGTCGCGCGGCGCGGCGACGTCGGCATAGGTCAGCCCGGGACGGCGGCGGTTGGTATAGGTGTGATAGTCGCGCGACGCACGCACCAGCTTGAGAATCTCCTTGGTCACCCCGTGCATGTACACGGCCAGCGAAACGCCGCCGTAGCACACCAACGCAAAACGTAACTCTTTCTCTTTCACGCGTAATCCCCCCGGCGGCGCACCCGCCCGCCACGGCCGTCATTCTAAAACAATTTCCGTGGAAGGGGGAAAACCGTTATTCGGCGGGCTGGTGGCCGGAGTCCTTGGCGCCGCCTTGCGGAAAGGTCTTCTCATACGCGCGCAATTCGGCGGCGACGCGACCGGGCGAGCCGGTGCGCCGCGCCAGCAGCATATAAAAGGCCGGTACCACCACCAAGGTGATGATCACGGCAAAGGACACGCCGGTGAAAATCACCACGCCGATGGGCCTGCGGCCTTCGGAACCCGCGCCGGTGGCCAGCATCAGCGGCAGGGCGCCCATCACGGTGGCCAGGGCCGTCATGATAATCGGGCGCAGACGGATCAGTGACGCCTGGACCAACGCTTCACGGAAGGGCCGTCCGGCGTCGCGCAGCTGGTTGGTGAATTCGACGATGAGAATGCCGTTCTTCGCGGCCAGGCCCACCAACACGATGATGCCAATCTGGGAATAGAGATTGATGCTCTGGCCGAAGATCAGCAGCCCTCCGAGCGCGCCGGTGACCGCGAGCGGCACGGTCATCATGATCACCAGCGGATGCACGAAACTCTCGAACTGCGCGGCCAGCACCAGGAACACCACCACCAGCGCCAGCGCGAAACTGAAATAGATCATGGCACTGTTGTCTTTGAACTCGCCGGCCTCGCCGCGCCACGTCAGCTCCGCCGTCGGCGGCAGTTTTTCGCGCGCAACCCGCTCGACTTCGTTCACCACGTCGCCGAGCAGCACATCCGGGCGCGGAAAAACATTGACGTTGATGGCCCGGCGGCGATTGAAACGATTGAGGCCGTCGGCGTAGGAACCCTCTTCCATCGTCACTAGGCTTGACAGCGGAATCAGCTGGCCGGTGGTTTCAGAGCGGACAAAGATATTCGAGACGTCGGTGGGCGTGCGCCGGTCCTCCAGCGAGCCTTGCAGCATCACGTCGTACTCTTCGCCCCGATCGACAAAGGTCGTGGCCTTGCGCGACCCCAGCATGGCCTGCAAGGTTTCACCGATGGCGCCGACCGACACGCCGAGATCGGCGGCGCGCGTACGATCGACACGAATACGGATCTGCGGTTTGCTTTCGATAAAATTATTGCGCACCTGGGAGAACATGGGGTTGCCGCGCAGGCCTTCCATCATGGCGTCGCGCCAGACTCTCAGTTCATCGTAGGTAGGACCGCCGATGGCGAGCTGAACGGCGCCGCCGAACCCGCCGCCGTTGCGCCCTAAACCCGCCGGGAAAGTCGCCGCCACTTGCGCACCCGTGACGGTACGCAGCTTGGGCGCCAATTCGGCGACAATTTCGGTCGAAGACCGTTCGCGCTGATCCCACGGGGTCAGGAAGGCAAAGACACTGCCTTCGCTCACCTGTCCGCCTTGAACCATTTCAATAACGTGGCGCAGCTCGCCCTTTGTCACGTAGGGTTTGATGATCTCACTCACCTGGCGCACCTGGCGATCGGTGTAGTCGGCACTGGCGCCCTCGGGCGCGCGAATTTGGATATTGAAGGTGCCGCGGTCCTCGCGCGGGGTAAATTCCTGCGGCAGGATCAAGAATAGCCCGCCGGCAGCGGCGACAATAACCGCGAACACACTCGCGACGATTGCGGGACGGTCGAGCGCGCGCTCCAGAACCCGGCGGTAAAACGCGCTGAGTTTCGCGAAAATTTCCTCGGACTTGCGCGACACGGGGCTGGAATCGAGATTGGAACTCAAGATTTTGCTGCACATGACCGGCGTCAGCGTCAGCGAAATGAACATCGAGAAGAGCACCGCCACGGCCATGGAAACGGCGAATTCGGTGAACAGTTTACCGACGGAGCCCGACAACAGCGCCACCGGCACGAAAGCCGCCACCAGCACCATCGTGGTGGATACCACCGCCATGCCCACCTGCCGCGCGCCGCGATAGGCGGCCAGCAGCGGCGGTTCGCCCATTTTCATGCGGCGGTGGATATTCTCCAGCATGATGATGGCGTCGTCGACCACCAAGCCGATGGCCAGCACCATCGCCAAGAGAGTCAGGATGTTGATGGAGAACTGCGCCGGCCATAGCACGATCGCGGTCGCGATCAGGGAAATCGGCACGGTGACCGCGGGAATGATGGCGGCGCGCACAGTGCCGAGGAACAGGTAGATCACGAGCATCACAAGCACGGCGGCCACACCCATGGCGATGGTGACCTCGCGCAAGGCCACGGCGATATAGACCGAGGTGTCGTTGCCGATCAGCACATGAATATCGGGCGGCAGGGTCTTTTTGAGATATTCGACCTCGTTCCGCACACGCGCGGCCACATCCAAGGTCGATGCCCCCGGCTGTTTGACGACGCCCATGCCCAGCACATCGCGGCCCCAGTGTTCTTTATCGCCGGTGCGATTGACGGAATAGGGATCGACGGGGCCCAACTCCACCGTCCCGATTTCGCCCATACGTATGAGGTAATTATTGGGCCCGCGCGCCACGACCATCTTCGAAAAGTCTTCCGGCGTCTGATAGGCGCGGATGGTGCGCATGGTGAAATTGCGGTCGACGGATTCCAGTTGGCCCGCACCCAGCTCCACATTCTCCCGCCGGAGCGCGGTCTGGACGTCGGCCACGGTCAGGTTGCGCGCCGCCATGGCGCGGCGGTCGAGCCAGACGCGCATGGCTTTCTGACGCGCGCCGAACAAATTGACGTAGGCCACGCCGTCGATGGCGGAGAGGCGCGGCTGCACAACGGTTTTGGCATACTCCGTCAGCTCCATGCGGCTCCGGCCCGTGGACACCAAATCTATGGTGATGACGGGATTCGAATCCGGATCGGCCTTCTGGATCACCGGCGGGTCGGCGTCGTCGGGCAAACGCGCGACCACGCGGCTGACCTGATCGCGGATATCGTTGGCGGCGGCGTCGATGTCGCGGCCTTCGATAAACTCCAAATTGATTCTACCAAAGCCGTCCTTGGCCGCCGAACCAATGGCCTTGATGCCCTGGACTCCGCTGATCTGGTCTTCAATAACCTTAATGACCTTGGACTCGACCACTTCCGCCGAGGCGCCCGGATAGTTCACGTAAATGGAAATCGTCGATTGATCGATATCGGGCGTCTCGCGCACCGGCAGGCGCGTCATGGCGTAGAGTCCGAACACAACCATCAGCAGGCTCGCCACAATGGCGACCACCGGACGTCTGATGGACATGTCGGATATCATCATCGCGGGGATGGCCCTCCCGAGCCCCTCGGACTTACGAGGCCTCTCGACCGTACCGCATCTTATCGCAGTCTTATGCTTGTCTAAAGCGCAGCTTATTCCGCGGGCTGGTGATCGCTCTCGGCGGCGGACGCGGGATGCTGTTTTTCATACTCCCGTAACTCAGCGGCGACACGGCCCGGCGATCCGGTGCGGCGCGCAAAAAGCATATAAAAGGCCGGCACGACCACGAGCGTAATGATCACCGCGAAAGACACGCCCGTGGCGATTACGACGCCGATAGGACGGCGGCTTTCAGCGCCGGCGCCGGTGGCGAGGACCAGCGGCAGCGCACCCATGACAGTTGCAAGAGCCGTCATGACGATGGGACGCAGACGGATCAGCGAGGCTTCCACCAGCGCCTGGCGGAACTCGCGGCCCGCATCGCGGAGCTGGTTGGCGAATTCGACGATCAGAATGCCGTTCTTGGCGGCAAGGCCCACCAGCACGATGATGCCGATCTGCGAGAAGAGGTTGATGCTTTGGCCGAAGAGCAGCAGGCCGACCAGTGCTCCAAAGACCGCCAACGGCACGGTCATCATGATCACCAACGGGTGGATGAAGCTTTCAAACTGCGCGGCCAGCACCAGGAACACCACGATCAGCGCCAGCGCGAAACTGAAATAGATCGCCGAGCTGTTGTCCTTAAAGTCGCCGGCTTCGCCGCGCCAGGTCAGCACCGCCGTCGACGGCAACTTTTCCTTGGCGACACGCTCTACCTCTTGGATCACGTCGCCGAGGATCACATCGGAGCGCGGGAAGAGATTGATGTAGATGGTGCGGCGGCGATCGAGGCGGCTGTACACCTCGACGTATGAGCCTTCTTCCATCGTCACCAGGCTTGACAGCGGAATCAGCTCCTTGGTGGTGGCGGAGCGGACGTAGATGTTGGACACATCGTTGGGCGTGACGCGGTCTTCAGCCTGGCCCTGGAGAATGACGTCGTATTCCTCGCCTTTGTCGACGAAGGTGGTGACTTTCTTCGAACCTAACATGGCCTGCAACGCTTGGCCGATGTCGCCCACGGACACGCCCAGGTCGGCGGCGCGCACCTGATCGATGCGGACGCGAATTTGCGGCTTGGTCTCGACAAAGCTGGTGCGGACTTGCGCGAACATGGGATTGCCGCGCAGGCCTTCCATCATGGCGTCGCGCCAGACGCGCAGGTCGTCGTAGGTGGGACCGCTGATACCGAGCTGAATGCCGGCTCCCGGCGGACCGCCGGTGCGCCCCAAGCCCGCCGGCATGGTGGCCGCCACTTGCGCGCCGGTGATCTGCTGCAGTTTGGGCGTGATTTCGCGCACGATTTGCGTGGCTGACTTCTCGCGCTCGCCCCACGGCGCCAACTGCACGAAGATTTGACCCTGGTTCGTGTTGCCGAACAGGCTCTCCAGTGTGCGCGTGACGATGCCGGCTTCCTTGTATGGTTGCAGGACCGCCGCGGCGGCCTCGATCTGACGGCCCGTGTATTCCGCGTTCGCGCCTTCGGGCGCCTTGATCTGTAGATTGAAGAAACCGCGGTCCTCACGAGGCGTGAACTCCTGGGGCAGCAGGAAGAACAGCGCGGCGGTCAGCACAACAATCCCGCCGAAACCGGCGACGACCACCTTCGGTGCGTCCAAGGCGCGGTTGAGGACTTTGAGATAGAATGCTTTCAACTTCTCGAAAAGTTCGTCGGCCCAGTGGGCGATCTTGCTCTGATCGAGCTGGGGCGTGAGGATCTTGCTGCACATCACCGGGGTCAGCGTCAGCGAGATGAACATCGAGAACAGCACCGCCACGGCCATCGAAACGGCGAATTCGGTGAACAAGCTGCCGACGGAACCGCGCAGCAACGCCACGGGCACGAAGGCCGCCACCAGCACCATGGTCGTCGAAACGACCGCCATGCCGACCTGGCGCGAACCGCGCAGCGCGGCCAGCAGGGCCGGCTCGCCCATTTTCATGCGGCGGTGGATGTTTTCCAGCATGATGATGGCGTCGTCGACCACCAAGCCGATGGCCAACACCATGGCGAGAAGCGTGAGGATATTGATGGAGAACTGCGCCGGCCAGAGCACGATCGCGGTGGCGATCAGGGAAATCGGCACGGTAACGGCGGGAATGAGGGCGGCACGGATGGTGCCCAGAAACAGGTAAATCACCAACATCACCAGAACCGCGGCCACCACCACCGCAATCGTGACTTCGTGGATGGCGACGGCAATGAACTCCGAAGTGTCGGAGTTGATGATGAAGGATAAACCAGCCGGCAGGGTTGCCGTGATGCGCGCGAACTCCTCTTTCACGGCATCCGCCACGTCGAGGGTGGACGCGCCAGGCTGCTTGACGATGCCGAGGCCAACACCGGTTTCGCCATTATTCTTATAGAATGAATGCACGTCGACGGGCGCCAGCTCGACCTTGGCGATCTCGCCGATGCGGATCAGATAGTTGTTCGCACCTCGCGCGACCACGAGCTGCGCGAAATCCTGGGGTGTCTGATAGGCGCGGATGGTGCGCATGGTAAAGTTGCGGTCGTAGGATTCAAGCTGGCCGGCGCCGAGCTCGACGTTTTCGCGGCGGAGCGCCGCATCGACGTCGCTGACCGTCAGACCGCGGGCCGCCATGGCGCGCCGGTCGAGCCAGATGCGCATGGCCTTCTGACGGGCGCCGCCGACATTGATGTAGGCCACGCCTTCCAGCGAAGCCAGACGCGGCTGCAGCGTCAGCAGCGCGTAGTCGGCAAGTTCCATGGGATCGCGCGCGCCGCCGAGATTGAGCCAGATGATGGGATCGGTGTCGGAGTCCGCCTTCTGAATCACCGGTGGGTCGGCTTCGTCCGGCAGCCGCGCGACGACCCGGCTGACCTGGTCGCGGATATCGTTGGCGGCGGCGTCGATGTCGCGGCCTTCGACGAATTCCAAGTTGATGCCGCCGCGGCCGTCGCGGGAGAAGGAGTTGATCGCCTTGATGCCTTGAATGCCGCTGATCTGGTCTTCGATGAGTTTGACGACCTTGGACTCAACGACTTCGGCGGACGCGCCCGGATAGTTGACGAACACGCTGACGACCGGGCGGTCGATATCGGGTGTTTCGCGCACCGGCAACTGCGCGAAGGCATAAAGCCCGAAGACCACGAGCAGGAGGCTCGCCACAATGGCGACAACCGGGCGCTTAATGGAGGCGTCGGACAACAGCATGCGAACGATCCTTAGGGGGCGATGCGGATTTTAAAGCCCGCGCCCTTAACCGGAATGACCGGCCGCTTCGGCCTGCACCGGCGTGTTGATATTCTGCGCACGGTGCAGTTCGTTAGCGTTGACGACATTGACCTTGGAGCCGCTGCGCAGATCCTGCAGACCTTCCTTGATCACGACGTCGCCCTCGCGCAAACCTTCCAGCACTTCGACCGCGCCGGCGCGACGGCGGCCGATTGTGACCTGCAGCCGGTTCGCGACGCTATCGGTACTGACGGTGTAGACGTATTGCAGATTGTTTTCCGGCAGCAGCGCGGCTTCGGGAATCATCAGGGATTCGCGACGGTCCTTGATGAGTTCGGCCACCATCAGCATGCCGGGGCGTAAACGCAGGTCTTCGTTGGGAATCATCGCACGCACGTTGACGGAGCGCGTGACCGGATCGACGCGGCTATCGACCGAAATCACCTTGCCCTTGAAGATCTCGCCGGGATAGGCGCTGGCGGAGGCTTCAATGTCGAGCCCCGGATGCAACGTCGCCATGAAGGTTTCGGGGATCGCGAAATCGAGCTTCACTTCGGAAATATCATCGAGCGTCGTGACGACCGTGCCCGGGGAGACGAGCGCGCCGACGCTGATGCGACGCGTACCAACGATGCCCGAGAACGGCGCGGTAATGCGCCGGTCGCCGGAACGCACGCGCGCGGCGGCGACGTTGGCTTCGGCCTTCTTCACCATCGCGACCATTTCATCGACGCGCGACTGAGAGACGTGACCTTCCTTGGACAGCCCGCGCGCGCGCGCGAGGTCTTTCTGCTGCTGTTCGAGGTTGGCGAGTTCGACGTTGAGCGCCGCGTCCTGTTCGCCGGCGTCGATGGAGGCGATCTGGTCGCCCTTCTTGAAGGTCTGACCATCTTCGAAATCCACCGAGCGGATGATGCCCTGAGTTTTCGCGGTCACGCTGACGGATTCATTGGCATAGAGCGTGCCGATCGCCTCGAGGCGGTCGCCGAAAATCTGCTTTTCCACCACGACGCCGACGACGGGGCGCACGGCGGCTTGTTGCATGCCGGGCTTCGGGGTGGACGCATCGCCGCGGCCGAAGAAGAACCAACCCGCCGCCGCCATGACGGCGGCGACGAGAACGACGGACACGCTCTGCTTGGACAACTCGAAACGCATATCGAAACCAATACCCACTACGGCGCCACCTGGCGGGCGCAACGACGAGCCACCGCCGGCCAGGACAAGCACGCCCTACAGCGCGCCCCCATTATATGGCCGCGCAAGCGGCTGGGGATGTAACATAAGCGCCTGCCGCGTGGCCACGGAAGCGATGTAACCACAGGTAACGCCCTGACAACTTTAACAAATGCGTCACTAACACGGCATTAACCGTAATTTCCTTCCCGTCTGGACCGCGCAGGCTATTCGGCGGGCTGTTCCGCAGGAGCACCCTTGGTCCCGCCGGTCGGGTGTTTGGCCTCGTAATCCTTCAGTTCCGCGGCAATGCGGCCCGGCGACCCGGTGCCGCGCGCCAGGATCATGTACATCACCGGCACCACGAGCAGAGTGACGAAGCTGGCGAAGGACACCCCGGAGACGATCACCACGCCGATGGCGCGCCGCCCCTCGTAGCCCGCGCCCGCGGAGAACACCAAGGGCAAGGCGCCCATGACCGTGGCGAGCGCGGTCATGATAATGGGCCGCAGGCGAATTGTGGCGGCTTCCACCAGCGCTTCGCGGAACGCGACCCCGGAGTCGCGCAGCTGATTGGTAAATTCGACGATCAGGATGCCGTTTTTAGCGGCCAAACCGATGAGCACGATGATCCCGATCTGGGAGTAGATGTTGAGGCTTTGGCCGAAGACGAACAGCCCCGCCAGGGCGCCGCCGACACCCAAGGGCACGGTCATCATGATAATGAACGGGTGAACGAAACTTTCAAACTGCGCGGCGAGCACCAGGAACACCACGATCAGCGCGAGACCAAACGATACGTAGATCAGCACGCCGGATTCTTTCAGCTCCAGCGCTTCGCCGCGCCAGTTGGTGCGGGCTTCGGGCGGCAAGTGATCGCGCGCCATCTGTTCAATATCGGCGACGGCTTGCCCCATGGAATAGCCGGGCAGCGGATTGGCGGTGATGGTGATGGAGCGCAGGCGGTTGTAACGGCTGAGCGTGTCGGTGTCGGCCAATTCCTCAAGGGTGATAAGACTGGAGAGCGGGATAAGTTCCTTGGTGGTGTCGGAGCGCACATAGATGTTCGACACATCCGCCGGAGTCTGGCGATCGTCGGCCAGGCTTTGCATGATGACGTCGTATTCACGGCCGCGATCGAGATAGGTGGTGGACTTGCGCGAGCCCAGCAGCACTTGCAGCGTCTGACCAATCGTGTTGCTCGACACGCCCAAATCCGCGGCGCGGTCGCGGTCGATATGGATGCGCATTTGCGGCGTCGTCTCATTGTAGTCGGAGCGCACGCCGACGAGACGCGGGTTTTCGCGCATGGCCGTGAACATGCGATCACGCCAGAGCCGCAGTTCTTCGTATGAATTGCCGCCGATAGCGAACTGCAAACCGCCGGAGAACGGGTTTTGACCGATGGCGGGCGGGAGGATGGGCGTGATCTGCGCACCCGGGATATGCTTCAGCTTGGCCCTGACCTCAGCAATCATGGTTTTGGACGCGCGGTCGCGATCCTTCCACGGCGAGAGGTGCATGATGATGTTGCCGCTATTTCCGGCGCCGCCGCCGAAAGGCACCATCTGCATGACGTCCTTGGCCTCACCGTCGGCGACATAAACACTGAGGGCGTCCGCGGCCATGGAGGCCTGCCGGTCGGTGTACTCGACGCTGGACCCTTGCGGCGCCCGCACCACGAACATGATCACGCCGCGGTCTTCGACCGGCGAGAATTCCTGCGGGACAAGCGCGAACAGGCCCGCCGCCGCCGCGACAATGCCGAAGAACAGGCCCATCACCGCCTTCGGATGATCGAGGCCGATGATCAGCGTCTTACGGTAAAAGGCCTTCAGAATCTCGAAAACGTGCTGCGCCTTGCGGGCCATGGGGCTGTTGTCGAGGTCGTCGCGCAGAATTTTGCTGCACATCACCGGCGTCAGGGTGAGCGCGATGAACATGGAGAACATCACCGAGGCCGCCATGGCGACGGCGAATTCGTTGAAGAGACTGCCGACCGTGCCGCTCATGAACATGACGGGCACGAAAACCGCCGCCAAGACCAGCGTCGTCGCGACGACCGCCATGCCGACCTGCCGCGCGCCGCGATAGGCCGCGAGCAACGGCGGTTCACCGCGTTTCATGCGGCGGTGGATGTTCTCCAGCATGATGATGGCGTCGTCGACCACGAGGCCGATGGCCAGCACCAGGGCGAGGAAGGTGAAGATGTTGATCGAGAAGCCCATGGCCCAGAGGACGATGAACGTGCCGATGAGCGACACCGGCACCGTGACCGTGGGGATGATCGCGGCGGAGACCGTGCCGAGGAAAAGATAGATGATGACCACCACCAGCAACGCGGCCACGCCCATGGCAATGCCGACCTCGCGCATGGATTCCGAAATGTATTCGGAGGCGTTGTACTGGATATCCATACGCATGTCGGGCGGCAGGGACTTGTTGAGGCTTGCGACTTCCGCGATCACGCCTTGCGCCATGGCCAGGGACGACGCGCCCGGGCGCTTCACCACGCCGAAGCCGACCGCCGGCTTGCCGTCGATCTTGAAGACCGAATTGAAGTCTTCGGCCGCGACCTCCACCTTAGCCACTTCGCCGAGACGGACGAGATAGTTGTTGGCGCCGCGCGATATGACGAGCTGCGAGAAGTCTTCCGGCGTCTGGTAGTTGCGCGCCGTGCGGATGGTGAAGTCGCGCTGCTGCGATTCCAGGGAGCCCGCACCGAGTTCGACGTTTTCACGCCGCAGCGCATTCTCGATATCGACGACCGTCAAGTCGCGCGCCGCCAGGGCGCGGCGGTCGAGCCAGATGCGCAAGGACGGCTTGCGATAGCCGAAGATGATAGCGAATGCCACGCCGTCGACGGCGGTGATGCGGTCGCGCACATAGCGGTCGACATAGTCGGAAAGCGCCAGCGCATCGCGCGATGGCGAGGACACGGTGAGAATCATCGTCGGCGAGGAGTCCGAGTCCGCCTTTTGAATCACCGGAGGATCGGCGTCTTGCGGCAAGCGATAGGCGGCGCGGCTCACCTGCTCGCGCACGTCGTTGGCGGCGCCGTCGATGTCGCGGCCCAGGAAGAATTCGATGGTGACATTGCCGCTGCCGTTGCGCGCCGAGGACGCGACCGACTTGATGCCTTCAATACCGCTGATCTGGTCTTCGAGAACCTGAATAACCTTGGTCTCGACGATTTCCGCCGAGGCGCCGCGATAGGCGACGCTGACCGACACCACAGGCACTTCGACGTTGGGTGTTTCGCGGATCGGGAGTTGGAGCATGGAGAAGAAGCCGAATACCAGCAGCAGCAAGCTGGCGACAATGGCCACGACCGGACGCTTGATGGAGAAATCCGAAAGCATCATGGGCGCCGGTCCTTCGCGTAGATTATTCGGCTTTGGCGGCGGTCTGCGGCGGCGCGCTCACGGCCTGCGCGCCCGCCGCTGGCGGCGGCGTCAGGACTTCCACCTTGGCGCCGGGCTTCAGGTCGGTGTTGCCTTCGGTGATGACGCGATCGCCGCCTTTCAGGCCTTGCACGACTTCGACAAAACCGGGACGGCGGCGGCCGATGACAATCGGCACCTTGGTCGCCGAGGTGTTGTCGGCGCCCAGCACATACACAAACTGGTGGCTGCCTTCGGGCAGCAAGGCCTGCTCGGGAATCATCAGCGATGCACGGCGGTCCTTAATCAAGGCTACCACCATCAACATGCCGGGACGCAACAGCCCGTCTTCGTTCGGCAACGTCGCACGGATGCTGACGGAGCGCGTAACCGGATCGACGCGGCTGTCGACGGTCACCACCTGACCTTTGAAGACCTCATTCGGGTAGGCGGCGGACTTGGCTTCGATATCGAGGCCGGGTTTGAGCGCCGCCAGGAAATTTTCCGGAATGGAGAAATCGAGTTTCACCACGGAAATATCGTCGAGCGTGGTGATGACCGTGCCGGGCGAAACCAGCGCGCCCGGGCTGACGCGGCGCGTGCCGAGAATGCCGGCGAACGGCGCGGTGATGCGGTAGTCACCGACACGTGCCCGCGCGCCCGCCACGTTGGCTTCGGCTTTCTTCACCGCCGAAACCTGTTCGTCGAGGCGCGCTTGAGATGTGTTGTTCGAGCGCGCAAGACCGCTGGTGCGTTCGAGCGCTTTGCGCTGCTCTTCAAGGTTGGCGAGTTCGGCGCTGAGCTTGGCGTCCTGCTCGCCGGGATCGACGAGCACGATTTCGGCCCCGCGCGTCACGACCTGGCCGTCGGCGAAATTCAGGTTGCGGACGATGCCCTGGGCCTTGGCGGTGACGGTGATCGACTCATTGGCCGACAGCGTGCCGATGGCTTCAAGGCGGTCGCCGAAAATTTCTTCCTGCGCGGCGGCGACATAAACCGGCTGCGGGGGACGGCCCGGACCGCCTTTGGCGCCAGCCTGCTTGGGATCACCTGACGCAAAGATGAACCACGCCGCCAAACCGGCGACCAGGACAATTGCCGGTGCAATGATCACTTTACTGATGCGCATACCAAAAACCGCAAAACTGGCGGCTCACCCCCGGCGGTGCTGCACCGCCCAACAACGTCCTCAGGGGGGGGCCCCAAGAAAAAGAGCCGAATAATCAGAATGTTATACACGCGTCAGCGACACCAAACCACGTAAGCCGTGTAACCTTGCGTAACATTTCGCCCGTCCTTGAGAATGTTTTTATTCAGCTATATCAAAATGTTATAGGGCGCTTGCAGACAAAAAAACACCCCGCCTCGCGGCGGGGTGAGTTTAGGGTATGGATCTTGTCAGCAGTTTGCGTCTCGTCCGTTTCGGGCCTCGACACGCCCCTTTTGTGACATGGCTGCTGCGGCGCGGTACCTGCAAGAATTGACAGGTACAGGGCCGAAAGCCCTGGTGATTCTGACAGGGTGGACCGGATTGCCGGCTTTTAGCGCAGCATTTTGAAGTCTTCGGTGGCCTTCACGAGCGCGGCGCGGATGCCGGGCTCCATGGACGAGTGCCCGGCGTCGGCGACAACCCGGTACTGCGCCCCGGGCCAGGCGCGCGCCAGCCGGTCGGCCGTGGCGATGGGGCAGACCATGTCATAGCGGCCCTGGACGATGACCGCGGGATGTTTGGCCAGCGCGCCCACACCCTGGAGCAGTTGATCGGGCGCCAGGAAACCGCGGTTCATCATGTAGTGCGCCTCGATGCGCGCCATGGAGAGTGCGCCGGTGTAGTAATGATCGGCCGTGGAATCAGCGCGCCCGCCCTTGCCCGCGGGAATCAGGCGCGAACAGGCGTTTTCATAAGCACACCATGCGGCAGCGGCAAGTTTGTGGACGGCGGGGTCGGGATCGATCAGACGCGTATAGTATGCGGCGAGCAGATCATCGCGTTCGGCGGGCGGAATCAGCGACGCAAAAGCCCGATGCGCTTCCGGGAAAAACCAGCCCATGCCGTTTTTGCCCGTCTCGGGCGTACCGCCGATGAACCAGCTCACTTCCTCGTCGGAAAACAGGAAGATGCCGCGCAGGATGAAACCGATGCAGCGCGCGGGATGCGCTTCGCCATAAGCCAGCGCGAGCGTCGAGCCCCATGAACCGCCGAAGACCAGCCAGCGTTCGATGCCGAGATGTTCGCGCAAGGCTTCGATGTCGGCGACCAGATGCGCGGTGGTGTTGTCGATCAGATTGGCTTCCGGCGTTGAACGCCCGGCGCCGCGCTGATCGAAGAGAATGATGCGATAGCGTTCGGGGTCGAAGAAGCGGCGGTACGCCGGTGCAGTGCCCGCGCCGGGGCCGCCGTGCAGGAACACCACGGGCACGCCCTTCGGATTGCCGGACTGCTCCCAATACAAACGGTGCGGCGGGCCGACAGCAAGCATGCCCGTGGCGTAGGCGTCGAGCGGCGCAAATAGCGGGCGCTCGTCGGCGCCCTTGGCCGTGGCCCTGCCGTTACCTATGCCGGTACCGATGTTTTCGAGTGCGGCGATCGCCGTATCTCCCGCGTTGGGATATGCCCAAATATAGGCCTGATTCACCTATTTTCGGCGCGGCGGGTATGAAGGGCAAGAGCCGAAAGCGCAGCCGAAAGGCCTACCCCGCTCGACTTTTGCGGAAGTCACTTTTATGGTGCCGCGCCCATAGGCGCCTTGGGCACACCCTGGTCCCGGGGCAGCAGTCCCATTGTCTGATAAGGTCGGCCCGTCATGGCGATCCTGTTTCTGATCGTTTTCATGGACCTGATAGGCTTTGGCCTGCTGATCCCACTGCTGCCGTTTTACGTGCAGGCCGTGGGCGCCGGACCCGAAGTCATTACCCTGGTTCTGGGGCTTTATTCCGTCGGCCAACTGATCGCCGCGCCGCTTTGGGGGCGCCTGAGCGACACCTATGGGCGCAAACCCGTGCTGGCCCTGACCAGCTTCGGCCTGGCGCTGTCCTACGTCATGCTGGCCTACGCCGATACGCTTGTGCTGTTGATTATCGCGCGCCTGTTCGGCGGCATCATGGCGGGCAACATTGCCGCCGCCCAAGCCTATGTGAGCGACATCACCACCTCGGCCAACCGTGCGCGCGGGATGGGCATTATCGGTGCGGCCATCGGCCTCGGTTTCATTTTCGGCCCCGCCATCGGCGGCCTCCTCGGCGGCGCCGACACCGCCACCGCCGATTACGCCACGCCGGCGTTCACCGCCGCCGCCGTCACGGCGCTGGCGGCCTTAGGCGTCGTGCTCTTCCTGCGCGAGAGCTTGAATCCCGCCGCGCGGGCATCCCTGGCGAGCCGGCCTCGCGTGTCGTTGCGCGAGAAGGTAGCGACGACGTTCCAGCGCCGCGCGCTGGTGTTGCTGGTGGTCGCGAGCTTCCTCGCCGTCACCGCTTGGGCGCTGTTCGAAACCGTCTATGCGCTGTGGGCCAATGAGATCCTGAACTACGGACCCGCCAAGATCGGCTACATCCTGACTTTCATGGGCTTCATCAGCGTCGTCGTGCAAGGCGGCGCCATCGGGCCGCTCACGCGCTGGCTGGGCGAGCGTCACCTCGCGGTGATCGCGTTGGTGCTGCTGATCATCGGCTATGTGAATCTCGCGCTCGCCGAAGGGCAGACCGCGATGATCGTCGCCTGCGGTGTGCTGGCCGTCGGCTCGGCGTTGTTCAATCCCTCATTGTCGAGCCTGGTGTCGCAGGAAGCGGGCGACTACGAACGCGGCGCGGTGCTGGGGGTTTATCAAGGCGCCACGGCCTTGAGCCGCATTATAGGGCCCGCCTTTTCCGGCATGATCTTCGCCGACGTGGGCACGGCGGCGCCATTTTACGTGGCGGCGGCGCTGGTCGTACCTGCGCTGGCCATGCTTCTGATGCGCGCCCGCAGCAGCCCTTAAAAGCACGCGCTTTATCAATCTGTTAGACCAGCTTTGCCGACTCGATTCGGCAGCGCGGGGACTTGACGGGCCGCGCATTTCACCCAAGATATGGGGGCAAGGGCCGCGCCACCTTTGGGCGGTTCACGTTCTCGCTCATCGGAGGAGACGACAGGATGACCCGAGTTTCCGTTTTCTCGAGCCCGTTGCTGCTGGGGTTCGACCATATCGAGCGCGTGCTCGACCGCGTCAAC
Source organism: Rhodospirillaceae bacterium (assembly GCA_019752235.1). GTDB lineage: Bacteria > Pseudomonadota > Alphaproteobacteria > Rhodospirillales > Rhodospirillaceae > SHVO01. The sequence goes on from JAIEMI010000026.1 coordinate 26,817, forward strand.
AAGACCGCGGCTGAAGGCTATCCGCCCTACAACATCGAGCAGACCGGCGAACATCGCCTGCGCATCACTCTGGCTGTGGCGGGCTTTGGCGAAGACGATCTTGGCGTCAGCGTTGAAGACAACCAGCTCGTGATTCGCGGCAAGCAGACGGAAGACTGCAGCAACCGCGTCTACCTGCATCGCGGCATCGCGGCCCGTCAATTCACGCGCAGCTTCGTGCTGGCGGAAGGCATTGAAGTGCGCGGCGCGGAAGTTGTGAACGGTTTGCTGCATGTGGACCTGGAACGCCCGGTTCCGCAGCCAAAAGTGACGCAAATCGAGATCAAGAGTGCAACCAAGAAGAAACCCGCGCACAAAACCATCGATATCGACCCGCACAAATAAATTGTGCGGCAACAAAGTCACCGCGGCGCCATTTTTAAGACACAGGGCTGTGGTGGACTGATCGCTCGGAAGGAGGATCACATGCTGGACAAAGACATCGACACCGACTTGGACACCGATCTCGACGATGACATCGCCGATGAAACCGAAAGCGGCCCGCAAGCCGTCACTTTGGCGACACATGCTCACGCCTCCACCCCGCTGGACCTCGCACGTCTGGGCTTGAGCGAATTTGCCTATATCCGCCGTGCGCTGGTGAACGACGTTCCCATGTGGACGATTCACAGCGCCGCCGGCGATCCGCTCGGCGCGGCCGAAAGTTTCGACCTGGCATGGGCCGCGGTGCGGCAGAACGACCTGCAGCCGGTACGGGTCCACTAAGGCCCGATACGGCCAAACTGTTCATCCTAGATCGTGGGAGGCGCGCTCTGGCGAAGCGCGCCTTTTTCTTTGGGTTACGTCCGGTGCACCGGCTGCAGGGCTTGTGCTATAACCCGCGTTCGATGTCTTGGATCAGTCCCCGTAGCTCAGCTGGATAGAGCACCAGATTCCTAATCTGGGGGTCGTGCGTTCAAATCGCGCCGGGGACACCATACGCAGAAATCATTGTGATTACAGCTGCTCTGCCCGAGGCCACGATACAGAAAGGGGAACTCCCTCGCGCGTAGTCACCTCGTTATCATGTCCCGGCTTTAACAGCCGTTCGGATTGGGGTCGCCATGAAGGAGGTAACCGTGAGTGGGCAGGAACGCTGGTCCCCCTCCCTCAGAGCCGGGACGATGTATTTCGTGATCGTTTTCGGAGCAGGATTTCTGTTGGGCACGGCCCGTATCTTCGCGCTGGCGCCGCGGATCGGCGAAAACTTAGCTGTCATGCTTGAACTGCCATTTATGTTGGCCATCTCTTGGTTTGCATCAAAGCACTTGATCAGGCAGTTCAAGGTGGTGGCCGTGCTTCAGCCGCGCCTCGTTATGGGCGGGTTAGCCTTCGGCCTATTGATGATCGGCGAGTTCGGCGTTTCTGCAGTTGGGTTCGGGCGCACTTTTTCCGACTATCTCGCAAGTTACGCGAATATGTCCGCGATCTTGGGCCTCGTCGGACAGCTTGTGTTTGGCTTATTCCCCGCTATGCAATTGATGGGGCACAAGTGACCTGCATGACCAAGGGGACAAATGCGGGCTATATCATGTGGTGTGGCCGTCTCATCTGTAGCCTTGCCGAGACTAAGCCCCTGGGAACGAAAGCATGAGGCGGATTGGCTACTGGTCGGCACTATCTCTTTTCAGCATAGGAGTGGCGTACGTCATCGTGCTGGGAATTGGCATGGCCGCCGCAGGCTTGACTGAACCAATCCTCGATCCAATCCTGGCCGTCATGGAAGTGCTGACACTGCTGTCGGCGCTTGTTTCACTAATATTGGTTGCCGCCGTACACGCTCGCACCGCGCCCGACTACAAGATATACAGTTTGCTTGCGCTGGTCTTCATGACCCTCATGGCGGGGGCAACCATATCCGTGCACTTCGTGGAATTGACTGCGCTACGCCAGATGGGATCGGCGGGCCTAGCGTGGCCTTCGATCCCCTATGCGATTGAGCTGCTTGCTTGGGATGTATTCTTAGGCCTTTCCCTCATCTTCGCGGCGGTGGTGTTCAGGGGAAATCGGCTTGAGGCGTCAATACGGACCGGCCTACTGTGCGCTGGTTCCCTCTGTATTGCGGGCACTACTGGTCCGGTGCTGGGCGACATGAGATTTCAGTTCGTGGCTATCGCAGGCTACGCTGTTGTCTTACCGATCGTGTCCCTACTGATAGCAATGCTTTTTCGGCAAATGCACCGGCGGGCGTGATAAATTGATGTCGTGCATTAATATTGCTAAGGCCGCTTAAGCGCGATCCGCCAGAAGTTCTCTTTTCTGTCTCTCCCGGGACACCACATCTAATACCGTTGAATTTCGATATTTTTGATTGCGTAGCTCCAAGCGGGATTTGCACTGAACGCGTGTGCATGTGGTTTCAGCATGAAGGAGGGCGCAGATTGGCCGTAACCATTGATGACGCTCTTGGGCAGCGCGCCTTCGCTTGCTTTCCTGTGGCGGTGCTCGCGATCATCATCGCTCCCGACGAACGCGTTCTTCTGTTGAACCATCCGGAGCGACCTGGAGAGTGGGAAGTCGTTTCAGGTGCGTTGGAGGCCGGCGAAACAATCATCGATGGGCTGCTACGTGAAGTCGGCGAGGAATTGGGGGCAGAGATTGATGTACAGCCCCTCGCAACCGTTCATGCGTCAACATTCCGCTATGACGTCAATGTGACGCATATGATCAGCCTTTCCTTTGTGCTGGCCTATCGTGGTGGTGATATCCACCCCGGCGACGACATGAGTGGCAGCACCTTTCGGTGGTGGACCGAGGCCGAATTGATGGCACCGGAGTTAAAACTTGCCGTTCCGCAAAATGGAAAATGGATGTTGCTTCGCGCTCTCGAGCTTTTTCGAAACCAGGGCCGCCAGGCGACAGCATCGAAGTTCATGGACGAGACCTAGAACTGTGAGCTTACGTGCGCCTGATCGCGATCCGCCAGCCGTTCTCTTTTTTATCTCTGGTGGCACACCACTTCCAAGACTATTGAATTTTATGCGGCTCGGCCGGATTACACCGTGCTCCCGCCCAGGATGGCCAAGACCTCGTCCAACTGCGCGAACTGCTCGGGGAATCCTCCTGTACTTTCGGAGGCGATCGCGGCGTCGAGTGCTTCCCTCGAAGGATAAAGGTCGCGCACCACGACGAGCGTCATCCCGTCTTTTTCCGCGAAGGTCACGGTTGTGACGGCGCCATCAGGACTTTCTTCACTCGTCCAAACGAGACGCGCATGCGGCGTCACTTCGATATACCTGCCGAAGAACGCCATAGGCTGCTCTGAGGCAGGATGGCCGAACTCCAAACGGTAGGCGCCCCCGACACGGACATCCATCTCGCAGGAAAGGAGGGTCAATCCGAAGGACTTCGGCACCCACCAGCGCTTGAACAGCTCGGGCCTGGTCCAGGCCTCGAACACGAGGCGCGCCGGGGCGTTGAAGGTGCGCGTGACGACAAGCTCACGCTCGGACGTCCGCTCCACGGTCGTAGGATTCATCGTCTCACCTTCTCTTTCCGCGCCCATCGGTCTCTTTCCGCGCCCATCGGTCCTTCCGCTTCAGATCCTCGACGACCTCGTCCAACGCATCGAAACGCGCGGCCCAGAGCCGGCGGTACCGCTCGATCCACGCCGCCTCTTCCTCTAGACGGCGCAGGCCGAGCTTGCAGGTCCGCACGCGCCCGACCTTCTCCGTGGTGACGAGCCCCGCCTGCTCCAAGACGCCGACATGCTTCATCATGCCCGTGAGGGTCATGTGGAACTTCTCGGCAAGGTCCGTGATCGAGGTGTCTCCACGCCCGAGCCGCTCCAGAACGCCCCGTCGGGTGGCGTCCGAGAGCGCCGCGAATGAAGCATCGAAGCGGGCTTGGATACACTTAACCATATGGTTCAGTATTTAACAGACGGACAAGGGGCATGCAAGGGGAGGCTTTGCCGCGGGTCGGGGCCGATACCATCGAGCCATAGCGTGATTTCAGCGCAATCCTTAGCGTCCCGCGATGACGCGTTTGTCTCGCGTGGCGCGCGCTTTCCGGCGACGCGGCTTATTGAATGTGTTGGTAGGGAATCTCTCCGTCGCTCACCAGCCTGTTCACGGCGGGACGGGCCAGCAGATACCCTTGAACGTAGCGAACGCCCGCAGCATGAAGAATTGACAGTTCCTCGGGGCGCTCAACACCCTCGGCCACGACGTCAATCTTCAAATCCTGACAGACCTTGATCATGCCCAAAGTGATTGTTTGTTGCCGCTGATCGCGGTCGATGTTTTTAATCAAAACGATATCCAGCTTAATTGCGTCTACATCCAACGCGGACAGACTGCTGAGTCCCGCGTACTCCGATCCAAAATCGTCGAGCGCCACTCTGAAACCGCGGTTTCGGTATTCGGTTATTATTCTCTGGAGATGTTTTGTATCGCGGATGCGTTCATCCTCGGTGATTTCGAAGGTGATAAGGTTGAGCGGAAAACGCGCTTCGTTCGCCGCCGCCAGCGTCGCTCTTATGCAAGCCTTTGGTTCATAGACTGCATTAGGCATGAAATTGATGCTTAATTTCCGGTCAAGCCCAAGAGCCGCCGCATGATGAATGGCCTTGACCCGACAGGCTTGGTCGAAAGCGTAGCGATTTTCAGCGTTGATTTGAGACAGGACGCTGGAAGCCGATTGTCCTTCCGGACCGCGAACAAGGGCCTCATACCCATAAATCCGGCGTTCATGAATATCCACAATAGGCTGAAAGGCCATCGTGAATGATGGCATAGCCACATCCTGCCCGCAGGCTCCGCACGTCTTACTTTTTGTATCCATTGGCTTTCTATGCCTGCTGGCTCGGAACGGTGGCGCATATTATGCGCGTCTGAGAGAATCGAAGATATCGCATCGCCGTGGATCTTTCATCCCCGATCCGCGGGGCAGCGGCGTTGAGCGTCTTTCTTCCGGCGTTGATTTATCGAAGGTCTGGGGCGGGCCTGCGCGGGATTCTAACAGCGCCGTCCTTCTGGAAACGCATCAGCCTCGCGAGCGGACGGCCGAGTCCGTTTCACAAAATTGCGCAGCGTCTCTACAAACCAAGGGGCGTTGTCGTGATGAATATAATGTCCGCTCCGGGCGAGCCCACGCCTACTTCTGCCCGCCGTCCGCCTTGGCTTCTGGCATTTCGTCTATGAGGAAGCCTTGGAAATTCTGGATGCCGAATTCCTGGGCGATTTCGAGGGCGGCGGGATCGTCGACCCTGCTCATGACCATCGCGATCCCGCGATCAAGCGTCTGCTTGACGAAGTCGCGATGCGACGGCAGGAAGCTTTTCAGGTCGCCTTTCCAATGCACCTTCGCGATGTTTGGTCCGACCTGTTTAAGATCCAGCGAACCCATCGTGTCGGGGAAAATCTGATCCACGGCGATCCGTCCGCCCCGGGAATAAATCAGATCCCGCGCTTTCTTGAATTCTTCGAAGTGCGACGCGATCATAGGTTGGGGAATCTCAAACGTCAGGAGTTCCGCCGACGTATTTTTAAGCGCGGCCTGAAACGTCTGGGTCAGGATCGAATGGACGTTGAGATTCAGCGAGCACGGCAAGCCGTCGAGGGGCAGAAACGGCAGCGACCGCAGCATAAGCTGATCAAGCATATGCGTCAGCGATTGAAAGGCGCGCTGCGATCCGCGCATCTCAACGCCGGGAAAGAACTCTTTTCTCAAGAGGTCGATGCTGACGTAAAACTCGCGCATTGTCGGGGTTAAGGATTGCGACTGCCCTTGCCATAAGATGGTTTGGTGCCGCACGAATTTCTCGACGAACTCTCCGGCCCCCATATCCTTGAATGCCGTCGCGACGCCGCGGATGTCCTCGTCCGTCAGGCCGCGGGCGCGGGGTTTCTCGGTCTTGGGCGCCATACGGCGGCGGTCGGAAACCTTCTCCTCTTCCTCCTCGTCGAACAGCGGCAGGAGTTCCAGCGGCGCATCCTCGGCATCGGCGGCGTCCGGACCGGCCGTGGGATCACCGTCGATCCACGCCACGTGGATGTCCCGGTTCAGCATTTTTCCGACGGATTCCACGGTGAGGCGTGACAGAAACCGATCAAAGGCCGCCGGGGCAACAAACCCGGCTTCGCCGTTCTCCTTGGCGTAGATTGCTATCACGGTGCCGTTCAAATTTTGTTTTTGTGCCGCAACCGCCACGGCTTGAAGCGCTTGCTGTTGTTTCTCCGTGCGCCAGTGACCGAAGGACGGTGGAAAGGGCGCAACAAGGACGTCGGTCTCGCTCGCGCGCAGGTGCGCAATCTTAAAATTGGGCTGCACAAGCGCGGTGCCGAGCGGATCGAGCGCCTTCACGATCGACTGGCGGACGTTCTCTTTGCCCAGAGCGCCGATGATATATCCCGTCACCTTCACGCTGTCGGCGACCTTCATCACCACGCTATCCCGCGCTGCCATCATCAGGATGAAGTTTACGTGCTGAAGCGATAGCCCGCCCCAGCGTCCAGCGCGGAGATTGGTCAGGAACTCCACGCCTGAAATCGTGTCAGGCTTGTGGGCGCAGATCACGCAATCAACCGGCGTGCGGCGATCCTGAAGAATACGGAGGGCGAAAACCGGCGCCGTCGCAACGTGCACGGCGGGCGAGCCTTCCGAAGTCAGGAAGCGCTTGAGGGCCTCGCCTACCGCCGGCTGGGGGTCAACCACCAGGAAACGCGTTTGGCCGATGATCGTCTTCTGGGGTTTTTCGTCTACCGGCATGGAACCAAACTGACGCTCGCCTTATGAGCAATTATTTTAGCATTTGAGTGACGAGGGGCTGCGCGCTGCGCCGCATCACCGCCAGTATAACTTTACTGCCATGCAAAGGGGCAAGCGGCTTTTCGTTACAGGTGGACTGATCATTTCCCTTTCGGCGGCGTCCGGGAGCCAATGGCGTCTCTTTAAGACAGCGCGTATTGTCACCCGGTTCACGCTTTCGTCATGCACGGCACACCCCTTAAAATCGCGCACATGCCCACATCTTCGTCTTTCGAACTCACGTGACCCCTGATTCCCGCTTTGGCGTCTTTGGCGCGCCCCTCCCGGAACTCGCGACAGTTCCAACAGGAGCCGTGCAGGTTTCGCCGCAAATACCTGGCGCGCACGCGCTGGAAGATATGGCGCCGGCAAGTCTGGCCGGGATGGTTATGGCGGCGCCGCCAGGGACACGCGAGCGACGGTATGCGCTGGCACTCAGCTTGCGTGTTCTCAAAGCCGGCGCGCCGTTGACGGTCATGGCGCCCAAGGAAAAAGGCGGCAGCCGGATCGCAAAGGAGCTTGAAGCTTTCGGCTGCGATGTCACGGCCGCAAGCCGGCGTCATCAGCGCATCTGCCAAACCGTGCGCCCGCCGGCGTTCACCGCGGAGGCGGAGGCGTTGAAAGATGCCGCCATTGCCGCGGGCGCCCCTTGCTTCGTCGACGCCATAGGCCTGTGGAGTCAGCCCGGCATTTTCAGTTGGGATCGGATCGATCCGGGCACCGCACTTCTGCTCTCGGCCTTGCCCTCGCTTACGGGGCGCGGCGTCGATTTGGGGTGCGGGCTGGGCGTGATTGCCCGTGCCGTCCTCGCCGGCCCAGATGTCGCGCAGCTCGCCTGTGTCGACATCGACCACCGCGCGATCAAGGCCGCGCGCCGAAATATCGCCGACGCCCGGGCGACATTCCATTGGGCCGACGGCCGCAGACTGGAAGGTCTGGGGGATATGGACTTTATCGTGATGAACCCGCCCTTCCATGACGGCGGGCAGGAAGACAGGGCCTTGGGAGAAACCTTCATTCGGCAATCCCACCATATGCTGCGCGACGGCGGCGCAGCATGGCTCGTCGCGAATCGCCATCTGCCCTATGAATCCGTGCTCTTTGCCACTTTCCCGAAGGCGGCTTTGCGGGCGGAGCAGGATGGATTCAAAGTTTATGAGGCCAGAAAATGAGCGGCACCGTCAGGCTTGATCGCCTGCTCGCCAATCTCGGGTACGGCTCACGGAGCGAGGTTCAGCAGCTCGTGCATCTTGGCGCGGTGGTTCTGGATGGCGTGCCGGCGAAAGACGCTAGCCTGCGAGTCCCCCTCGCGGCCGACCTGCCTGCACGCCTGCTTGTGGACGGGGAACCTCTCGACCCGCTACCTGGAGTCGCCGTGATGCTGCACAAGCCGCTTGGCGTCACCTGTTCGCACAAGGAACTCGGTCCGCTGGTCTACGATCTGCTGCCGGACCGCTGGCGTCGGCGCGCACCCGCGCTTTCAACCGTCGGGCGGCTCGACAAGGACACCTCCGGCCTCCTCCTGCTCACCGATGACGGCGCATTGCTGCACCGGATCATTTCGCCCAAGAAGCATGTCGCCAAACATTATGTGGCGACATTGGCCCGTCCTTTACAGGGTGACGAAGCCGCGCGCTTCGCGTCCGGAACCTTGCTCCTGGAGGACGAGACCAAGCCGCTGGCCCCGGCGATCGTGGAAACGATGTCGCCGACGGTGGCGCGCCTCATCATCACAGAAGGCCGCTATCATCAGGTCCGGAGAATGTTTGCCGCCGTGGGCAATCACGTCGAAGCGCTACATCGCGACCGCATCGGCGCGCTCTCGCTTCCGGCGGATCTCGGCCCAGGCGCGTACCGGCAGATGAGTGCGGCCGACATTGCCGCGATATTCGCATGACGAGACCGCGTGAAGGCGACGGTTTCTTTTGGGCCGATGAGTTTGTCGTATCGAGCAAGGCATGCCCTGCGGCACAGGGTCGCGTGACCGGGCCGACTCACGTCGCGTTTCAGGCCAAGAACGAGGCATGACCTAACGCCGCGCGCGCCATGTGGCGCGCGTTGGCCCAATCCCGCAAACGAAAAGACCTTCACTTCCTGGGTCCGCTCCCTATGCTTTCGTGCTGCGCCAAACAGCCAAGTCATAGGGAGATCTGCAATGCGCTTCGGCTATCACGCGACCATGTGCGATCCGTCGTTTTATCCCGAGGTCGTGAAGGCCGCCGAGGCGGCGGGCTTCGACAGCTTTTCGGTGCCCGACAGCATCTTCTATCCGCAGGAAGCTGAAAAATCGCAGTACCCCTACAACGCCGACGGGTCACGCGAATTCCTGGACGGCGTGCCTTTTATCGACCCGTTCACGTTGATCGCGTGGCTGGGCGGTCTGACCACGAACATCAAGTTCACCATTAGCGTCTTAAAGCTCGCCATTCGCCAGCCGGTGATCTGCGCGAAACAAGCGTTAAGCCTGGCCGTGATCACAAATAACCGCCTCAACTTCGGCGTCGGCATCAGCCCGTGGAAGGAGGATTTCGCCGCGTGCGATGTGCCGTGGGAGGGCCGCGGACGACGCCTGGAAGAAATCATCGCCATTATTCGCGGCTTCGGCACGGGCGATTATTTTGGCTTTGAGGGCGAGTTCTTCAACTTCAAGCCCGCCAAGATGTGCCCCGTGCCCACCACGCCCCTGCCGATCCTGCTGGGCGGCCATTCGGAACCGGCGTTGGCCCGGGCCGCGAGGATGTGCGACGGCTGGATCAGCGCCGGCAGCTCCTTCGAGCAGCTGAAGAGCATGATGGCGACCATCGACGGCTACCGCTCGCAGTTTGGGCGCATGAATGAACCCTTCGACTTCCAAGCCAGCGCCATGGAATCCTTCTCCGCCGACGGCGTGAAGAAGCTGGAAGATCTGGGCGTCCACGAAACCACGGTGGCTTTCCGCGATGCCTATGCCGGCGGCGCGGACAACCGCACACTGACCAGCATGGTGGACGATATCAACCGTTATGCCGACGATGTGATTCAAAAGGTACGCTGACCGTGCTGAGAATTCTGGGACGCGTTTCGTCCATCAACGTGCGCAAGGTTTTATGGGCGTGCGACGAAATCGGTATCGGACTATTATCGGCTGCTGTTGCAACGCCCCGCCTTTAAAACGTGGAACCAGGACGCGTAGATAAAAGCCCATGCCTTCCGACATCGTCCCAGGCCGGTCCTGCGGGAATTGCACCTTGTGCTGCAAGGTTCTCAGCATTCCGGAACTGCAAAAGCCGCGCGGCGCGGTTTGTGTACATTGCGACTGGCGCAAGGGCTGCAAGACCTACGCGCAGCGTCCCATGCCCTGCCGCGCGTTTGATTGCAGTTATCTCTTGAGCCCCGGCCTGGGCGAAGAATGGAAGCCGACGACGTCTCACTTCGTCCTAGGCTATGTCGCGGAGGCGGATATCGTTCTCGTTTTCACCGATCCGGACCACGCGCACGCCTGGCGGCAGGAGCCTTACTATTCCCGAATCAAGAGATGGGCGGCGCCGTCGGATATCGGCGGCTATGTGGTCGTTTGGGAAAGCGCGCGCACCTTGGTGCTGTCGGGCGCGGATGAGTTCGACCTGGGCGAGTTGCGCGACGACCAGACCATCGTGCGCGAGGAGCAGCCGGGCCCCGCCGGCAAGAAGGTGGTATTCTACGCCGCCGACGGACGCACTTGAGGTTTTTTCACGATGGCTTTGATCAATATTAACATCAACAGCGGCGACCGCGTCCTCGCGATGACGCTCGATCTGGATGAAACGCAGCCGAACGAGAAAACCATTCTTGAGTACGTAAAAAGCAACCAGCTCTACGAGCCGGATGTTGCGCACTTGATGCTGCAGTTCGTCGACGCGGGCGACGTGGTGGTCGATGTCGGCGCCAACGTCGGATTCTTTACGACCCTGCTCGCGACGCTGACGGGGCCCACCGGCCGTGTGCTCAGTTTCGAGCCGGGGGCGGGTAATCTCGCGCGGCTGCACCGGCATATCGCGATCAACGCCTTCGAACATGTGACGGTCGTCGAACAGCCCGCCAGCGCCGTGGCGGGCGAGGTGGAGTTCTTCATCAATAGCGATAACAGCGGCGGCAATGCGCTGTGGGACGTGGGCAGCTTTCCCGGTAACGAGAAGAGCGCCGCCGCGCCGCTCCCGCTGAAGCTTCTGGCAACGACGGTGGATGACGAGATCAAACGCCTGGGCCTGCCGGCGCCCAAGTTGATCAAGATCGACACCGAGGGCGCGGAGCTGGAAGTGCTGCGCGGCTGCCGGCACCTTCTGACCGGGCAACGCACCCCTTTTGTGATCGCAGAGTCGCATCCGTTCGGCCTGGCGAAAATGAACGCCTCGTTGAAGGAATTGCGGACTTTTATGGCGGGGTTCGGTTACGCGACCTTCGCGCTGTTTTACGACGGCGCGATGCCACGCTTCATTCCATTGGACGTCGAGATCAAAAGTAAGCACTTCATCAATCTTCTTTTCACCACGCCCGAACATATCGCGCGCTTCTGGTCCCTAGCGGTTCACGATCCCATGTGCAAAACGCATTCGCCGCCCCGCCCGCCCACGTAGCGCGGCATTGCCCAACAGCGGACCTCCGGGCTAGGCTCCGTCACCGTTTTCTGGGCCGTTTTCCGGGGAGGAAACACCATGACCATCGCCACAACCATCACCGCTGTATCGCGCCGCCGTCTTTTACAAGGCGCGACCGCTCTGCCGTTCGCTTCCGCTTCAGTCGGTCACACGGCGGAGGCCAAAGTGGCCGTCACCCCGTTCAAGATCACCGTGCCGCAGGCGCGGCTTGATGACATTCAAGCGCGTCTGAAAATGGCGCGCTGGCCCGATGAACCGGCCAGCAATGATCCGTGGACTTACGGTCCGCCGGTATCGGCCATGAAAGATCTGGTGACCTACTGGACCACCACCTACGACTGGCGGAAACAGGAAGCGATGATGAACCGCTTTCCACACTTCAAGGCGCGGGTGGCGGATTATGACGTGCATTTCATCCACCTTAAAAGCGGGCGCAAGAACGCGCAGCCGATTATCCTGACCCACGGCTGGCCGGGATGCTTTGTGGAGTTTCTCGACGTCATCGAACCGCTGGCCTTCCCCGAGAAGCACGGCGGCAACGCCGAGGACGCCTTCGACGTGGTGGTGGCCTCGATCCCCGGCTTTGGGTTTTCTTCGAAACCCAAAGGCCCGATCACCAGCACGCTGGTCTCGCGCATCCTCGACCGCGTGATGGTGGAAGGCCTGGGATACAAGGGCTACATCGCGCAAGGCGGCGACTACGGTGCGGGCATTTCCATCGGCATGGCGACGGAAAGCCAGCATTGCAAAGCGGCGCATGTGAACCTGTTGCTGGGCGCCGGCGCGAAGCAGGAGACCGAGGAAGAACGCCAGGCCATGGAACGCTGGAACGCGCGCAGCTTGACCATGGGCGGCTATCGCGCGATTCAGAAAACCAAACCGCTGTCGCTGGCCTACGGCATGGATAACAACCCCATCGCCGTGGCGGCGTGGTTGTTCGAGAAGTTCCAGGGCTGGTCGCAACTGACGAATGGTGACCCATGGTCGGTCTACACGCGCGATCAGATTTTAAACGCGATCATGACCTACGTCGTCACCGATACCTTCGGTACGGCATCATGGATGTACGTGGGGGGAGAGGCCGCGGCGTCCAGAGATAACGAGGTGCCGCCGCGCCGCGCGCCACAAAAAGCCGCGCTGGGCGTGGCGCACTTCCCAGGTGAAGTGAGCTTCTGGCCGCGCAGTTTCGCCGAACGCAACTTCAAGCTTGTGCGCTGGAGCGATATGCCGCGCGGCGGACATTTCGCGGCCTTCGAGCAGCCCAAACTTTTCGTTCCCGAAATGCGTGCCTTTGCGCGCGATCTGCGGACCGCAAAACCTTAACGGCGAGTCGATCCCGGCACTGACGGCGGTCTTTTGCTTTAACCGCAGCGCACGGCGCCGCCACAATGATGCGCGTTTTGTCCCTAAAAGTTGCACTCCGTGTCGCTCTACGGTTCGCGCTTGACAACGCAGCCCACTCCGTTTTGCATGTGCGAAGGGGAGTACGACTCTACGTTGTGCACTGGGGACTTATTTTACGTTATGCGCATCGCGTACATTATCAACTCGCTGGACGGCTACGGTGCCGGCCTGCCGATACCCTTAATTATTCGGTTTATGCGCAGCACCGGCGCGGACGTGCGGGTGTTCGCCTTTGCCCGGCGCGACGGGCGGATGGAATCCGTGCTCCAAGAGGCCGGCATCCCCTATGAGGTGCAGCCGAAGGGCGGCATCGTCGCGTCGGTATTCTGGCTGCGGCGCAGGCTCGCGGCATACCAGCCGGCGCTGCTGTGGACCTCACTGGTGCACGCCACACTGTACGGGCGCGGCCTGGGCGCGATCCTGGGCCTGCCGGTGGTGAGCTGGCAGCACAACATGTTCCTGAAGCGGGGCAACATCCTGGCCCTGGCGGCGACGCGCCGGATGACGAACCTCTGGGTGGCCGATTCCGAAACCGTCGCGACGATGACACGGAGGAGATTCGGTCTGCGCGCCGATGATATCGCCGTGTGGCCGCTGTTCGTCGCGGACCCAGACGCGCCGCAAGCCCGCGCCGCGCAGCCCGGCGAATGTTTCCGCCTGGGCAGCCTGGGCCGCCTGCATCCGCACAAGGGCTACGACGTGCTGATCCGCGCGCTGGCGAAGCTGAACCGCGAAACGCCGGCGGTGAGCGCGACGTTCAAAATGATCATAGGCGGCGAAGGCGCCGACCGCGCCCGCCTGGAGGCGTTAGCCCGGCTGCACAATGTGAGCAACTTGGAATTCGCCGGATATCAGGAAAACCCGCGTGATTTCCTATCGACGCTGCATGGGTATATCCAGCCATCCCGCGTTGAAGGGCTGTGCATCTCGGCCCATGAAGCCATGCAAGCGGGTTTGCCCGCGATCGTCTCGGACATCGGCGAAATGCCGCTCTCGGTGCAGAAAGACCGCACCGGCTTTGTCGTCCCCCCGGAAGACAGTGAAGCGCTAGCCGCCGCCATTCACCGCCTTGTGGCCGAGCGCGCGCGGGCGGCGGCCATGGGTGCCGCCGCGCGCGCACATGTGAACGAGCGTTTCAGCCAGGCGCGCTTCCGCATTGCGGGCCAGGAGATCATGCGCACGGCTTATCGTCTGGCGCGGCCCGTCAGCACCGACGCGGCTAGCGCGGCCGTCGCGGAGACCTGGCAGCCGGCGGCGGTCATGCCAGCACGTGATTCGCGGAACCTTGGATAATCCGGCCCGCGCCGTTCAGCCGTAAATATTCGCAGATGGTTTGGCCGCGTTCGTTGCGGTAACGCACGACGATGCTGTCGGGCGAGACGGAGACGTCGAGCAATTCAAACCGAAGGTTGGGAAGTTTCTCCAGCGCTTGTGACCAATAGGCGCGCAATTGCGCTTTGCCCGCGACCCGGCCCTCGGTATTGATCTCCAGCCTGACGACGCCCGCCGAAACCATTTCGGCCCCGTCGTCGTAGAGATCGAGTACGCGATCAAGATCGCGGCTGTTCCAAGCGTCGATCCACTGCCGCGCGAAGGCTTGATATGCTTGCACTGTCATTCCCACCAGAGGATACCCTGCCGGCCGCATGGTCCTGAAGCCAGGATTTCGCGGTGCGGCGCGGCCTGTTCCAAATCCGTTACAAACGGCGCCTTTGATACGGACTACACAGGCCGCAAAAGTTACGCTAAGCCAACGTGAAGACTTATTGCCGGGGAGGGCAATGACGATGTTTCGCCGGACGTTTCTGGCAGCCGTAGCGGGCGGCCTCGCCTTGCCCGCGGCTTTACGCTTACCCGCCCGCGCCGCCGGTCCGACCGCCGTGGACCTGGCGCTGGTGCTGGCGGTCGACGCCTCCATGAGTATCGACGAAAGCGAAGCGGGGACGCAGCGCGCGGGATACATCCATGCCCTGCGCGACAAGCGCGTCGGCGACGCCATCAAGGGCGGACCCATTGGCCGGATCGCGCTGACCTATGTCGAATGGTCGAGCCCCTACCACCAGACCGTGATCGTGCCGTGGCGCGTCTTGAAGGACACCGCCGACGCCAAGAAGTTCGCCGACGAGCTGGACAGCCTGCCTTATAAAGCCGGCAGCACCACGTCCATCAGCGGCGGCATCGACTTCTCGGTGAAGCTGTTCAGAAGTTCCGAGTTCGAAGCCGCGCGTAAGGTCATCGACGTGTCCGGCGACGGCTACAGCGATTACGGCCGCCCCGTGACCGTGGCCCGCGATGCCGCCGTGGCGGCGGGCATCACCATCAACGGCCTCGCGGTCATGAACGAACGGCCCAAGTGGAAACAGGCGGCGCCCAACGACCTCGACAACTACTACCGCGAGAATGTCATCGGCGGACCCGGCTCGTTCTACATCGCGGTGCGCAACCTTGAAGACTTCAGCCGGTCGGTGCTGCAGAAGATGGTTCTGGAAATCGCGGGGCTACCGCTGGATCCGGCGTCGCGCGGCTGAGATCACAGCGGGCATGATCATTTTTGTCGATGCCGACGCCTGCCCGGTGAAGGACGAAGTCCTGCGCGTGGCGGAGCGCCACCAGCTGCCCATGAAACTGGTGAGCAACAGCTGGATGCGCGGGGACGACCATCCCTTGGTCGAACGCATCACCGTCGCCACCAGCCCCGATGCCGCCGACGACTGGATCGCCGAGCGCGTCACGGACCGCGACATCGTTATCACGTCCGATATCCCGCTGGCGGCGCGCTGTGTCGCCAAGGGCGCTAAGGTGCTGCGGCCCAATGGTAAACCCCTGGACCAGGATTCCATCAGCATGGCGGTGGCGATGCGCGACCTGCACACCCACCTGCGCGAAACCGGCGAGATCACCCGTGGCCCCGCGCCCTATACCAAACAGGACCGTTCGCGCTTCCTGGACGCCCTGGAAACGGCAGTGCAAGCAGTCAAGCGCCGGGTACTGCCTCAGTTTGAAAATAAGCGGGATTGATTAATTGCACCCGGAGCATTTGAAGTAATCCGGGGTACGGAGATTGAGGTCAATTTGGAATCGGTCGCCGTCGGAAAGGTCGGCCATAGCTGTCTTTATGGATAGTGCTGGGCCGAAAACTTGCAGCCCCAGGATAAAGACGGCCATCATCAAAATAATCTTTACGCTACGCTCAAGCTTGATCTCGTGGACGATCCTACGTTCATTGGACATTGGTAGCCCCCTATATGTTATGCTTAGCGGTAAGCAACTAAGGATAGCACTATGCCTAAAGGCCCCAAAGGTCAGAAACGCCCCGCAGACGTCATTGGCAATGCTGTGAAAGTCATGCGGATAGCGACTGGCGAGGAAACAGAGGGGTCGCCGGTAAAGAGCGCGGCGGCGACACTAGGAAGCCTTGGGGGCAAGGCTAGAGCGGCGAGGCTAAGCAAAAAGAAGCGCAGCGAAATCGCTAAGAAGGCAGCCAAATCAAGATGGAGTAAATAAACGCAAAGCCCCGCTTTTGAGGGCGGGGCTTTGGGACTGACAGTATCTAGGCTTTCCCGAGCTTGTCATCGCCCATTGGGAGGCCTGCCTAGCAAGCTAGGTCTTAATGCCCGACGACCGGGTTACGTTCCCAATATAGTCGACTCGGGCTTAATAAGCAACTTATCTAAGCCCAACCCGCACAAAACCGCGCGGCGGACACCCTCTAAATCTTCTGGAATTAGAGTGGGATAGGCGTAAGTCCGCCTCCCGATTTTAAATGGCGCAAGTCGGTACGTGCCTACGTTGACAACCATGTCAGCCTTCGCCCAACACGGGAGATCGTCAGCTTCTTGAGGATGATAGTTTTTGGATAGACGGAAGCAAAACGGAAGATCGTGTTTGGGTGGCGTCAGGCTGATGGGAACGATGGCAACTATTTCTGAGCGATAGGGCAACTTGGGCGAAATCACGACTACCGGACGCTTTTTCACCATCTCCGGTTCCTTAAACCCGGTGAAGTCGCATACATAGACCTGCCCAGGTCTGGGATGGAAATTAAGGCCCACGGATTACAAGCCCCTTCCGTCGTCGAATGGCAACGGGATGGTGTCGCCGTATTTGGTGTAATGCTTGTTGAGAAGGGACAAGAATCCATCCCATGTGGAACTAATCTTCATCAGAGCTACCACCGCGCCAATATGCTCTTTGAGCTTTGAATACCCAAAATTGGCTGTGAGATTCTGGAAGTACTTAGCCTTCGGTCGGCCATCTTCGTTACGGGGAACTGCCCGTTTCAGCTCATTCAGAACGCCGGGGGCAAGCCTGTCATAGATGATGTTGTTGGTAAGCAGCCCGAAGTATTGCGGTCGCTTCACTGACACCGACGGGAACGGCAGGCCGCGAAGGCGAAACATCTGCTCGTAAAATTCGGGGGGGAAAGTCTTCACCCACGGCTGCAATTCCTTCGCAATAAATGCCTCCAAAATTTGGGACAGAGCATCGGCGGCTCGGTCTTTCTGATAGCCCGTTGCTTCATCGACAAGTGCGACAATGCCGACTTGCGCCAACCCTCGAATCAAGATGTCGCTCTTAATCGCCACGTCTTGCTGCTGAGTTGTTAGAAGTCCCGCATCCCGCGCACTCAAAAATAAGTTGCAGACTTTGGGTAAAAGTTCGGCGCGATAACCCAAGGCTTTCGCGCCTGTTGTTGTCTTGAATAAGACCGGCACCGTCGTATCAATAATTTCTTGGGTAATCAGCGGAGTAAGGCTCTTTGTGTTCAAAAATGGCGGCAAACCGTCGGCGACTTGCTGAGAGCGCCCCTTCGGCTTGGTAGAGCGTCCGAGCGCGCCCAAAAAACCCGCCTGCGTGAGCAAACGTGTCCCGTCCTCCAGAACCGCGCAGGGGATTTCAGCGTCGCCGATTTTCAGAACGCCATCATGGGTGGCCGTCTTGATCGCCCCGGACCACCGGGCAGCAGCGGCGCTTTTGGCCTGTGCCCGGCGCTCGTCGGGGGTCATAGAACTCATTCGGGCATGCCCGCCAGCAGCGCGTCCGCTTGGGCCTTTATCGCTATTCATGTGGCCTCCTGTGCCAGCATAATGTAACAATGCTGGGATAATATCGTAAATGCCAATTTATGCAAGCATTTAACATGAATGCCTACAATGTGCTTGACGCTAAGCATAAAAGTTCAGATACTCGGGGCATGGCAAACAGGCTCCCGACCGAAACCCGCGTCCAAATCCTCAACATGCTCTGTGAGGGCGTTTCGATGCGGGCCATCAGCCGCATGACGGGGGTTTCCACGAATACGGTCGATAAGCTGCTGGTGGATGCTGGCTTGGCCTGCGTGACCCACCACGAGAAGGCCGTGCGTGGCGTGAAGGCTAAGCGGGTCCAGTGCGACGAGATTTGGAGCTTCGTCTATGCGAAGGCCAAGAACGTAAAGAGCGCCAAGGCTGCCCCTAAAGGCGCTGGCGACGTGTGGACGTGGACGGCGATTGATAGCGATAGCAAGCTGCTTATCTCCTATCTCGTCGGTGGTCGTGATGCCCAATGCGCTTGGGCTTTTATGGACGATGTGAAGTTCCGCCTCGCCAATCGCGTCCAACTTTCGACGGACGGCTGGGGTCCATATTTGCAAGCCGTGGACGAGACTTTCGGAACGGAGATCGACTACGCCCAGCTCGTGAAGCTGTACGGCGAAGCGCCTGGGGCCGGGCGTTATAGCCCTGCCGAGTGCATCGGTATCCAGAAGCGCCGGATCGTCGGGAAGCCCGATATGCGCGAGGTTTCCACGTCCTACGTTGAGCGCAGCAACCTATCCATGCGGATGCATAATCGCCGCTTTACACGCCTGACCAACGCGCACAGCAAGAAGTTCCAGAACCACTGCCACATGATCGCGCTCTACACGACTTGGTACAACTTCGTGCGGATCAATTCGGCTGTGAAAATGGCCCCAGCCATGGCGGCGGGCATCTCGGATAAGCTGTGGGAAATGACCGATATTGTGGCGCTTATCGACGCGGCGGAACCGGCACCAAAACCGCGTGGGCCGTATAATAAGACGGCTCAGATTTCAAAGTGAGGCAGTGCCAAGCGCCGAAAATAATTGACTTATTAACCTTTAGGGCCTAAGTAGCCCCCAACCGCACCATGCGGCCACATCTCGCGATACGCGCGCAGGCGCCCACTTGCTGGACAAGTTGCGGCGCCGTTCCTCGAGAAGTTTAATCTTCCCTCCCGTCGGTTGCGTGCCCACCGGGTTTCCGCAGACCGTTCTGCCGCCGCCGCTATACGCGCGGCCGCATGGGCGTATGCCTATTAGAAAGAAAAATAACAATGACGACCTTTTCCGACCTCGGTTTGATCGAGCCGCTGCTGCGTGCCCTGACCGCCGAAGGCTATTCCACGCCCACCCCCATCCAGACTCAGGCGATCCCCATGCTGCTGAAGGGCCGCGACATGCTGGGCATCGCCCAGACCGGCACCGGCAAGACGGCGGCATTTGCCCTGCCGCTGCTGCAGCGCATGAATGAAAACCGCATCAAGGCCGCGCCGCGTTGCCCGCGCGCGCTGATCCTGACGCCGACCCGCGAACTCGCGGTGCAGATCGGCGAAGGCTTCGGCACTTACGGCAAGCACCTGGGCTTCAAGCGCGCCGTGATTTTCGGCGGCGTCGGCCAGAACCCGCAAGTCCAGGCGTTGAACAGCGGCCTCGACATCCTGGTGGCGACACCGGGCCGTTTGCTGGACCTGATGAACCAGCGCCACGTCAACCTGCAGCACGTTGAATTCCTCGTGCTCGACGAAGCCGACCGCATGCTGGACATGGGCTTCATCCGCGACGTGCGCACCATCGTCGCCAAGATCTCCGGCCCGCGCCAGACGCTGCTGTTCTCGGCGACGATGCCGGAAGCGATCATGGGCCTCGCAAAAAGCATTCTGAAAGATTACGAGCGCATCGAAGTGACGCCGCAATCCACCACCGTCGAACGTATCGCGCAGCGCGTGATGTTCGTGGCGCGCGAAGACAAGCGCAAACTACTGTCGCGTCTTCTTGAAGACAAGACGGTGACGCGCGCGCTGGTGTTCACGCGCACCAAACACGCCGCGAACCGCGTCGCCGAGCATTTGATTAAAGCCGGCGTCGTCGCCGATGCCATCCACGGCAACAAATCGCAGAACGCCCGCCAACGCAGCCTGGACGCCTTCAAGTCCGGCAAGGCGCGTGTGCTGGTGGCCACCGACATCGCCGCCCGCGGCATCGACGTCGACGGGATTTCGCATGTCATCAACTTTGAAATGCCGGGCGATCCGGAAAGCTACGTGCACCGCATCGGCCGCACCGCGCGCGCCGGCACGTCGGGCGCGGCGATTTCCTTCTGCGACGCCGACGAAGTGGGCGATTTGCGCGCGATCGAACGCACCACCCGCCAGACCATTGATGTCGACACCACGCACGGTTTCCACGCGGCACACATCGCTACCCGCAGCGCACGCCAAGGGGGACATGGCGGCGGCGGTGATGCCCCGCGCACGCCGCGCAATAACAACAGCGGCAACCGCAACAACCGTGGCGGCCGTGGCGGCAAGAGCGGCGGACGTCCGTGGGAAAACCGCAGCCGCGCTGCGTAATACTTAGGTCGACGACAACAGACAGACCGCCCCAAGCCCGCCGTCGGTGCAGATGCTGACGACGGCGAGACTTTTGGGCGGCATTGCCGCCAGTTCCTTCACAGCCTGACTGAGGATACGCGCGCCCGTGGCCCCGAAGGGGTGACCGAGCGCGACGCTGCCGCCATTGGGATTCAAGCGATCCCACGGAAAGCGGCCCAACGCCGCCGTCACGCCGGCACGCGTTGCAAGCCAGGTTTTATCTTCCATGGCCGCGACGTGGACCAGCACCTGCGCCGAGAAGGCTTCATGGATTTCCCACAGGGCGACGCCGTCGTAGGCGAGGTTGTTGCGCGCCAGTAGCCGCGGAATCGCAACAGCCGGTGCCATGAGCAGGCCATCGCGCAGAATATCCACGCCCGCCATGTCCCAGTCCAGCAGCCGCACGCGCGGGGTTGCGGACGGCAAACGATCCAGCCCGGCTTCATCGGCCAGCCAGATGGAAGACGCGCCATCGGTGAGCGGTGACGAGTTGCCGGCCGTGAGCGAGCCGCGTCCGCTGGTGGCGTCGAAGGACGGTTTGAGCTTGGCGAGTTTTTCGGGCGACGTGTCGGCGCGCGGGATCGGATCCTTCGTCAGGCCGTCGAGCGGAATCACGAGATCGTCGAAGAAGCCCCTCTCCCACGCCTTCACGGAGTCCCGATGACTGGCAAGGGCGAGTTTGTCCTGGGCCTCGCGCGTGATCGACCAGGCCTTGGCCATGATCTCCGTGCCCTCGCCCATGGAAAGGCCCGTGGTACGGTTGGTGATGGAGGGGATATGCAGGCGCACGTCTTTGTATGGCAGTTCGCCCAGCATCTCGGCGCGGGCATTGAGGGACTTGGCTTGGAAGAAGCGCCGCAGCCAGACCGAGAATTTCTGGTTCAAACCGATTTGAACGCCGCTCATGCTTTCGGAGCCGCCCACCAGCGCGAGGCCGCCGGGGGTTTTGCGGATGGTGTCGGCAGCGGCGAAAACGCCGACCATGCTGGTGGCGCAGGCCATCACGGACGTGAAGGCGGGAATGTAGGGATCCAGTCCGGCGTCCAGCGCCACCTCGCGGGCGATGTTGCTCCAGCGCAAGGAGGGCGCCACGGTGCCCCAGACGATCAAATCGGGCTTATCGTCCTTCTTGAGCTTGCCGCACATGGCTTGAACGACAGGCACCGACAGCGAAATCGCGTCGCGTCCGGCCAAGGGTCCGTCGACCTTGGCAAAGGGTGTCCGTAAACCGGCCGCCAACCACAAGGAGTCCGCCATATCCCCCTCCTGTCACACATATGGAAAGGCTAGCCTATCACCGCCGGTAGGCCTTGGTTACCGAAGCCTTGGTATCAGAGGGCCTGCGCAGTTGACCCAAACCCGCCTGGGGCCGATACTCGCCGCTATCCAAGGGGTGCCCCAGATATAAGTGATCTGGGGCTGAGAGGCCGGACACGGCGACCCTTAGAACCTGATCCGGATGATACCGGCGTAGGGATGGAAACCTTGAGGGCCACACGCCCGA
Source organism: Rhodospirillaceae bacterium (assembly GCA_019752235.1). Taxonomy (GTDB): domain Bacteria; phylum Pseudomonadota; class Alphaproteobacteria; order Rhodospirillales; family Rhodospirillaceae; genus SHVO01. The sequence goes on from JAIEMI010000026.1 coordinate 48,777, forward strand.
TTCACATCCCGCCACGACCGATGCCCCGGATCTCCGCTTGAAAAGGAGACCACCGATGAACGTCATTCCGCGCCCCAAAGATATGAAGGATCTGGCCGTGACCTGCGGGCCCCTGCCCGCGTCGCGCAAGATTCATATCCCCGGCGACATCCATAAGGATATCAGCGTCGCCATGCGCGAGATCGCGGTGGAAGCCTCGGCCAACGAACCGCCGGTGGTGGTCTATGACACCTCGGGCCCTTACAGCGACCCGGCGGTGAACATCGATATCCGCATGGGCCTCGCACCGATGCGCGACCGCTGGATTCGCGCCCGCGGTGACGTGGAAGAAATTCCCGGCCGCGCCCAGCGCCCGGAAGACGACGGCCTGAAGGAAGGTGAGACGACCAAAGTCGAAGTGTTCGACCGCGCCAGCCGCAAGCCCCTGCGCGCGAAGCCCGGCCAGAACGTCAGCCAGATGCATTACGCCAAGAAAGGCATCATCACGCCGGAGATGGAATACGTCGCGATCCGCGAAAATATCGGCCGCAAGAAAGCCCTAGAAGACGCCGCCGCCACGTTGAAAGACGGCGAACGCTTCGGCGCCGCGCTGCCGGAATTCGTGACGCCGGAATTCGTGCGCGATGAAATCGCGCGCGGCCGCGCCATCATTCCCTCCAACATCAATCACCCCGAAACCGAGCCGATGATCATCGGCCGTAACTTCCTGGTGAAGATCAACGCCAATATCGGCAACTCCGCCGTCACATCGTCGGTGGCCGAAGAGGTCGATAAGCTGGTGTGGGCGATCCGGTGGGGCGGCGACACGGTTATGGATTTGTCGACGGGCCGCAACATTCACACGATCCGCGAATGGATCATGCGCAACTCGCCGGTGCCAATTGGGACCGTGCCGATTTATCAGGCGCTGGAAAAGGTCAACGGCAAGGCCGAGGATCTGACCTGGGAAATCTTCCGCGACACGCTGATCGAACAAGCCGAACAGGGCGTGGATTACTTCACCATCCATGCGGGGGTGCTGCTGCGCTACATTCCGCTGACCGCCACGCGCGTCACCGGCATCGTCAGCCGCGGCGGCTCGATCATGGCCAAGTGGTGCTTGGCCCATCACAAGGAAAACTTCCTCTACACGCATTTCGAAGAAATCTGCGAAATCATGAAGGCTTACGACGTGGCTTTCTCGCTGGGCGACGGCCTGCGTCCGGGCTCGGGCGCCGACGCCAACGACGCGGCGCAGTTCGGTGAGCTGGAAACCCTGGGCGAGCTGACCAAGATCGCCTGGAAGCATGACGTGCAGGTGATGATCGAAGGCCCGGGCCACGTGCCTATGCACAAGATCAAGATTAATATGGATAAGCAGCTCGAAGTCTGCGGCGAAGCGCCCTTCTACACGCTGGGACCGCTGACCACCGACATCGCGCCGGGCTACGACCACATCACCAGCGGCATCGGCGCTGCCATGATCGGCTGGTTCGGCACGGCGATGCTGTGTTACGTCACACCCAAGGAACATTTGGGTCTGCCGGACCGCGACGATGTGAAAGTGGGCGTGATCACCTACAAGATCGCCGCCCACGCCGCCGACCTGGCTAAGGGCCACCCCGGCGCGGCGATCCGCGATAACGCCCTGTCGCGGGCGCGTTTCGATTTCCGCTGGCGCGATCAGTTCAATCTCAGCCTCGATCCGGAAACCGCCGAAGACTTCCACGACCAGACGCTGCCCGCCGAAGGCGCCAAGGTCGCGCACTTCTGCTCCATGTGCGGACCGAAGTTCTGCTCGATGAAAATTTCGCAGGAAGTCCGCGACTATGCCCAAAAAGGCATGGCGGAAATGTCGGATACATTCAAGAAAGCCGGCAGCGAGATTTATCATACCGCCGATGGAAAACCGGTCGAGGCGACTCACTAACGCCATGACGGCTTGGTAAGAGAAGCGGATGGTTTTCCGCGTCTTCAAGATCCTGTTACTCGTGATGGCCGCGGCGCTGATTGTGCCCGCGGCCATCGTGCTTTTATACCGCGAGGTGCCGCCGCCGGTAACACCCTTGATGCTGATGCGGGGCGGCGCGATCCATTACGACTGGGTGCCGATGACACGCATCGCGCCCGCCTTGGCGCGCGCGGTGCTGACGGCAGAGGATGAAAACTTCTGCCGTCACAACGGTTTCGACACCGCCGCCATCCAGAAAGCGCTGGATCAATATCTGGACGATGAAGAGGATCGCACCTTGCGCGGGGGCAGCACCATCTCGCAGCAGACCGCCAAGAACGTGTTGTTGTGGCCGGACCGCACATGGCTGCGTAAAGGGCTGGAGACCGCGTTGACGGTGATGATTGAGGCGCTATGGCCCAAGCGGCGCATCATGGAGGTTTACCTCAACATCGTGGAATGGGCGCCGGCCGTTTACGGCGCGGAGGCCGCGGCGCGGCACCACTTTCAGAAAAACGCGTCGCAACTTTCGGCCCATGAAGCGGCGGCGCTGGCGGCGGTGCTGCCCAACCCGCGCAAATGGAATGCGTCCAATCCGGGGCCTTATGTGCGCCAGCGCACGGACACCCTGCAGGGCCGCGCTGCGCGGGTCGGCGAGCTGGCGGCGTGTCTTAAATTGAAATAGCGGACGCTTCGTTTTCGAGCAGCCGCATAATTGACAGCGCCGCGATATGCGAGGTCTTGGGGTTGTCCGGCGAGGGGTTGGCGTTCATCTCCAGCGACATGCTGCCGAAGGCGCCTTCCGCTTCGAGATGATGGCGGTTTTGCGTGACGCCGGGATCGGCCACCAATTCGATGATTGTCCGCTCGAAACCAATACCCGCCAGCGCCGCCGTGGCGGCGACGTTGGCGTTCTTCGGGAACGTCAGTGCGGCCTGACGCGCGTTGCCGGCGAAAATCACCGTACGCGCGGTGATGTTGTCGAGGTTATGCGTTTGTTCGGCGGGCGTGCCCTTCCAGGCCTTAGGCGGCTTGGAGGACCGCAGCGTCACCTTGGTGAGCCCCGCGAGCTTGGCAGCGGACAGCGCATCGACACCGGGCAGCGCGCCGGCCACCAGCTTCACGCGGCCTTTCGATTTCGCGGCGGCGGCCTGCACATCGTTCCACAGCGCTTCATCGGCGAGGCTGCCGGTGGAGACGATGATAAAATCCAAACCAGCGGCCAGGACGGGCGCGGCGTAAGCTTTAACAGCAGAGTGACCGGCGCATTCGACGACGAGATCCGGTTCCAGCGAGAGCAGATCGGGCAGCGACGGGCACAGCGGATGAAAGCCGACACATCGTATATCGGCCGGCAAACCGATGGCGCCGACAATCTGAAGCTTTGGCGCACGTGAGGCGCAGAACTGCGTGACGAGCTTGGCGATGGCGCCATTGCCGATGAGAGCGATCTTCACGGAAAAACGGTCCTTGGAAATAAAAACGGCGGGCCGGTCTTATCATAACCGGACCCGCCGCTCTTATGATTATTTATCAGACCTTGGTTGCTAAAAGCGTCTGAATGTAGCCGCGAATGCGTTCGGCGTTCTTGCCGACATCGCTGCCGCCAACTCTGGACAGAGAACGGATATCGATCTTGCTGCCGCTGTCCGTGGGCGCGACACGGATGACGACATCGTCGATAAAGCCGAACCACAGCGTCTTGTCCCAGGCTTCGATGCGGCCTTCCTCGGGCTTGTCGGCGACGATGGTCCAGCCCTCTTTCTTCACGGCGGCGAGCGCGCGGGCGTAGGCATCGGCGGGCGCGACACCGTCGAGCATCACCGGTCTGATATCCGGGTAGGCTTTCAGCTGCGCCTCGGGCACGTTGATGACGCGCGGGCCCAGCTTGTTCTCTTGCAGATATTCGGCTGTGTTGCGCGCGCCGGTCTGTTCACGCAGCGGCAGCACATCGACATAGACCGGTGGATTGACGGTATCGGTCGTGATGTCGTGGATGGGCGGCACTTTCGCGCCCACCTTGCTCATGGAGTAGGGCAAGTAGGCGGCGCCCGCGCCGACAACCAAGCCCACCAGCACCAGGGCGGCGGGTTTCAGGAATGCGCCTTTGTAGACGACCACGGCAAGGATGACCGCGACCAGACAAAGCGCCGCGCCGCCGATGGAGATATAGGCGCCGATGGGCAGCATCTTCAGCAAGGCGACTTGAAGGGGGATCATCTCGAAGCGGTAGCCGAACCCGGCGCCGACCTCGACCAAGACACCAATCAAGGCGACCGCGAAACAGACCGCGGCGATGCGGCCATAGTTGCGCGCCAACCAACCCGACGATGTAGACTGAACGGCTTCCGACATAGTGCGCCCCTCCCAGGTTTAGGCTAATCCGGCCAATTTGCGTTCGACGTAATCGAGCCGGTCCGCTCCCCAGAACGGCTCGCCGTCGACGATCATATACGGTGCGCCGATCATACCCGCCGCGACGGCCGTGTCCACGGCGCTGACCACGGCGCGCTTGGCGGCCGTATCCTTGGCGGCGGCGTCAATTTCGGCCTCGGTGACCTCCGGAATGTGTGCGCAAGCCGCGACGATTTCCGGGGCCGTGGCGACGCTGAGCCCCTTGCCGAACACCGCGCTCATGACCGCCCGGGCAAAGGTGTGCGAAAGCGCTTCGTCCCGCGCCTTAAATCGCCAGAAAGCATAACGGGCCAATTTTACGTCGGGCGGAAATGGATCGGGCAGTTGGCATGGCAGCCCGGCGTGGGCGCAACTGCGTGGGAAATCCAGCGCGAGATATTTGAACTTGGCCGGAATGCTGGGCGGCGGTGTGATGCCCTGGGCCTGGAACAAGTGACCGAGGGAGACCGCGCTCCAATCGACACCGCGACCATAACGGGCCGCGAGATCGTCGATCTTCTGAACGGCGATGTAGGAAAAGGTCGAGTTGAAATCGAAGAAGAAACGGATCGGTGCGGCCATGAACCATTCCTTCTTTCGAGATCACGCGATGGAGGCGACAACCCTTTGGGCGATCACGCCGACGAGATGAGCGCGGTATTCCGAAGTAGCGTGCAGATCGCTATTGAGGTCGTCCGCCGGGATTTGAACGCCGCTGATGGCGCTAGCCGAGAAATTTTGAGCGAGCGCGGCTTCCATGGCCGGCACGCGGAATACGCTGGGGCCCGCGCCCGTAACGGCGACGCGGATACCTTGCGCGGTTTCGGCCACCATCACACCCACCACGGCGTAACGCGACGCAGGGTTCGGAAATTTTTGATAAGCCGCGCGCTTCGGCACGGGGAATGCAACCCTCACCACCAGCTCGCCGGGATTGAGCGCGGTTTCGAACATACCGGTGAAAAAATCTTCGGCGGTGATCTGACGCGAGGATGTGTGCACCGTCGCACCGAGACCGACTAACGCCGCGGGATAATCGGCGGCGGGATCGTTGTTGGCGATAGAGCCACCGAGGGTGCCGCGGTTGCGGACCTGGGGATCACCGATATGAGCGGCGAGATGCGCCAGCGCCGGGATGGCTTTGCGCACGTCGGCGGACGCCGCGACGTCGGCATGGCAGGTGCCCGCGCCGATGGTGACCATACTATTGGCGACCGTGATCCCCTTCAGGTCAGCGATGCCGCTAAGATCGATGACATGCGAGGGCTGACGCAGGCGCTGTTTCAGCGTCGGAATGAGGGTCTGCCCGCCCGCTATGAAGCTCGCGTCGTCGCCGGCTTTGAAGGCGGCTTCGGCTTCAGCGGTGGTTTTGGGATGATTGTAATCGAAGGCATACATGGCGATTACTCCACCTTGCCGACGGTCGCGCCCATGGCCTTGGCGCCGGCGGCGACGGAACGGACAATGCCCTGATAGCCGGTGCAGCGGCAGAGGTTGCCTTCCAGCTCGGCGCGAATGACATCTTCGGTGAGCGTGGCGGCGCGGTTGCGTTCCACCAGCGCCAGGGCGCTCATGACCATGCCCGGCGTACAGAAGCCGCATTGCAGACCGTGATATTCCTTGAAGGCTGCTTGCATGGGATGCAGCGTGCCGTCTTTCGCGGCAACGCCTTCGATGGTGGTGACGTTTTGACCATCGGCCTGAACCGCGAGCGTGGTGCAAGCTTTCACGGAGCGGCCATTGATATGAACCGTGCATGCGCCGCACTGGCTGGTGTCGCAGCCCACATGCGTTCCGGTGAGGCGCAATTGTTCGCGCAGGAATTCCACCAGCAGCGTGCGGGGTTCGACGCCGGCCTTCTGTGGCGCGCCGTTGACGGTGACGGTGATCTCAACCATGTCCGGTATCGTCCTTCACTTCACGAAGAGTGCGCCGTAGATACCGGCAACAATGGCAATGACGCAGACGATCAGCAGCCAACGGTCGAATTTGGCTTTGCTGGGCGGCACCGGATGATCAGTGGTGTGTGACATTGAAGATGGCTCTTGCTGCGGACGAGGCGGCGCCAAATTATCGGAAACCGCGGCGGGAGTCACCCCGGCTGCGCGCGTTCCGGGGCTCATATCTACGCGATTAGCCGCCAATGCGCTGAACTTCGCGAAGAACTCGTCGGCCAGTTTCTTGGCGGTTGAATCGATCAAACGCCCCCCGATTTGCGCCAGCTTGCCGCCAACGGAGGCATCGACCTCGTAGCTGAGCAGCGTGCCGCCGGGTGCGTCGGCGAGGCGGACCTTGGCCCCGCCCCGCGCGAAACCCGCCGCGCCGCCCTTGCCTTCGCCGCGAATGGTGTAACCATTGGGGGGATCGATATCGGACAAGGTCACGAGACCTTTGAACGACGCTTTCACGGGGCCGACCTTGGCCGTCACGGTCGCTTCAATTTCGGTCTCCGACAGCCGGTTGATGCTGTCGCAGCCGGGGATCGCGGCCTTTAGGACATCGACATCGTTCAAAGCCGCCCACACCAGGGGACGCGGCGCCGGGATCGTATATTCGCCCTTCATTTCCATGGGGCAGTCCTAATCAAGCGTGTCCTAAAAAGCAACGTCAGGCGATGACTCAGCGGTCGGCACGGCCTTTGCGGATGGCGGTCCGGCCGAATTTGGCGCGCACGGCGTCCATGGCGCGCTCGACTTGGGCGTGGCGTGGGGGCGCGGAAGGCGCGGCAGCAAAAAGATCGGGCGTCACGGGCACATCGATATCTGGCGCAGCGTCGCTGAGCATGTCGACGCCGACGCCGATCAGGCGGAAGGGCCCCTTATCCGCCTCGCGCAGCAACATCGGCTCGGCCGTACGGAACACCACCTCCGCAAGTTGCGTGGGCGCGGCCAGCGACTTGTTGCGCGTACGGGTTTTGAATCGCGTGGTCTTGAGTTTCAACGTCACGGTGCGCCCGGCAAGGCTGTGCGTCTTCAGACGCTCGGCCACGCGCTCGCACAAGGGCCATAACCTGCGGCGCAGCTCGCCCATGTCGGATACGTCGTATTCAAACGTGGTTTCCGAGGAAATGCTTTTGGCCTCGCGGTCGATCTTGACGGTGCGGTGATCTTCGCCGCGCGCCATGCGCGCCAGATATTCGCCGGTTTCGCCATAACGTCCCACCAGCGCGCTTTCGGACCGGCGCTGCAGATCGCCGATGGTGAACAAGCCATCGACCTTCAGGCGATCCGCCAGCGACGGACCGACGCCGGGCAGACGCGTAATGGAAAGGTCGTGCAGAATATGAACGGCCTCGTCGCGGCCCACGATTGCGAAACCGCGTGGCTTATTCATGTCGGAGGCCATCTTGGCGAGGAACTTGTTGTAGCTGAGACCGACGGATACGGTGATGCGAACCTGACGCTCGATCTCACGCGCGATATAGGCCAGCGTCGCGGCGGGCGAACGGCCGAAGAGCTTGCTGGTACCGGCAAGGTCGAGGAAGGCTTCGTCCAGCGACAGCGGTTCGACCAAGGGCGTCGCGCCCTCGAAAATACGCCGCACCTCCTGGCTGGCTTTTTTGTATTTGGCCATGTCCGGCTTGA
>JAIEMI010000013.1 GCA_019752235.1 Rhodospirillaceae bacterium
CAATATTATTGCTGCGGGGGAAATCCATGCAGCCCGTTACAAACACCGAGACACCGCCGCACGGCAGGGTCTATCCCTGGGTCGTTGTCGGATTCCTGATGATCCTCTACACGTCGAGCTATATCGACCGCACGATCCTCAGCCTGCTGGTCAAACCGATCCGCGCCGATCTTGAGATCAGCGATACCCAGTTCAGCCTGCTGGCGGGCTTTGCTTTCGTCATCATGTATTCCATCGCCGGCATTCCCAGCGGCTGGATCGTCGACCGCTGGAGCCGCCGCGGCATCATCTCCATCGGCGTCGGTTTCTGGTCGATCATGACGGCCGCCTGCGGATTGGCGGGCTCCTTCGGCGCATTGTTCGCCGCGCGCGTCGGTGTCGGCATCGGCGAAGCCACGCTGTCGCCCGCCGCATACTCCATCACATCCGACTATTTCAAGGCCAACCGTCTTTCGCGCGCGCTTTCGATCTATGCCCTGGGTATTCCCATCGGTACCGGCCTCGCGCTGATGATCGGCGGCACCGTGGTGCAGGTCGCGAGTGAGGCCGGGCCCACCGACCTGCCGCTGGTCGGCCTGACGAAACCCTGGCAGTTGGTGTTTTTCACCGTGGGCTTGCCGGGATTAGTGCTGGCGGCGCTGACGCTGCTGCTGATCCGCGAACCGCCCCGCGGCGAAACGCTGAAAGACGTGCAGACGCACGAACGCATCAGGATCGGCGCCACCCTCGCCTACATGTGGCAGCACAAAGCCATCTACAGCTCGGCCTTCCTTGGCGTCGGCTTCTGCGCATTGTTCGCCTACGGCACCAATGCCTGGTATCCGACCTTCCTGCATCGCGTGCACGGCATCTCGATTCCCCAGGCGGGGTTATTCCTCGGCATTTCCTCGGTGGTGTTCGGCGTCGCCGGGGCGCTCTTTGCCGGATGGTGGGCCGACTGGCTGGCGGCGCGCGGACGCAAGGACGCGCAACTGGTGGTGAACTTCTGGTACGGCGTCGGGCTCTTTACCCTCGGCGCGCTGGGACCGTTGATGCCCAACGCGGGGCTGGCCATGGGCATGATGGCGGGTGCGGCCTTCTTCACCAAAACCGCCATCGGCGTCATGGCGGCCATGGTGCAGATCGTCACCCCCAACCGCATGCGCGGGCAAGTTTCAGCCGTCTATCTCTTCATGGTGGCTTTGATAGGCCAGGGCCTGGGCCCGACCGCCGTGGCGCTGTCCACGGACTACATCTTCAACGACGACAACGCCGTGGGCTACGCGCTGGCGCTCGTCGGCACGGTGTTCCTCACGCTGGGGTGCCTCGCGTTCCTCTATGGCCGCAAGCCGGTGATGGAGAGGCTAGGGCAAATTTAGCTCACTGCACCGACATCGCGTTGTCGATCACCATCTCCGCGCCGTTGACGAATTTCGATTCATCGGACGCCAGATACAGGATCATGTTGGCGACTTCCTCCGGATTGGCGCGGCCCACGGGGCTGCCTTTCTGGAATTCCGGCAACAAATGTTTCTGCGAGGCGATCTTCACGTCCTCGAACATGGCCGTGTGAATCGGACCGGGATGCACCGAGTTGCAGCGGATATTATACTTGTGCATCTGGCAATGGACGGCGACGCTTTTTGTCAGCGAGCGCACCGCGCCCTTGGCGGCGCTGTAGGGCAGCAGATGCGCCTGCCCCAACTGCGCGGCGATGGACGACAGGTTGATGATGGAACCGCCGCCGCCCTTGCGCATTTCCCGCAAGGCGTGGTGGCAGCCGAGGAACGTGCCTTCAACCATGACGGCGTGGGCGCGGCGAAAATCGGCCACGGTCGAACTTTCAATGGTGCCGTAGACCAGCACCCCGGCGTTGTTCACCAGAATATCGAGGCCGCCGAGATCCTGCGTGGCGACCTGCATGACGGCCTTCCAATCGGCTTCTTCGGCCACATCGTGATGGACGAACTTCGCCGCCTTGCCGATCTCGCGCGCGAGCGCTTCACCGGCCGCGTCCTGCACATCGGTCATCAGAACCCAGGCGCCCTCCCGCGCCATGAGGCGCGCGGTGGCCGCGCCGATGCCCGACGCCGCGCCCGTTACAATGGCGACTTTACCTTCCAGACGTCCAGGCATGATCTCCCTCTCCCACACTATGGATCGGATGATACTCTCTACCGGCTTGAAACGGGGAGATATCATTATGACGCGCATCCGCAATCCGCTGCGCCGTAAGTTCGCGGCCAAGGAGACCGCTTACGGTCTGTGGGTGACTCTGGAAAGCGCGACCGTGTCCGAGATCGCCGCCGAGATCGGCCTCGACTGGATTTGCGTCGACATGGAGCACGGCAGCCTGGATTACCGCGATGTGGTGCACCATGCCCGCGCGGTGCGCGGCGGCGACACCGCCGTGCTGGTGCGGGTGCCGTCGCCGACCATCGACAGCATCAAGCGGGCGCTGGATCTGGGCGTGGACGGCATCATTCTCCCCCTCGTCCGTTCGGCGGCGGAATTGAAAGAAGCGTTCGGCTACGCGCGCTATCCCACGACGGGCGTGCGCGCCATCGGCGGCGACCGCGCCGTGCGCTGGGGCCTCAAGATGGATGAATATCTGGATACGGCGAACCAGGAAATCCTGGTGATCCCCAATATCGAGACCGCCGACGCCTCCGCCGCCATCACCGACATCTTGGCGGTGCCGGGCTTGGAGGCGATTTTCTTCGGACCCTACGACCTGTCCGCCAGCGTGGGGCATTTCAAGCTGTGGGAAGGTCCGGGCGTAGCCGAGGATATTCTGCGCATGAAGAAATTAGCTGCCGACCGGAGCATCGCGGCCGGCGTGGTCGCGACAGGCCCGGACGACCTGAAGCAGCGCCGCGCGCAGGGCTTCGAGATGATCGCGCTGGGCAGCGACACCACCATGATGATCCGCACCATCAAAGGATTGCTGGACGCCGCGAAATAGAACTCAGACTGTCATCCCGGCCGAGTGAAACGAGAGCCGGGATCCATCGTGCAAAATGCTCCGCTTGGAGTTGAAGGCACGATGGATCCCCGCTTTCGCGGGGACGACAACCGAATTTTAGTTCAGCGGTCCATCTAAATATCCGCGTACACGTGCGTCTCAGCCGCAGCGCCCGGATGCGTCACGGCGCCGTCGCAGGCGTCGCCTACCAGCGTCTTGTACTTCCACAGCGCGCCGGACTCGTTGTCGGTCTTGCGCGGCTTCCAGGCGGCGCGGCGCTTATCCAGTTCCTCCTTCGAGACTTCCAGATCCAGCGTCCCGGCATCGCCGTCGATGGAGATCATGTCGCCGTCCTTCACCAGGGCGATGGGTCCGCCCACCGCCGCTTCGGGCCCTACGTGGCCGACGCACAGCCCGCGCGTGCCGCCAGAGAAACGGCCGTCGGTCACCAGGGCGACCTTCTCGCCCATGCCCTGCCCGTACAGCGCCGCCGTGGTGGTCAGCGTCTCGCGCATGCCGGGCCCGCCGCGCGGACCCTCGTAGCGGATGACGATGACGTCGCCTTCCTTGTAGTTCTTTTTCTGCACTTCCTGGAAGGCAAGAATCTCGTTATCGAAGCAGCGGGCGGGACCGCGGAACTTGCGGTTCTTGATGCCGGCCACTTTCACGATGCTGCCTTGCGGCGCCAAGGTGCCCTTCAAGCCGATGACACCGCCCGTGGGCGAGAACGGATTGGAGGTCTTGCGGATAATGTCCTGGTCCGTCGGGATCACGACGTCGCGCAGGTTTTCCTCAATCGTCCGGCCCGTCACGGTCATGCAATCGCCGTGCAGGTAGCCGCCGTCCAGCAGCGCCTTCATCAGTACCGGAATGCCGCCGATCTTGAACAGATCGAGCGCCACGTATTTCCCGGCGGGCTTCAGGTCGGCGATATAAGGGGTCTTTTTGAAGATCTCGCACATGTCGTCGAGGCTGAATTTGATGCCCGCTTCGTGCGCCATGGCCGGCAGGTGCAGGCCGGCGTTGGTGGACCCGCCCGCCGCCGCCACCGTTACAGCGGCATTCTCGAAGGCGTTGCGCGTCGCGATGTCGCGCGGACGCAAGCCCATGGCGATCAGGCGCATCACCTGCGCACCGGCTTCCTTGGCGTAGCGGTCGTGCTCGGCCTGATAGGCGGTCGGGATGCTTGCGGAGAACGGCAGCGCGAGGCCGATGGCTTCGCTCACCGTCGCCATGGTGTTGGCGGTGAACTGGCCCGCGCAAGCGCCCGCCGAAGGGCACGCCGCGAATTCCAGCTCGTGCAATTCGCGCTCGGTCATCTTGCCCGCCGCGTATTGGCCGACGCCTTCATAGACGTCGATGATGCTGACGTCCTTGCCCTTGAAGCGGCCCGGCAGGATGGACCCGCCGTACAGGAATACCGACGGCACGTTGAGGCGCAGCATCGCCATCATCATGCCCGGCAGCGTCTTGTCGCAGCCCGCCAGGCACACCATGGCGTCGTAGCAGTGGCCGCGCATGGTCAGCTCGACGGAGTCCGCGATCAGATCCCGCGACGGCAGCGATGACTTCATGCCGGGGTTTCCCATGCCGATCCCGTCGGTGACGGAGATGGCCGTGAACTCCTTGGGCAGGCCGCCCATCTCGCGCACGCCGCCTTTCACCACCTGGGCCTGGCGATGCAGGTCCGCGTTGCAGGGCGTCACCTCGTTCCACACGGTGGCGACGCCGACGATGGGCGAATGCACTTCTTCCTCGGTCACGCCCGTGCCGTAGAACAACGCGCGGTGCGCGGCGCGTTCGGGGCCTTCGGTGGCATGACGGCTGGGCAGTTTCGATTTGTCGTACTTCGGCCGCGTGCTCGGCGGTGGCGCGAACTTCGACCGCTTCTGATCGTCCGGCATGGAACCCTCCTCTTTCACTCGCTTGTCATCCCCGCGAAGGCGGGGATCCATTTCTCATACGCATGGTCCGGCGTAGGCTGGACCATGGACCCGGATCGCGCGCCGCCATCGCGGCGCTTGTCCGGGGTGACAGTCGGCATTTAAAACGCCGACTTCTTCACTTTATCGGCCTTGATCTTATTTTCGACCGCGCCGATGCCTTCGATCTCACAGCGCACCACATCGCCCGCTTTGAGATAGACCGGATTGGGATCGGCCAGGATCACGCCTGCGGGAGATCCCATGGAGATCATGTCCCCAGGATACAGCGTCATGATGGTGCTGCAATGAGACACCACACGCTCCACCGGAAAAATCAAATCGCTTGTGTCGTCGTTCTGGCGGACTTTGCCGTTCACCAGCGTGCGCACCTTCATGACCCGCCCCGTGGGGAACTCGTCCAGCGTCACCAACGCGGGACCGCACGGACAGAAGGTATCAAAGCTCTTGCCCGGAAAGTGCACGCGATAGAACAGCGCCTGCCCTTCCGCCAACTGCACATCACGCGCCGATACATCGTTCATCACCATGTAGCCGGCGATGTAGTTGCGAATTTTCTCCACCGGGATGCGCCGCGCCGTCTTGCCGATCACGGCCACCAGTTCGCACTCGTAATCCAATTTCTTGGTTTCCGGCGGCAGGACAATGTCGTCGAAAGGTCCGCTCACCGTGGACGTTGCCTTGGCGATCACCATCGGGCGGATCGGCGGCTCCACACTGCCGGTCAGACCTTCCAACTCCTTCATGTGTGAATAGGTATTGAGGCCGGAGATGATCAGCTTGCGCGGCTCGCCCACGGGCGCGGCCAGCTTGGCCTTGCGCAACGGAATGCTCGGCACCTTGGCGTCAAGTTTGAGTTTCTTGAGGGTCTGCTTCCAGCCGGACTGTTCCAGCAGCGCGCGCACCGATGAAACCGGTTTCGCGCCGCGGGTCTTTTTCATCAGGGCTTCGAGATCGAGGATTTTGCCCTCGTGCTGGACCCCCGCACGGACGTCCTTACCTTTGCGGTAGCTGACCAGTCTCATAACGCTCCCCCCTCCTGAATTGGTAAGATAAGCTAACCATTACATCCGTTGAAATGAAGGGGCTTGTCGGCGGTGACGTGGAATTTCGACTTCCTGCAACAGCTGGATGAACGGCGCTTGTCAAATGGACGTGTGTTCATGTCTGGGCGCGGCAGCGGGCCGGCGCTGCTGTTCGTGCACGGCGGTTTTCACGGCGCATGGTGCTGGTCCCGGTTTCTGCACTTTTTTAGGTCGCAAAACGTACCTGTCTCGGCGGTGGACCTTCGCGGTCACGGCGGTTTGCCGCAAAGCGATACATTTCTGAAAGACGGCGTGCGCGAGATGGCGGCGGATGTAACAGAAGCCGCCGCGACCGTCGGCGGTCCCATTGTGCTGGTGGGGCACAGCCTCGGCGCGCTGGTGGCCATGGCCGCCTCCGAACGGATCAAACCGGCGGGATTGATTTTGCTCGCCCCCTCGCCGCCCAGCGACGTGCCCGAGGTGCGCCGCCTGCCGCCGTTTCCTGAAGGCCGGCTGATCGCCGTTCCGCCGCCGGAGCGCACACGCAAATGGTTCCTGTCGGGTTACAGCGGCGATGACATCACGCCCTATCAGGCGCGGATGACGCCGGAGAGCCCCGCGTTCCTCAACGACCGCTATCTCGCGCGTATTTCAGCGAAACCGGAGTGGGTGCAAGGACCGACGCTATGCGTGTCGGCGGGCAAGGACGACACGCTCCTGCATCCCGCCGGGCAGGACGAAGCGATCGCAGCTTACTACGGCGCGGAATTTCAAAGCATTCCGGAAGCAGGACATTGCCTCATGGCCGATGATTCAACCGAGACATCGGGGAAGCTGCTCTTAGATTGGCTAAAGCGCCAGAAGTTAGGGGGCACAATCTAAGTCTCACAAAAACTTGTCATCCCCGCGAAAGCGAAGTGCGTCCGGGATGACGACCGAGGTTAGGCCATCCACCCCGGGATTGCCGCCGCCTGCTTGATCCACTTCTTCATCTGGACCTCGTCGAAATCATTTTCCCGAATATCGATCCAGCGCGCGTCTTTACTTGTCCCGCCCGAGGGCCCACCTTTCACCGCGGCGCCCTTGAAAAACGTTACCTTGATGTATTTGGTAAAGACGTGGAACGAGACGAACCAGCCGTGACCTTCGATGCCGTAAAACGGCGAGTTCCATTTCACCGCTTTCCGGACCTTGGGCACGGTGCGCACGATCAGCGCGTCCAGGTTCTTGGCGAGGTCGTGCTTCCATCCTGAGAGTGCCGCGATATAGGTCCGCACCGGCGGCGCGCCGTCACCCTTGGCGACCCGCGGATTGCCGCCCGCGAGCAGAACGGCCTTTTTGCGCGCTCTGGCGGGCGGTTTCTTTTTGGCGGATTTTCTCGCGGCCATGCATTCTAAGCTCCGATCTTCGACAGATCGCGCACCGCGCCTTCCGACGCGCTCGCGGCCAGTGCGGCGTAGGCGCGCAACGCGGCCGTGACCTTCCGGTCGCGGTTGACGGGCTGCCAAGCCTTGGCCCCGCGGGCCTTCATTTCGGTGCGGCGCTTTTCAAGCTCGGCATCGCTCACCTCGATATGCAGCGTGCGGCTCGGGATGTCGATGACGACAATGTCGCCCTCGTTCACCAGACCGATGTTGCCGCCGCTGGCGGCTTCCGGCGAGATGTGGCCGATGGACAGGCCCGAGGTGCCGCCGGAGAAACGGCCGTCGGTGACGAGCGCGCAGACTTTATCCAGGCCCATGGATTTCAGATAGCTGGTCGGATACAGCATTTCCTGCATGCCCGGGCCGCCCTTGGGGCCTTCGTAACGGATCACCACCACGTCGCCCGCCTTGATCTTCTTGCCGAGAATCGCCGAGACGGCGTCCTCCATGCTTTCCATGACGCGCGCGGGCCCCTTGAAGGTCATCATGGATTTATCGACGCCCGCGGTTTTCACGATGCAGCCGTCCTCGGCGATGTTGCCGCGCAGCACGGCGAGACCGCCGTCCTGGTTGAAGGCGTGCGCCTTGTCGCGGATCACGCCCTTGGCGCGGTCGGTATCGAGTTCCTTGTAGAGGCTCTTCTGGCTGAAAGCGACCGACGTGCGGATACCGCCCGGCGCGGCCTTGTAGAATTCGCGGATCTCATCGTTATTGCTGCGCATCACGTCCCAGCGGTCGATGGCGTCGCCCAGGGTGGCCGTATGCACGGTGCTGACGCTGCGGTCGATGAGCCCGGCGCGGTCCAGTTCGCCGAGAATGGCGAAGATACCGCCGGCGCGGTGCACGTCTTCGATGTGGACGTCGGCGATCGACGGCGCGACCTTGCACAGGTGCGGCACTTTGCGCGACAGGCGGTCGATGTCATCCATCGTGAACGGCACCTCGCCTTCGTGCGCGGCGGCCAGCAGATGCAGCACGGTGTTGGTGGAACCGCCCATGGCGATATCGAGCGTCATGGCGTTTTCGAACGCGGCGAAGGTCGCGATGTTGCGCGGCAGGACCGAGGCGTCGTCCTTCTCGTAATAACGCTTCGCGATATCGACGATGCGGCGGCCCGTATCCAGGAACAATTCCTTCCGGTTGAGGTGCGTCGCCAGAACGGTGCCGTTGCCCGGCAGCCCGAGGCCCAGCGCTTCCACCAGACAGTTCATGGAGTTGGCGGTGAACATACCCGAGCACGAGCCGCACGTGGGGCACGCGTGCTTTTCGTACTCTTCGACTTCCTTGTCGCTGATGTTCGGATTGCTGGCGACGATCATGGCGTCGACCACGTCGATGGCATGACCCTTATCCATCTTGCCGGCTTCCATGGGCCCGCCTGAGACGAAGACCGTCGGGATGTTAAGGCGCATGGCGGCCATCAACATGCCCGGCGTGATCTTGTCGCAGTTGGAGATACAGACCAGGGCGTCGGCGCAATGGGCATTGACCATGTACTCGACGCTGTCGGCGATCAGTTCGCGCGACGGCAAGCTGTAAAGCATGCCGCCGTGGCCCATGGCGATGCCGTCATCAACGGCGATGGTGTTGAATTCGCGGCCCACGCCGCCGGCGGCGTAGATCTGTTCCGCGACCAGCTGCCCCATGTCCTTCAGGTGCACGTGGCCGGGCACGAACTGGGTGAAGGAGTTGGCCACCGCGATGATCGGCTTTTTGAAGTCGGCATCGACCATGCCCGTGGCGCGCCACAGGCTGCGGGCGCCGGCCATGTTGCGGCCCTGGGTGGTGGTTCTGGAACGGTAGGTAGGCATAGGGATCTCCCCGATGTGCGGAGTGGATTGCGGTTTGGCCGGGAGCATAGTTAATTTGCCCCGCGTATCAATGGTTTTAGATCGGTTTTTAGGGGTGCCCCGTGAGCGACAAAAAGAAGATTTTCATCATCTACGCGCATCCCGAGCCCCGCTCCCTGAACGGCTCCTTGAAGGACTTTGCCGTTACATTCCTGCGGAGTCAGGGACATGAGGTCCAAGTGTCTGACCTTTATGCCATGAAATGGCGGGCCGAGGCCGATGGCCGGGATTTCCCCCAGCGCGATCCTCATGAGCGCCTCGTCTATAACGCCGCCAGCCGCGATGCCTTTATCAACGGCACCCAAGCCCCCGAGATCATCGCCGAGCAGGAAAAACTCATGTGGGCCGACGCGGTCATCATGCAGTTTCCCCTGTGGTGGTACGCCATGCCCGCGATCCTCAAAGGCTGGGTGGACCGCGTGTATGCGCGCCGCTTTGCCTACGGCGTCGGCAATAAGGGTTACACACGTTTCGGCGAAGGCAACCTGAAAGGCAAACGCGCCATGCTGGCGGTGACCGTGGGGCCCGAGCGGGAACACTACGCACCCCGCGCCGTACACGGCTACATCGATGATCTGCTCTTCCCCATCACCCACGGCATTCTTTATTACCCGGGCATGGACGTGCTGCCGTCCTGCGTGTTCTTCAAAGCCGCCGCCGTCCCGCCGGACGGGTTTGACGCCGTCGCGGCGCAATACCGCGCCCGCCTGGAAACCTTGTTCACCGCCGATCCTATTCCGTTCCGCGCGCAGAACGGCGGCGATTACGACGAGAATTTCCATTTGAAGCCGGGGCTTGAAGGTTCAAAAACCGGCTTTGCAATCCACCAACGGTGATCAAATTCGCTGTGCCCTGAGACGCAGCGCGTTGCCGATCACGCTGACCGAGGACAGCGCCATGGCCGCCGCCGCGATCATTGGAGACAGCAATATCCCGAAGACCGGATACAGCACGCCCGCGGCGATCGGCACGCCCGCGACGTTATAGATAAAGGCGAAGAATAGATTCTGCCTTATGTTGCGCATGACCGCGCGCGACAGCAAACGCGCGCGCAGGATGCCGGTCAAGTCGCCTTTCACGAGGGTCACGGCCGCGCTTTCCATGGCGACGTCCGCACCGCCGCCCATGGCGATCCCTATATCGGCCGCCGCCAGCGCCGGCGCGTCGTTGACCCCGTCGCCCGCCATAGCGACAATACGGCCCTCACTCTTGAGGCGCGTGACGACGGCGCTTTTGTGCGCGGGCAGGACATCGGCCTCCACTTCCTCAATGCCGAGTTGGCGCGCGACGGCTTGTGCCGTTATGCGATTGTCGCCGGTCAACATCACCAACCGGATATTCGCGGCCTTCAATGCCTTCACGGCTGCGGGTGTCGTCGCCTTGATGGGGTCCGCGATGGCGAGGATGCCGGCCGGCCGGCCATCGATGCTCATGAAAATGGCGGTCGCGCCGTTCTTGCGCAGTTCATCCGCGCGCGCCGCGAGGCTGCCCGTATCGACCCCCTGCTCCTTCAGGAACCCCGCGCTGCCCAGCACGACCATGCGGCCCTCGACCTTGCCCTGCGCACCTTTACCCGTGGGAGAGTCGAAGTCCGTGACGGCGGGAATGTCGCCTGTGGCAGCCGCGACAATCGCGCGCGACAGAGGGTGCTCGCTGGCTTTTTCGACGGCCGCGGCCAGACGCATGATCTCCGCGGTCTCAAACCCGGGTGCGGGCACGACGGCGGTGACGGCGGGCTTACCCTCCGTCAGCGTCCCGGTCTTATCGATGACAAGCGTATCGACCTTTTCCATGAGTTCCAGCGCCGCCGCGTTTTTTATCAGGACGCCGAGTTGCGCACCTCGGCCGACGCCGACCATGATGGACATGGGGGTCGCCAAACCCAGGGCGCAGGGACAGGCGACAATCAGCACCGCCACGGCCACCGCAAGCGCATAGTCGAAACGCGGTTCGGGGCCCACGGCCATCCAGACGCCAAAGGCGATCGCCGCGGCCGCGATGACGGCGGGCACGAACCATGCGGAAACTTGGTCGGCCATGCGTTGAATCGGCGCACGGCTGCGTTGCGCGTCAGCCACCATTTGCACGATCCGCGCCAAGGCGGTGTCCGCCCCGACTTTCCGCGCCTCGACGACGAATGAGCCCGTCTGATTGAGCGTGCCGCCGATGACGGAATCTCCCGGCGCTTTCGCGACCGGCATGGATTCCCCCGTCAGCATGCTTTCGTCGATCGAAGACCGTCCCTCCGTCACGACGCCGTCGACCGGCACCTTCTCGCCGGGCCGGACGCGCAACCGGTCACCTGCGGCGATGATCTCCAGATCGACGTCCTCCTCCCGGCCGTCGGGCAAAATCCGCCGCGCGGTCTTCGGCGCGAGATTCAAGAGCGCTTTTATGGCGCCGGAGGTCTTGGCGCGGGCGCGCAGTTCCAAAAGCTGCCCCAACAGCGCCAGAACCGTGATCACCGCGGCGGCTTCAAAATACACAGCGACTTGGCCATGCGCGCCGCGCAGTCCCTCAGGGAACAAGCCGGGATTCAGTGTTGCAATTACGCTGTAGAGCCAGGCAACGCCGGTGCCCAGCGCGATAAGGGTAAACATGTTGAGCTGGCGCGTCCGCAGCGAGGTCCAGCCGCGCGCGAAGAACGGCCAGCCGGCCCACAGCACCGCAGGCGTTGCGAGAACGAGTTGGGCCCATACCGACGTCTCCGGCGTGATAAAGCGATGCAGGTCGAAGATGTGGCCGCCCATTTCCAGCACAACGACCGGCAGAGTCAGCGCCAAGCCGATCCAAAAGCGCCGCGACATGTCGTCGAGTTCCGGATTTGCTTCGTCCGCCGCTGAAACCAGCAACGGCTCAAGCGCCATACCGCAGATCGGGCAAGAGCCCGGCCCTTCCTGACGAATCTCGGGATGCATGGGACACGTGTAGATAGCGCCTTGCACGGCGGCCGGGGTGCGCGGTTGTGGATTTACATAAGCGCCCGGATTCGCGTCGAATTTGGTTTTGCAGCCTCCGCTGCAGAAGAAATAGTCCTGGCCGGCGTGGCTGCTCGTATGCGCGGCCGTCGACGGATGGACATCCATCCCGCACACGGGATCCTTCACGGCGCCTGCAGCGGGCTTGGCTTGCCCGCCGCAACATCCGCTTTTGGCAGGGTGTTCGTGATGCGCATGTTGGTGCGTGTCGTGGGACGTCGAGGCCATGGCGATCTCCAGCGTTTATACCCGGGGTAGGTATATTTCATCTTGCGATTTATACCCCCATAGGGTATTTGTCAATGATGCAGATCAATACAAAAAACGCCTGTGTCAGACGCCTGAAGCGCGTCGAAGGCCAAGTCCGCGGTCTCACCCGCATGGTCGAAGAGGACCGTTACTGTGTCGACGTCATTACACAGATCGCCGCCGTCCGCGCCGCGCTGCAACGCGTAGAGGAAGAAATGCTACGTGATCACATCGGCCATTGTGTGGAGCATGCGATCACCTCGGGCAATCAAGCCGAACAACGCCACAAAATTACAGAGTTGGTAGATATGCTGGGCCGCACGCGCAAATAGCGCGCGGTCGGCGGCATTCTGTTATGCTCGCCCCATACAAGCGCGGGAGGCGCTCATGACAACCCTGACACGCCGGCGGACCTTGCAGGCCGCTCCTCTTGTTGGCTTGGCTTTGTTAAGCCGCCCGAGTTTCGCCGCCGAGGTTGCGCCAACCCCGGCTTGCGGTGAAGACTCTCATCCCACCGCACCCAACGCCGAAGGCCCCTTCTTTAAACCCAGCACACCGAATCGCGCATCGCTGCTGGAGCCGGGCATGAAGGGCGACAGGCTTGTCGTCACGGGCCAGGTGCTGACGACCGGCTGCAAGCCCATCGCGAACGCGCTCTTGGACTTCTGGCACGCCGATCATGAAGGCGTTTACGACAACACCGGGTTTAAACTGCGCGGTCATCAGATGACCGACGCCGAAGGGCGCTTCCGGCTGGAAACGATTTTGCCGGGCCTTTATCCCGGCCGCACACGCCACTTTCACGTGAAAGCCGCCGCGCCGGGCGGCAAAGTCCTGACGACGCAGCTCTATTTCCCCGGCGAGCGCTTCAATGCCCGGGACGGCTTGTTCCGTCCCGACCTCGTCATGGCCATAAGCGATGATAAGAAGGCCGCGCAATTCAATTTCATCTTGCAGGCCTAGTTCATGACAGCGCGTTACTTCGTTAAAGAGTCAGCCGTTACGCCTTACGCGCCGAAGAACCACACCGGCACCGTCAACCGCCGCCTGATCGGCCCCGAGACTGTGGGCGCCAAACAGATGGAAGTCGTGCTGGGCACCGTCGAAAAGGCCCACGGCGCGTTGCCGCACAGCCACCCCGGCATCGAACAGGTGTGCTACATGCTGCAAGGCCGCGCGCGCGCTGAAGTCGGCGGCCAGACCTGCGAACTGGGCCCCGGCGATTCTTGCTTCTTCCCGGCGGACATGCCGCATATCTTCACGGCGGTGAGCGACGAGCCGGTACGGGTGCTGATCATCTATGCGCCGCCCTACACCGAGAAGCACGCCGTAGCGCACTAAGAGGGATTCGAGATGCGGTTTGCCGTTCTATTTGTTCTGGTAGCTCTGACGGGCTTTGCCCACGCGGCGGAGAGTTATGTCTCGCAAAAAGGCGAGTGGATAAGAAACAAAGCCGAGACCAAAATCCCCGCCGACGGTTTCAAGCCGATCGACACGCCGATGGTTGTTTCCAAGGACGACGGCACCGAACTGAAGTTCACCATCTACGTCATGACCAATGAAGGCCTGCAGCCGGGCATCACCTTTGAAGGCGCCTATGACGGCAGGGCCTATCCCTTCGGCAAAGGCACGACCCTCGCCTTCACGCACGTTTCGCCGAATAGCTTTCGGACGGAGTTGAAGTCCGCCGATGGTTCATCGCAGACGGAACTGGTGACCTTCATCGCCAATAACACCAAGATGCGCTTTGAAGGCAAACGTACCGAGAAGACGGGGAAAACCTACGAATACGTTGAAGTTTGGGACAAGATGCAATGAAAACACTGCTCAAAGCCGGCCTGATCATCCTCGCGCTGCTGCCCTATGGCATGGCCGCGGCCGCCGAAACCGCCACGGTCTACCGCGACCCCAACTGCGGGTGCTGCGGTGAATATGTGAAGTATCTTGAGAAAAACGGTTTCCGCACCAAAGTCATCATCATGGATGACATGACGCCGATCAAAAAACAGAGCAAAGTTCCGCGCGCCATGGAAAGCTGCCACACCACGCGCATCGGCGGTTACGTCGTCGAGGGTCACGTTCCGGTCGGCGCCATCAAGAAGCTGCTCGCCGATAAGCCGAAGATCATCGGCATCTCGGTTCCGGGCATGCCTGCGGGCTCACCGGGCATGGGCGGCGAGAAGACCGAACCGCTCGCGGTCTATGAAATCACCGACGAGAAGCGTGAATTCTACAGCGAGTGATCAGCCGCCCCCTGATTATCCGCCCCTGATTATCCCCCGTTGAGTTTCGCGAGATAGGCCTTAATCCGTGCGGCATTCTTGCCCGCGTCACCGCCACCCACGCGGCTCAAGGAACGCACGTCAAGGATGCTGTTGTTTTCATCCACCGGCGTAATGCGGATCACGACGTCGTCGATGAAGCCCGACCAGAACGTCACATCCACCGCTTCAATGCGCCCCTCTTCCGGCACCGCCGCCGCGATGCGCCATTTCATGGCTTTTGCCGCGTCCAGCGCCTTGGCGTAGGCGGCATCGGCGGCCATCGCCATTTTCACCGGCGCCAGTTCCGGAAAGCCCTTTTTCTGCTGTTCACCGGCCTTGGGATTCCAGTCCGTCGTATTGGGCGCCTGGGTCTCATCGCGCTCGATCTGGAGCGCGACATACTTCGGCGGGTTCTCGGTGTCGGTGCTGATGTCGTGGATGGGCGGATGCGGCAAGCCCTGCACCAGGAATGCGCCCACCGGCACGGCCACCGCGAGGCCCAGCACCAGCGCGACCATCGACCGGCTTTTTTGATAAGGCCCTTCCGCCTTACGCACACCGATCAATCCCATGACGATCGCCATCAGCAATCCGATGAATGTCGCCAGGAAGGCGACGATCATGATCGGCATGGGCCCCCAGAGGCCGGCCAAACGCCCCAGCGCCGAGAGCGGTATCGCCAGCACCGCCACGATGCCGGCCACCAACGCGATGGTCGTCCGGCGGCGGCCCTTTGCGGACACCGATGGCGCTTCCGATGAATTCATGGCTCAATTCCCCCCGTTGAAATATCCGTCCGGCAAATCTACACAGACCTGCGCGGAAGCGATATCATTCAGGGGCAAAAAGTGGCGGTTTCACGCCAATTTGACGAGGTTTGCCTAAAGCCCAAGATGCAGTAATCTGCGCCCATGCCTAACGCACGTCAGGTGCCCGGAAAGAGACCGCCCAGAGAGATCAAATGGACAGCCACATTATCCGCTACGACCGCATGCCGATCCCGCCGATGGAGCAATTCACCGAATACTTCGAGGCCGGCAACGTCCGCATCGGCGTCGAGTACCGTATCCTCACCGACGAACTGGTCGCGGAAATCCGCAAGACCTTGCAGAGCGCCACGGGCACCGATGTGGGCCAGCTGGAGAACCTCGACGACAGCGGCGTCTCGCTGCACGTGTTCGCCGGACCGCCGGGCAAGCAACTTGAATATCTGCGCTTCGATTGTTTCAACGAAGACCCGCATTATCACTACGTCTCGTGGAGCAGCAGCGGCAACGAAGTGTTCCACATGGACCCCGTGGCCGACGGCGATCCCCTCGCCTGGTCCCTGGAACGCATCAGCACGCGCCTGCCCCAGATGCTGGTGCGCGCCGGTGCGCCGGACGTGGCCGCCGCCGTTGACATGGGCCTCGTGGATCAGGTGATGCCGCGCGTGAAAGAAAAAGCGTATCGCGCGCGCTTCAGCGAACCTGCCAAACGTAAATCCGTCGCCTAATTTTTTAGTCTTATTGAGAGGGAGCGCCGCATGACATCCAACCTGTCAGCCGCACAAATTCGTAAATCACTTGGACACCCCGTCATCGATGCCGACGGCCACTACATCGAAACCGCGCCGATCCTGAAGCCGTTCCTGGTGGAATCGGTGCGTGAAATCGCCGGCGGCGATCTCGCCCAGAAGGTCGCCGACGGCGTCGCCGGCACCGACTACGATGAAACCGTGCTGCGTCCGTGGTCAAAGCTGACCGACGAACAGCGCCGCGCCAACTGGCTGCCGCGTCCGCCATGGTGGTCCGTGCCCGCGGGCAACACGCTGGACCGCGCCACGGCGCACCTGCCGAAGCTGATGGCCGAACGCCTGGACGAAATGGGCGTCGATTTCGCGGTGATGTATCCCAGCCGCATGCTGACGGCGACCGCCATCCAGAACCCGGAATTGCGCCGCGCCGTATGCCGCAGTCTCAACAAGTTCTACGCCGAAGCTTACAAGCCTTACGCCGACCGTATGACGCCGGTGGCGCAGATCCCGACGCACACGCCGCAGGAAGCCATCGAAGAGCTGGAATTCGCAGCCTCGCTGGGCCTCAAGGCCATCATGATCAACGGCCTCGTCCACCGTCCGCTCGACAAGGGCAAGGACGTGGGTGATGCGCGCCCGAATTGGGGCTCCATGGGCGGCACGCGCATCGACGTGCTGGGCCTGGACAGCGAGTACGACTACGACCCCTTCTGGAAGAAGTGCGTTGACCTCAAGATCATGCCATCGACGCATACACCGGGCATGGGCTGGGGCAGCCGCACCTCGCCGACCAACTACATGTACAACCACATCGGCTCTTTCGCCGCGGCCATGGACGCCACCTGCAAAGGCATTTTCATGGGCGGCGTGACTAAGCGCTTCCCCGAACTGTCCTTCGGATTCCTCGAAGGCGGCGTGGGTTGGGCCGTGCAGTTGCTCGGCGACATCATCGAGCATTGGGAAAAACGCAATAAAGACACCATCCTCGATCTGAATCCGGCCGCCATCGACCTGGACCTGATGGAGCAGATGTTCGAGAAATACGCCGACAAGGTGTTCCACAATGTCGAAGGCCTGCGCGACAGCTTCGCCAAGCTGGAACCGCCGCCGCCCTTCCTGGACGAATGGGCGCCCATCGGCCTGGAAAGCAAGGACGACATCATCGAGCGCTTCGTGCCGAGTTTCTACTTCGGCTGCGAAGCCGACGACAGCAGCGTGGCCTGGGCTTTCAACTCCAAGCTCAACCCGCGCCGTTCGCGCCTCAAGGCCATGTTCAGCTCCGACGCCGGCCACTGGGACGTGCAGGACGTCACCGGCATCCTGCCGGAAGCCTTTGAGTTGGTGGAACACAAGCACATCACAGAGGAAGACTTCCACGACTTCGTGTTCGGTTTCCCGGGCGAGTTCTATGCCGGCCTGAACAAGGACTTCTTCAAAGGCACGCGCATCGAGAAAGACGCCGCGAAAATGCTGGCCGGCCGCGACAAGTTCAAAACCGGCAAGGCCAAAGTGAAGGCTTAAAGACAAGCGTTAAGTCGGGAAACCCCATGCGCACCTGGCATGCCGCCCTGGCCCTGGTCATCCTTATGGCCGGTGCCGGGGCGTGGGCGCAGTCTTCCAACGATCGAAGTATTGAAATCGATAAAGCGTGGGCCCGGATTTCGCCAAGTGAGCCAGATACGCTCAGTATCTTTTTCGATGTCACAAGCAAAGGTGACGTCCCAGACACCCTGCGCTTCGCCACCAGTCCCATCGCCGGTAAAGTCTTGCTCCGCCGGGGAAGATGGGAAGGCTTGAATTTCCACAACGATCAGGCGATCGGTGTGCCGATAAAGGCCCATCGCCTTACATCATTTCGTCCCGGCGTTTTGGAAGTGACGCTGAAGGAACTTAACGCGCCCACCATCGTCGGTGAGACCGTCACCGTCAGGCTGCATTTTTCTCGGGCGGGCGAAATCACCATTACGCCGACGATCAGTAACCAGCTGTTGGGCAACCGCTTCAGGAAAAATTAGCGCAACGTCTCGCGCTGCTTCTGGATCACGCGCGTGATCAGCCCCACGGCGCGCGGCTCCTGCGCCGCGAAGGCCGCGATCTGGGATTCGAGGGCGCTCAACGCCGCGTGCTTGGCTTTCAGCGGCCGCGTGCCGAGGTACGCCGTCAGCCACGTCGATACCGCGCGCGGGTCTGGGCGGACTTTGGCGACGTCGAGGATCATATGTACGGGCTCAGGCATGAGCCGCCGCCGCGCGGCGCTGACGGTAGCGGTCCGTGGGCGCCTCGACACTGACGATGATCACCCACGACAGCGCGAACGTAGCCGCGACGCAGATCAGCACGCGAAGCGGCGAGCCCATCGGCGGCAGTCCCCAATCCTGAGCAAAGGCGTCATAGAAGGTGAGCACGATCCAGTGCGTCAGGTAGAGGGGATAGGAGTAATTGCCGAGCTTGCTGTCCCACGCGCTGTTGCGCGTCAGTTGAAACAGGCACGGCACCACGACGATAGCCGCCAGGTAATAAGGCCAGATGACCGCATTCACCTCGATACCTTGCGGGTCCACAGCTTCCATGATGGTGCGCATCACGGCGGTCACCGCGAAGAACGCGACCACCAACCCGATTTGGACGTTGTGCGTGATCTTGTCCATATGCGCGTCGTAGAAACGGCGCGCGAGCATGCCCATGACAAACAGCGCCAGTTCGTGCGGGAAAAAGCGGCTGAGCCAGGGATCGTTCTGATAGCCCATGGCGTAAACCGCGATCCGGAGTGCGATACTGGCCGCGGCGACCGCGACCAGCCCCGGCGTGCGCAGACGCGCGAGGAACGGCGCCAGGGCGTAGAACATCAATTCCAGCGACAGCGTCCAGGCCTGCGGAATAGGCATCATGCGCCAGATAGGGACGTCGCCGCCGGGCACGTCCGGTGAAAACATCAGCCCGTCGGCGCCGAGTTTCATGAAGAGCGTGCTCTCCTGGCCGACGACCAACAGGTTGGTGAGCACCAGCCACAGTTTGCCCGGCGCGCTGATGTGATGTGCGTTGTCGGCGACGTACTGCCACCACCCGCCCTTGCCCGCCGCATGGATCACGTAATACGCGACGAGCGAGATCAGCAGCACGGCCCAATAAGCTGAATAGATGCGCAAGGAGCGATTGGAATAGAACACGGCGATATCGCGGCGCGGATCGTATTTCTCCGTCAGGATGGTCGCCATGTAGAAGCCGGAGATGATGTAGAACATCTGCACCGCGGCGAAACCGCCGGCGATGGTCCAGCCGAAGAAGCCGCCAAGATGGGCGAGCACCACCGAAAGCGCCAGGATGACCCGCAATAAACCCATCGTGCGTCTTGAAACTCCCCTGCGGCGGCGTGAATCCTGGCCGCCCGCGTTTGGCAAAGTACCTAGATCAGCGCGCGGCGAAAAGGGTTATCCACAGGCCCTCGCCCCATAAAACGGCGGAATCCCAAGGGAGTCGGCTTCGCTTGACCCGCAGGGACGCGGCGAATATGGTGCGCCCCTCCGCAGGGTATTTGGCCGCGTTACCACAGCGCATGCCGCAGAAAATCCCACGCCGCGGAACAAGGTTGGGCCCGTAGCTCAGTGGTAGAGCATCTGACTTTTAATCAGGGGGTCGGTGGTTCGAACCCACCCGGGCTCACCAACTTCTTCAGTAAAAACAGTTCATTGGGAATCGCCCGGATATAGGGCCGCGCGACGGCGCGCGTTTTATAACCACTTTATATCCACTTCGCGCGCTGCTGCGCCTACTGGTCCCAGGTGCCGCGCTTTACCAGTCATTCCAGAGCTTCACCGCCGCCGTCAGAAATTTGTCGCACTTTTCAGCCTGCCAAGTGACCGGGCTTCCATCACGCAAAAGGTAGTACCGCTCATTAGCGCATACAAACTTGCTGCGGTCTGCGGCCCGAATCCAATTAATGGCGTTGGCGAAGGTGTCCGCATAGCTGGAACCGAACTTATCATCTGGAACGTTGTAGAGCAGCCCTTCAAGGTAATAAGACGGGGCTAGGCCAGCCTCTATCATGCCGTCATCGACGAGTTTGCCACGCATGTTTTTGAGAATGCGTGCCATCGGTTTCAGCCAGTTTTTGGTGTTCTGATGTTTCGTCGTCAGGTTGTCCGAATGATGACGCGGGAAGTTATTAATCTGCTGACCACCGGCAGTGAAAAAGGTGATGCCTTCGTAGTAATCCAGATTGCCCGAAGAATTTTTGAAATAGCGTCGATGAGTTGCGGCGGCGATCACATCTGATTTGCGCCGGTTCCCCTCGGCGGCAATGGTAATGGCTTTATCGCCTGCCTTCGCGGCATCGCCATATTCAGTAGTCAGGCGCGTGACCACGTCTTTTTTGAATTGTGTGTTGCCATATTTGGCGTCGCTCATAGTGGCGTTGAGCGCGTCTTTGTCGGCTTGGGTCAATGCTTCGAGGTCTAAAAACAAAGCGGAGTTTAGTTGTATGACAACGTCGACATCGCTTTCCGCAAAAATGTTTGTATCGTTGCCGTAGGAGCCTTGAAGAAAGACCGTGTAATCCTGGCCATTGTAAAGAGCCTTTGTGGATTCCAACGCGGTTTTGACGGATTTATAGGTATCACGCGAACCGGCCATTGCGCCTTGGTTGGCCCAAGTATCGAGTTGTTTTTCAGGGATTGCCACGTTCGTCAGCCTCTACAAAAGAAATGCTCGGAGATTTGCTTCGTGTTCACCGAAGGACTCGCTACCTCGTTGAAGGAGCACGTTGAGCTTTTTGAGGTCGTGCTCGAATAAATCAGTCGCCATCGCTGGCTCGGAATAGGTTTTATTTATCCGCACCGTGGGAATGTGTTTGAACAACGCATAGCGTAAGCTCTCCATGGACTGGGTATTGATCTCCAATGTCTTTTGTAGGAGCCGTACACCGGGAGTCATCTTGATGATGCGGCTTGGAATGTCGCGCATCCGAAGGCCTTTTTGGGGGTACATGCCGACACCAATGCTGACCAAGCGAATATCGGCTGGGGCATGCGCAAGGGGGCCAACAGCATCCGCAAGGGCGTAGAGCGCAGGATTGTTCGCGCAGTACCCACCGTCGATCAATTCAACGTCGTGCCCTTGAGCTGTGTGAACGACTTTTCGCTTCAGATAGGGGTACGCCGCACACGAGGCCTCCACAGCGTCGCCCACGCTGCATCCAAAACCTGGAACGAAGGTGCCGGTACGTCCGTGCGCTTGAACGCGATCATTCTTGAAAATCATCGGAGTTTCCGACACCCAGCGCGTGGCCACGATACCGATCCCGGTCTTCATGTCCTCAAATCGACTGTCGGCAAATACTTCCTGAGCCAGTTCGCGCAAGGCGGCTGACTTCGCACCGGGTAGGATGGCGCCGGTAACTCTTGGAACGTGTTCCGTGTACAGCGCCTGAATTTCGTCTACCCCCCGACCGAGGGCCAATAGGGCTGCGATGATCGAGCCGGTGCTCGTGCCGAAGATGAGATCAAAGCGCTTGTGGAGGGGACAACCCAACAGCCCCTCGATTTCCTTAAGGACGCCGAGTGTGTAAAAGCCCTTAGCACCTCCGCCGTCCAAACTTAAGACGCGGCAAATACCATCCGGCTGATAGCTCGTTGAAAGGTTTGCTGCGGCATTCACGCAAAAAGTCCCCCGCCATCAATTGGCCGGGAACCTATATATTCACGCTTAGGTGGTTTTCCAGAGGGGGCTAGAAAAAAAAGTGTACGAAGGGCGTTCTCTCAACTAATTGCCCCCCATCTCAATGGCTTAGGTATCGGGCATCCACTGTAAAGAGCCGCCGCTGACGTGGTTGGCACGGTGTTCGGCGTACCAAAGAGCAATCGCCACGGCCAAGACCAGGTCGTCATGGGTTCCCATGCGAGCGGCAAAAGTCATGTTTCCGACCTGCGTAAAATTCACCCGGAAATTCTGTAGCTCCGCCTTCAATGCCGGAAGGTCTGGCAGGTCGCCGGCGATTTCCAACTCTCCACTGTGGAGCATGGCCTGCAAGCGGCTGACCAGTTGCAGCTTGGCCACGCGGTAGTCGCCCATCGACCACGTTTCATTCTCGCCGCCGGTGATCGTGCAGCCTTTGGGCTTGAAACCGGCGGCGGCGAACATATCGAACACCGCGCGGCCTACGCCGGTTTTATCAATGATAAGTTCGGTGCCCTCTGTGTTCGACAGCGGTGGGCGCGCAAGCAGGCTGCCCACATAGGCCACTTGGGCCGGGTATGGGGTGCCCAGCTTCAGCCTTTCGAGGTGGCGCAGGATGTACGCTGTGCGCGAAGGCGTCGGCGGGCTGCCCCGTAGGGTGCCGCCGGGAATATGCTCCCGCTCGATCACCGCAATGGCCGTAGGATCGGTGGTTTGGCCCAGGTCAACGCCCACGGTGTAGGTGCGCGTGGTGCCCCGGCGCTGCGCATCGGCGAAAGCTTCAGGCGTTTTGTACTTAATCGTCATCGCCTTCCTCCAATTCGTCGGGCGTAAGCACCCACCGCCACGGCCTGCCCAGGTCAACGCCGCGCCGTGTTTTGTTCTCGAAGCTTTCGACAGTGACCTTGCCACCGCTCACGGCCACCACATGAACAAGGATGCCGTGGTAATAGGCGCGGTCACCTATGCCGCAAGACTTGGCCATAGGCTGCTCCGTTGGGCTTTGATGGCGTTCTCAATAATCGCCGTGCTGAACACCTGTTCGTCGGTGTCAACAAACTCGCACATATACTCTTGGCGGAATTGAAGCTCTCCAATGTGGCGGCGTTCGTCGGCAAGCCAGTCGGGGCTGATGCGCGGGCATTGGTCGGCCGTGATGCGCGTGCGTGACCAAGTGCGGTCGCCGCTGGTCCATGCGTCGTGAAACCAACCCCGGCACCCATAAGGCGTGGTCAGCGCCAGCAAGCGGCCCCGCGTGGTGGCCAGCATTGGGCGCATGGCGGTGTAGAGCGCGTCTTCAATGCGGCTGGCTTCATCCATAATGATGAGCTTGGGCGCACTGTAGCCACGAACGGTTGCCTCCGTGCCGGGGAGCGCAATGATCCGGCTGCCGTTTGCAAACTCGATCCGCAGCGCGCTTTCCTGTTCCGTGCCGGGCGTGACGTTGAGGTTTCGGTGGAAGTCCGTCGTCTTGCGGAATAGTTCTTGCGACTGCCGTAGGCTGGGGCTGACGAGCAATACCAAGGCGGGGGCTTCGTACAGCGCAGTGTGAACAGCGAGAGCCGCGCATGTGGTGGACTTGCCCGACTGCCGACTGCACAACAGCAAATGCCGATTACTGCCGCCGCTCAGGATGGCCTCTTGCCACGGGTCGGGTTCTAAACCGGCGGCGGTCATAATCCGCGCTGGGTCTAGCCCAATGGCAAAGTCATCACTCAGCCGCGACATGTTCTATCGCCGGGGGTGCCGTGCGCTCCATCGCCTGCAACGTCATCGCTACGGCCTTGCGAGCGTCGGGAAACGGCTCAAGGGCGCGGGTGATGGCGTGGCGCAATTCCAGATACTGCGGCGCGATGAGAAAGTTGTTCGTCACATGGCCCGAACGACTGGCCAAGTCGCCTACCAGCTTTGCAATCGTCTTGGTGTTTTCCAACAGCACCTTGTGGAAAACCGACACGGCCACGGGGTCCATGTTGGCCTCGGCCTTATCAATCTGCTGTAGAACGTGCGCCTTTTGCCAAATCAGCGTCTGAAGCAAACCCTCGCTCTCGCTTTTGCGCAGAGCCTCCAAATCAATCGAAGAAGCGGCTCCACTTTGGGACAGCAACGCGGCCTCAAGCTGCGGCGGTAAGTGCTTCTTCTTGTGCCGGTGGATCGCATCACGCGATACGCTGAACCGCTTGGCCACGCGCCACTCCGACACCCGATTGGCCAACGAGTGGTCAATCTCCGGGCGGCGTGGGTGGTTGCAGATGGAGCATTGCGTCGCTTTGGTCACACGTATTTTTCCGCATTGGCCGTAAGGTCGCGCGCCTTCTTATCCAAGGTGACGGCGGCCGCCAGCTTGTCATGTGGATGCAAAGCGGAGGTGTGGCCGCTTATGGTTTCAAGGCCGTTGGCAATCATCTCTTGGGATTTGCGGAGCGTGGCCAGCCGTTTCAGATCGGCGCCAAAGTGCGTGGCCTTGTACGCTTCGCGCAACACGGCTTGCAGGTCGCGGCCGGTTTTGCTGTCCACATGGTCCATGCCGCTCAAGTAGCCGGGCGCATTCAACAGCGCGCCAAGCGTGATGGTGTCGTTTTCCTGTACGGCCTTCATCGCACGGGTAAGGCGCTTTTCTTCCGTCAGGTTGGCAAAGTGAGTGCGTATGTCCTGCGCGGTGGCGCTATAGTTGGGGCCGGGCGCATCGGGTAGCTTGAGCGGTGCGTTCACCTTGGCATCCAGCGCCGTGATTTCTTCCTGCAATGCCTGCTCATGCGGCTTAATCAGCGCGCTCAAGCCTTGCATCGCTTTGCTGGCGTAGTCGGCACTGCGCTTTAGGTTGCCCATCGCCGGCAACAAGGGGTTGGCCATGTGTGCGTCATGAGCCGCGCTGATGCTGGTGAAAGCGCCTTCTAGCGCCTTGCCAATGGCAACGATGGCATCGCGTGTGGCGTCAGGCACATCCGGCACCGCTGCTGGTGCGTGGCGTGCGATGACCTCAGCGTTTACGGCGGGCGGTGGCAGGGGCATTACGGGCCTCTCTTTCAATGAGCTTGATGGCGCGCTCGAATTGGCACATTGCGCGGTGCTGCTCGTCGCAATCCTTGCGCCATATAACGGTGTCTGGGCCGAGGTATGCGTAGTCGGCGGGCGGGTTGCCCACCATCGCAAGGTATTTGTCCTGCGCTTCCTTATGAGCTTTGCGGAGCGAGGC
The DNA here is from genome assembly GCA_019752235.1 of Rhodospirillaceae bacterium. Taxonomy (GTDB): domain Bacteria; phylum Pseudomonadota; class Alphaproteobacteria; order Rhodospirillales; family Rhodospirillaceae; genus SHVO01. Next base: position 25,060 of record JAIEMI010000013.1, read on the forward strand.
TTTATCCATGCGGGCAACTCCAAGGGGGGCGCAGCGGCGGGCTTCCATGGCGAACCAACCCGCCGCTGCTTGGTAGAGAGGAATACCCGGACGTTCGGTGTGCGCCCGGCCCAACCCTTTTGCCGCACAACTCTTGTGTGGGCATCACCGAACTCAGCTTCACCGATAACAATCGTCCCTGACGCACAGCGTGGCTGGAGTGGTGAATTGCGGACGTCCAACAAAGCGGCTGGTTATAAGGTGGATATTGATGGCCGCGCTGACTCTCGAAAACGCTGTTGCCGTATGAACTTTTGCGTTTCGACCCCCTAACTACAAATAAGAGGGCGCAATTTGGGCCATAGGCTGTGCGGCGGAAGCGAGGGTTATGGGTGTCTGCCTCAGCACTTGCCTCAGCACATATACGCCGGGGTGAGGCAGAAAAACTCCAGGCCCTGCCTGGGCTACAGCGATTCTGCCACAGCGCCACGGCGTATTTCGCAAAAACCTTTGCATCTCTGCGTTCTACGTCGGGGGTAGTGCGTAATTCATGGTTCCTACTTTTACCCCCTACGTGCTGTGGCACTGTGGCATTCACCCATAACTCATTGGCTCGACTCAAAAACCTTTGCCACACCACCTCTGAGGCAAGGGTGTGGCAGTGCTGTGGCGTAGCAGGTACCACTAGAATGACTCCGCTTGGCCCGGCTTGAATGGGCGTAGGTAGGCAACAGCAAGTTCCCTCTCCTTGGCCTCACTCCATTTGTCATGATCACGGATGATCCAGAGCCGTAGCTTGCGGCCATCGGCCATGCGCACCGGGTTCCTGATAGAGATTGCGCCAATAGATTTTAGGAAGTCTGTCAGCGGGACTTCACGGTACTTGTTGAACTTGGGCGGCATTACATCCAACACATGACCGACGTTGATTAGGTCGTGCTCAAACGGAAAATCACCTTCTTCAAATCGGCGCAGCAAGAATTCCTCGGCTGGGTGCTTGTTGGCCTTTGCCATATCGCGCTTGGCTTCGGTCATTGGGGCGTGACCCTTTGCCGGGAAGTCTGACAGGTCAACTTCGCGGAGGTAGTGCCTCATCGCCGCCGTGCTTTCGCGAGTGTCCAGCCACTCGTAGAGTGCCATGTAGTAACCCTCTGGCTTGAGACGATCAGTGGTGTTGAGAATGCAGAACCGCCTATCCTTGTCTTCAAGAGCGATCGCGGTCTTAGCGAAGTTGCTGGTGATGAAAAGGTTTGTGCGGTTGGGTTGCTCAAAGGGACGTAAGTATTTTTGATTAATCCAAATTGTGCGGTTGGTGATCACCGTTTTTAGATCGTTGGCTGCTTCAAGTCGGTGGTCCTGATAGATTTCTTCAACACCGAGAAGTTGGACGTTCTGCATAAATCCGTTGAAGTCGCTTTTAAGTTCCTTTGCTTTGATGTTGGTGGCGTTCTTGCCACCTACGATGCGCGCGGCGAATTCATAGAGCGTTGTCTTGCCGGTCCCTTGAATGCCAACCACGACCAGCGCCCAGTGTATCTTCACTCCGGGGTGCTGTTCCTGGAACGCCAGCCACTGAATGACGAGTTTCTGGTGCTCCTTGTTCGGGAACAGGTACGCGATGTGATCGAGCATGGGCGTGACGTCGCCGGCCTTTGGCGAAATCGGGTTCGGACTCCATGTATTTAGTTTTCGCTGGCCGTCTTCAGTGGTGAATCGGTCCGCGCCGGGAGCGTAGGTAAGATTGCGCACTTTCTCGAAATGCGGATTCTTAAGAAGCCTTCTACTTATGCCGCTCCTGTATTGCGCCAGGTATTCCTTATCGAGCTGACCGCCACTTAATATGGAGTTGTCGATAAGATCGACAAAGCCGTCGGGCATGGTCGCATACACAAACCGCGTCACCGGATCGGCGCCGAAGTGACTGCGATGGTAAGCCGACGCCCCGTTAATAAGCGCTTCAACGTCTAGCTCGCAATCCTCGGGGGCGTCATCGGCTAAATCCCACTTCTTAGGTAGGCCGGTGGGCAAATCTACAATGCTGACCGATTCTGCGCCCGCATCTAAACAACACAGTGCGACACCCTCAGCGGCATCGCGGCCAGCATCGTCATTGTCTGGCCAAATGCAAACCGAGCGCCCTTTGAGCGGCGACCAATCTGCCTTTTCGTGGCCTCCCGTGCCGCCCATCCACGTAATGCACACGCTGTTAGGCAGGCGCGCTTGGGCGGCGTCAGCAGATTTTTCACCTTCGCATATCAGCACATGGGAATCTGGGCGCTGCGCAAGACGATCTAACCCGTAAAGCGGCTTAGGCTCTGTGGGAGCTTTGCATTGCCACTCACCGGACGACCAGTAAGTGAAGGGCCGGAATTGTTTCTTGGGAAAGCGCGCGACGGTGCAGATTAACTCACCTTGCGCATCGAGGTAGTCCCATGAGAGGTCCGGGTTGCCTAGCTTTAGCTTTTTCCCGAATGCTTCGAGGTCGAGCGCGGGAGCGTGCGCGGGCACAGGGAACATGGCTCTCGGCTTTGTGGTCCACAAACCCATAGCCGACAACGCCGCAAGAATTTCAGGTTTCCCTTCCTCACCGCAGACATGGCAGTGAAACACGACCTTGCTACCGCTCATGTTCACGGACATAGCGGGTGTGTCGGTATTGTCGTGCGCCGGGTTAGGGCAAAAGGCTAGGAAACCACTACCTTGCTTCTCTCCGCCCAGAGTTTCGCAGATGATGTTATAAAGCGCTAATTGGTCACTTATGCCCTTATCATCTTTGGGCGTTGGAGCTAGCTTGACTCGGTCAATCGGTTTTTCTTTTCTGGCCCCTACCTTTGCCGAGGTGGGGGCCGTTCGCTTTTTAGCGCTTCTTTTTGTCTTCGTTGCGGCCATTTGGTCCCCCGTTAGCAAGCCAAGTGTCTAATTCGGAAATACGGTATCGCAGCACGCGCTCACTAATCCGCACGAGCTTGGGGCCTTTCCCCGAGGCCTCTAACTTGCGCAGGTAGCTGTGGCTGATGCTGAGGTAAGCCGCCGCCTGTTTGCGTGGCAGCAACGTGTTTGGATCTTTACGCGGCTGCACAGCTTGCCCGGCCAAGATCGCCAGGAGCTCAACTGCTGTCAGGCGGCAAAGCTGCTCCCGAAGCTCGCCGGGAATAGAGATGGGCATGAGTCCTCGCTCTCGCACGGCAGAGACGCGTGAACGCGCTCTGCAAATGCAGGTGAAAAGCACAAACGGTTTTCGGTACTCTTACCCAGTACGAGAGTAGGACGCCGGGGGTACGGCTAGCTGTCCATCTAGGCTCCGCTCGACTGCGTTGCGACACGGCTTAAGTCGAGAATTTCTATCTAACTCCGGCCACACCGCGACACCAGGAGTTATTATCTATCAACGATAAAAGTAGCGTTCATCACGAAGCTTTATCTGTACGTCATTGGGGTCATCGCACGGCGTAATCGTATTGTGAACGTCTGCAACAAGACTGGCTCGACCAATTTGAAGAGCCACAGATGACGGGTGACGAAGCGGCGACAATTCGGGACTTAAGAAAAACAGGTCAATTTTGGTGGTGCGGCAAACCGATGCAAGTGCTTCCTTAAATTCCGCGACCCGGTCTTCGTCAATAAGAGCGGACTGACATACGTGTATGCGAGGCTCTTTCCCGTAGGTTCGCAGCAGCGCAGCGATAGCACCGCTTAAGGTATGATTGTCCGAGTTGCTAACGTGGACGTCGGTCATTAAGCGCTTCATGCGGTCGCCTCCAATGCGTGTGTGCAAGGAGTCCTGACTAACCTTCATCAGATTGGTGACACCAGAACTTTTCGGCTATCAACGATAACCAGCATGGTTTTTTGCTATCACCTGTCATCCTCACGAGATTGTGAGGTCTGGCACTAGGCGGCCTGTTTTGCCCTTCGCGCCAACTCCAAATCCGTAACGGGCTTCATGCGCAACAGACCTTCCCGCATGTATTCCGCAGACTTATCCGGCCCCGCTTTGGCCGCATCGAACGTGACCGCGCCAAAACGCCGCACGTAAGCTGCTTCAAGTGCAGCCGCATCTTTCGGCAGCTTTTCAGCGTCCGTAATATTGATGCCAGCAAGCAGCAGAATTTCATCTGTCACCTTTTGCATTGGCTCGCGCAGTCTATCCAAGTCGGTGTGGATGTAGCCGCTGGTTACGCTGGCGCTAACGCGATGGTCCATGAGGCGACCAATGATGTCCTCCGCTACTACGCGATTGCCGAGGGTGGCGAATGTTCGGCGTAGGCCGTGGTGGGCGCATAGCTTGGCAACACCGGCAGCGCGGCGGCACCGATCAACAGGTTTGCGAAGCTCCTTGTAGTGCTGCACCGTGGTAACGCCGTCTTTCGTAAACCTCTTGGCCCATACCCAGGGCACGGTGTCTTTCCAGTCCTCAGTGGCATCGTGCATCGCCTTTCGGCGTTCCAGCAGGCGAAATAGATAGTCCGGCATTGGAAATTCGTAATCGCGCCCCGACTTCATTTGCTCGCCTTGGTAGCGGATGGCCCTAGCGGCAAAGTCCACCTGATCCCAACGCAGTGATAAAGCGTTCTTCTCACGCAGCGCTGTCAGCAGGATGAACTTGATAATGTCCGCCTGTATTGGCTGTTCCTTATCCACCGCACCCCAGAACGCTTCCATTTGGTGGGGTGCGATGTGGTCATTGCGGCGCTTCTCTTTGTGCCAGAGCTTTTTGCGGGACAGCACATCAACCGGGCAGCGCGGCAGCGTTTCATCGTCAATCACAGCCACGCGCCATAGCAGGCGGAGAGCGCGTAAGGCGTGGTTCGCCACAACGCGGCCGTCTGCGCCTTTGCGCCCAGCGGCTTTGACCTCTTTGGGAATCTCGTAAAAGCGTTGCTCTGCCAGCGCACTCGTAATGCTGCGCAACGGCAGGTCGAGCCAGGGAGCAAGGTGGCGGGTGGTATTGTCCTCTAGCTGGTCAATGGTGCGCGCTCTGGGTTTGCCGCGCTCACGGCATTCCGCGACGTGCTTTTCCATCACCTGTCGCAATGTGCGCCCGGCAAGTTGGCGTTGTTTTAGCTCTTGCTCGGGGTCGATGCCTTCATTGCCCCTGGCCAAGTATTTCACAGCCTTCACTCTGGCCTGTTCAAAGGTGAGCTCTGTGGTGCGGCCCAGGGCGATGCGCGGGCGTTTGTTCTGGCCCTTAATGCTCAGGCGGACCACGTAGGTCTTGGCCTTGGTGGTGGCTGACACCATCACCCCGAATCCCTTTAGCTCGGTGTCCCACACGATACCGGGCATGGGCTTACCCGCGTTCTTGCCGTTTTTGTAGGTAAGGCCACTTGGGGCCGGGAGGCGATTGACGACGTTGGCGTTTAGACGCTGCTTGCTCTGCATGGTGGCCCCTCGGTTCTATAACCAGTTTATAACCAGTTGGAGTGGCGGGCCGGGTCGCGCGGTGTCCGCCAGGGACCAATCAATTAGGGGGTCGATGAGTCATATGGCAAGGAAAACAGTCCCTTAGTGACACCCGGTGGCACCTACGGTATCCAGGTGACTCATAGCGTGGGGTGGCTGGGGCTAACTTTTAATCAGGGGGTCGGTGGTTCGAACCCACCCGGGCTCACCAACTTCTTCCCCTCGCGCTACGGCTTACAGAGGCCGATATACACGAACCCCGTCGGCCCTTCCTGTACGAGCGCGGTTTTGAAGTAGACCCCCAGGCGGCTCTCCCACCAATCTTTAGGTTCCAAAATCAGATGCGCATTGCGGCCATCTGGGAGGTTCTTGGTCGCGGGAACCGTGGTGATGAGAAGTAAGACGCCCCACCGCGATGCGGCCCGCATGGATGCAAGAACGGCCTCTAAGTGCTCCGGTTCAATGTGCTCCATGACATCGAGCGCCGCGACCATGTCAACCGGCGTTGCAGGAAGCGTTGTCTTGCCCGGAATCGCCGGATCGTATTCTAAAACTTCCAGCTCGGGCGCGAGCTCCGCCAGAGCCCCCTTAAGCGCCCCTTTCCCGCACCCGTAATCCAAGATGGTGCGCACCTTGTTTGCCCGCGCGACCTGCGCGATTTGCTTGGCATTGCGCGCGGCATCCGCGCCGTAATCCGCGCGGTCTTCGTGGAGCTGACGATTAAGTTCCGCGTACTCTGGCGATATCAGGTTGATCACCAACGAACCTTCCAAAACGACATAATTTGCGCCGCCGCCGCGTCAGCGATGACAACGTGCACGCCTTTCTATAAACTTATCAAATAGGTAATTGATAGTGAAGCGCACTATTCCCGAAGTTTAGCCGTTTCCCCACGCCTGTATGACCAGGAAAAATAAGCGGTATCCAGCACCCGTGATTCAAAACGTCCCCATTAAAGAGATCTATGCAACCGGCAACGCTCACCCCATCAAGGCAACGCTCGGACCCGGTTTGACAATCTCCGCGCTGCACGTGCAATCCGGTATGGCGATCTCGCTCGGCAGCACATATGCACCTGTTGTCGATGGCAAAACCGCTCTTGAGCCGTTTATGATCATGCGCCCGTCTCAATACATCGGCGTGCTAGAGCGATCCTATGAGCCTGAGGCCGAAATCTCCGACGCCGTCATATTGGGCAGTGTGAAAAATTACTATCATTTCGTTGTCGCGCAACTTCCCGCCCTCGCGCTGCTTGCCGGCCGGCCCGATCCGGTCAGACTTGCAACAACCCCTATGCTCGGAACCTTTGATGCGTGGATGCCGAAACTACTGACGGCGTTCTCGCGCGCCCGGCCGGTGGAGCTGATGCCCATAAAGCACCACGCGGCCTATAGCGTACGAAATGTGCTGTTCCCGACCGCACAGCTCCCCAATGTCGCCGCGCACATTTGCAAGCATCTGCTTTTGCCCATGTTCCTTCACGCCGCCGGCGTGGGTGATCTCATGCGGGAACTCGGACCGCTAAAGCTTTTCGTCGTGAGACGCGGTGCTACGGATGCGCGCAACCTCATCAATCACGCCGAGGTCCAGGACTGGTACGTCCGCCGGGGTTATCAGCCGATCAACCCGGGCGAGATGACTTTAGACCAGCAGGCTATCACGTTCGCGCGCGCCACCCACATTGTCGGACTCGAAGGCGGGGCCATGACCAACATCGCATTCGCCGTAAACGCGCAAAAAGTGTTGATGTGGGCGAGTCCCATGGTTGCCGACGAAAAATTTTTCCCGGATATTGCGCAATACTACGATTATGAATTTCTCCAGTCCTTCGGCATCGTCGAAACGCGCGGCGGCGCAGCGTATCGGGACAGCAACTACACCATCAGCCTCGATTCACTCCATGCGCAACACGCAACGGGCGGCTGGTGATTACATCCTAACCCGGCATAATCCTGATCTGCTTTTTGTCGAGACCGGCGATGTCAATGGAAAAGGAGTCGATCTCGGCGCGGGTCATGTCGCGGTATTCGCGCGGCGCCGTAAGAATCGCCCGCAGATGCGCCAAGTCTTTTTCCGCCTGGGCCTTGCGATAGTGCAGCATGCCGTAGGCCGGGTTCTGCGAGCTGCGGACCAGGGCGATCACCACCTCGCCGCCGATCTTCACCGTGTATTGAATCACCAGCGCCACGGCCCTGCCTGGACCCGTGGCGCGAAACAGCGCGATAAAGCCGATATCGATATCGCCGACGGTGGCGATGTGCGGCACCGGCGTGAGATCCTGCGCGCGCAGGTTCGGAGGCACCGCGCGCGTGGACATGAAACGCTCGATATCCCCGAAGATCAGGTGGTTGATCTGATGTTCGACCAAAGCGGCGCTCATGACTCGATCTCCCTTACAAAAAGCATCAGCGCGCCGCGCCCTTGACGATCATCCTCGGACGCGGCGGCGTCTTCCGAACTGACGCCCCGGCATTCAAAACCATTCTTCTCCAGCACGCGGATCGAACCGTAATGACGCTCGAAGGTCGTGGCGTGGACGCGTTTGACGCGCCCCGTCTCCGCCAGCCACCGCAGCAGACCGCCCACCATCTCGGTCGCATACCCCCGGCCTTCATAACCCTCGGTCATGCTGTAGCCCATGGTCACGGTGCCGTGATCGTCCGGCCGGCTCATGAAGCCGCCGGAGCCAATCAATGTGCGCGGCGTGTGCAAGAGCGCGTACCAACTCCACCAGCCGGGCGCCGCGACGCCCTTTTCCAGCTGATCGGCGAAGTATTCCTGAACGTCGGCCAAGGTCGACGGCGGCCAGCTCGCGGGAATGGCGGCCTCCAGAAGCGCTGCAAAGCGCGGGCGGTCGCTGGCGTCGGCGCGCGCCATCGCCGCCGTGGCGGCGACGACCTCAAGACGCGGCGTGGAAAAGCGCAACGGCGGCGTGTGCATGGAGCAATGGCCCAGCCGCGCCGCCGTTATGGATTAGTTCTTGGGCGCGGGCTTGGCGGCCGGCGCGGCAGGCTTGGCCGTGCCGTTCTTCTCGGCATCGGCGGCGACCTGCAGGCGGATGATGCGGTCGGGATAAGGCACCGCGCCGTTTTCGTTGGGATCTCCCTTGCGGAGCTTGTCGACGAATTCCATGCCCGACACCACTTCGCCCCAATAGGTGTACTGGCCGTCGAGGAAGTTGCTGTCGGCGGTGACGATGAAAAACTGGCTGTCGGCGCTGTTGATGTTGGCCGAACGCGCCATCGAGAGCGCGCCGCGCACGTGTTTGCCGCTGTTGAACTCGGCGGGAATGTTCTGGCCCGAGCCGCCCGTGCCGTTGCCCTTCGGGTCGCCGGTTTGCGCCATGAAGCCTTCGATCACACGGTGGAACACGATGCCGTCATAGAAACCCTTGCGGGCCAGTTCCTTGATGCGGGCGACGTGTTTCGGCGCCAGGTCCGGGCGAAGGTTAATGACCACGCGGCCGGCTTCCAGATCGAGATAAAGCGTGTTTTCCAAATCCAAGTTCTTGTTCTCCTTTGGCGAGGGCGCCTGTGCGGCGCGTGCGCCGCCGGATGCGCCCCCAGATACTCCGATGATCGCGGCGGCGGCCAGGATCAAATTCCCGAAAAAGCGGCGGGAGATGGAAGCTCCGGAAAATGCGATTGTCATGGGGCCCTACAGATGCGGTGAAAAAAGCCGAAGAGTCATAGCCCCGGCTTTCCCGTTACACAAGCCGCACCCTGTGAAAACGGCGCTCAGACTTTATATTTAGCCCGCACGCGCTTATTGATGGCCGCGGGCACGAAGGTGGAGATATCGCCGCCAAGGCGGGCGACTTCCTTCACCAGGCGAGAGGCAATGAACTGGTTGCGTTCCGAGGCCATGAGGAACAGCGTCTCAACCTTACCGTTGATCCGGGTATTCATACCCGCCATCTGGAATTCGTATTCAAAGTCCGACACGGCGCGCAGGCCCCGGATGATGAGATCGGCGCCATGATCAACGACGAAATCCATCAGCAGCGTGTCGAAGGGTACGACATCGACCTTGGTGCCGTTGAGATTGAGGTTTGCAACCTCCTGCTGGGCCATGCCCACGCGGTCCCTGAGCGAGAACAGCGGTCCCTTACCCGCATTGACGGCCACCGCCACAACCAGCTTGTCGACCACCTTCACGGCGCGGCCAATGATGTCTAAATGACCGTTGGTGATGGGATCGAACGTGCCCGGGTAGATACCGACGCGATAACGCCCTGCCTTGGCGGACGCGGCTTTGCCCGCTGCTGACGCCTGCGGCTTTTTTACCATGACTGTTCCCCTATGCCAGACAGCGCGGCTGTTTTGATCAGCCTTCCGCGGTCGTCCCATTTTGTACGTCCGGAAGCTCGGCTGGAGCGTCCGCCGTTGATTCCGGCGCGTCACCCTCGCCGTTTTCTTCCAGCGGCAGATGCGCCACCGACGTCACGGATTCATCGTCGCCGGTCGAGAACAGAGTCACCCCCTGGGTCGAACGGCCCGCAACGCGCACGTCGCCAATCGGGATACGGATCAGGCGGCCGGCATCGGTGATCATCATCACCTGATCCTTGTCGCCCACGGGGAACGAAGCCACCACGTCGCCGTTGCGCTTACTGGTGGCGATCGACACGATGCCCGAACCGCCGCGGCCCGTGATGCGGTATTCATAGGCCGACGTACGCTTGCCGTAGCCTTTGCGCGTGGCGGTGAGGATGAACTCCTCGCCGCTGGTGAAGCGCTTGAACTCTTCGTCGGTCAGCACCTTGGCGGTGTTCGACGTTTCCTCGCCGTTTTCCTCGGCCTCGTCGCCGCCGCGCAGCTTCTTGGCCATACGCAGGTAGGCGTCGCGGCTTTCAGTGTCGAACTCCACGTGCTTCAGGACCGACATGGAAATGACTTCGTCGCCATCGCCGAGCTTAATGCCGCGCACGCCCATGCTTGAGCGGCTTTGGAACACGCGCACGTCGGCGACTTCAAAGCGGATGCACTTGCCCTGGCGGGTGGACAGCAGGATATCGTTGCTGTCGCTGCACGGCGCCACGCCGATCAGGCGGTCGCCGCCCTCTTCCAGCTTCATGGCGATCTTGCCGGTGCGGTTGATGTTGATGAAATCCGACAGATCGTTACGGCGCACCGTACCGGCGGAGGTCGCGAACATCACATTCAAATTGCCCCAGGTGCTTTCGTCCTCGGGCAGCGGCATGACCGTGGAGATGGTCTCGCCTTCCTTCAGCGGCAACAGATTGACCATGGCCTTGCCGCGGCTCTGCGGCGTGCCTTCCGGCAGTTTATAGACCTTCAGCTTGTAGACCATGCCCGCCGTGGAGAAGAACAGCACCGGCGTATGCGTGTTGACGATATAAAGCGCCCGGACGAAATCCTCTTCCTTCGTCGCCATGCCGGCGCGGCCTTTGCCGCCGCGCTTCTGGGCGCGATAGGTCGACAACGGCACGCGCTTGATCCAGCCGGCGTTGGTAACGGTCACCACCATGTCTTCGCGCTGGATCAGGTCTTCGATATCGGTCTCGAATTCCAGTTCCTCGATGGTGGTCTTGCGCGGGGTGCCGTACTCAAGCTTCATGGCGACCAGCTCTTCGCGCATGATTTCGAACAGACGCACGCGGCTGCGCAGGATTTCCAGGAAACCGACGATCTCCTCGCCGATCTCTTTCAGTTCGCTGTGGAGCTTGTCGCGCTCAAGGCCCGTCAGGCGATGCAGGCGCAGGTCCAGGATGGCCTTGGCCTGCTCTTCCGACAGTTTGTATTTCCCGCCCACGACCTTGCGGTCGGGCTCGTCGATCAGCTGGACCAAGGGCTCGACGTCGCTGGCGGGCCACTCGCGGGCCATCAGTTGCTCGCGCGCCATGGCGGGGTCGGTCGCGGCCCGGATCAGCTTGATGACCTCGTCGAGGTTGGCGACCGCGATCGCCAAACCCACCAAAACGTGCGCGCGGTCGCGCGCCTGGTTGAGCAGGTACACCGTCCGGCGGCGGATAACTTCTTCGCGGAAGGTGATGAAGGCCTGCAGGATCTGCTTCAGGTTCATCAACTCGGGGCGGCCGGCGTTGATGGCCAGCATATTCACGCCGAAACTGGATTGCAGCGGCGTGAATTTATAAAGCTGGTTCAACACCACTTCGGCCATGGCGTCGCGGCGAATTTCGACCACCACACGCACACCGTGGCGGTCGGATTCATCGCGCAGATCGCCGATGCCTTCGATGCGCTTCTCGCGCACCAGTTCGGCGATTTTTTCAATCATCGAGGACTTGTTCACCTGATACGGAATTTCCGTAATGATGATGGCCTGCTTGTCCTTGCCGATATCCTCGATCTCGCAGCGCCCGCGCATGATCACCGAACCGCGGCCCGTCATCATGCCCGCGCGGCTGCCGGCCTGGCCCAGGATCACGCCGCCGGTCGGGAAATCCGGACCGGGCACGATCTCCATCAGACGCTCGGGCGTCGTCGCCGGGTCGTCGATCAGGGCACAGGTGGCGTCGATGATTTCGGCGAGGTTGTGCGGCGGGATATTGGTCGCCATGCCGACGGCGATGCCGCCGGCGCCGTTGATCAGCAAATTGGGGAAGCGCGCCGGCAAGACCACCGGCTCGTGTTCGCTTTCGTCGTAGTTGGGCTGGAAGTTGACGGTTTCCTTGTCGATGTCGTCCAGCAGCGAATGGGCGGCTTTAGCCAGGCGCGATTCCGTGTAGCGCATGGCCGCCGCGGGATCGCCGTCCATGGAGCCGAAGTTGCCCTGGCCGTCGATGAGCGGGACGCGCATCGAGAAGTCCTGGGCCATGCGGACCATGGCGTCGTAAATCGATTGGTCGCCATGGGGGTGATACTTACCCATGACATCCCCGACGATGCGCGCCGATTTACGGTAAGGCTTGTTGTACTCGTAGCCGCTTTCCTTCATGGCGTAGAGGATGCGGCGGTGGACGGGCTTCAGGCCGTCGCGGACGTCCGGAAGCGCGCGGCTGACGATCACGCTCATGGCGTAATCGAGATAGCTGCGCTTCATCTCGTCTTCGATAGTGACCGGAATCATGTCGAAAGCTGGCGGGGGCGGGCTGGAATCGTTCACCGGATCACTCGCATAAATTCATACCCACGTTAGGCCGCTTTCCGTAAAAAATGCTGCAATGCAGCAACGGAAACAGCACTCCAAAAAAAATTGCGCCGAAGCTCCCCACATGGCACCGCCATGGAACCGTAACACCCCAAAATCTAGCAGATTAGCGAGGCCGGTCATAACGTTAGTTCAGGCTCGCCAAAGGTCGCCCTCGCGGGCCTGGATTGCGCAGTATGCACTATAATTTTATCTATAACTTATATTATACTATACAAATTTATTAATCTAAATGTTGAGGTTATTTATACGCAGGATATAGGGCGGAGAACCCGGTATTCCCCTTCCCGCATGCCCTACAGCATATCGGTGCGAGACTCGGGGCGCCCCCGTATCCCACCCCATGTATTTCTGACCGGAGGAAGAGCATCCCGCACGTCCTGATTTTGGCAATTTTTGTGCGCCGCAATATCAGCGTTTGGCCTTCGTCATGAAGGTGGAAATCCGCGCCTGCATGTCTGGCCCGGTCCGGTACACCTCGCGGCCCAGTCCTTGCCCCAGCGACAGGCCATCCGTTTCCAGAAGAGCCTGTTTGTTGGCGCGATGGGTGAACCATGACTGAGCGAGAATCTCGCGGCCGAGCCCCCTCACCGCGCTGTCGAAACCCGCATCGGGGAATCTGAAATTCGCGAGCCCCATGGCCAGGGCGGCTGCGGAGTCATAAGCGCGGCAGGTGAACATCATCTCCCGCGCCTTCGAGAGACCGACGCGGCGCGGCAGCCGCTGGGTCATGCCCCAAATCGGCGTCACCGCCCACTTGGCATGCGTGTCGGCGAATTTCGCGGACTCCGACGCGGCGATGAGGTCGCCCGCCAGGGCCAACTCCAGCGCGCCCGTGTAACAATGACCATGGACGGCCGAGATCACCACCTGCGGCAGATTGGCGAGGCGTTCGATGGTCGCGCCCTCGAACCGCAGCGACGCCTCCGTTTCCTCCGCCAGGTCGGCGAGGTCATGACCGGCCGAAAAGCATTTGCCCGCGCCGCGCACGACAACAACGCCGACGGACTCGCTTTGTGTGGCGATGATATCCACATGCCGCCGCAGCGCCTCGAACACCGCCACATTCAGCGCGTTGAGCTTGTCGGGACGATTGAGCGTGAGGGTCGTAAGCCCGTTATCGTCCTCGCGGTCCACCAGCTCGGCCATATTTCCCCCTCCAGCGCGTTAAACCTTGCGGACAAATGCTAGGCAGCCGCGCACCGCTCGGCTATAGCTTTTTCACAATTTTAACGTGAGGGACACCATGGCGTTGCCGGATATTTTTCGCGGGCGTTTGACGGTGCCGGTGGTCGGCGCGCCGATGTTCCTGGTGTCGCATCCGGAATTGGTGATCGCGCAATGCCAGGCCGGTATCGCCGGAAGTTTTCCCACGCTGAACGCGCGGCCGCTTGAAGTCCTCGACCAATGGCTGAAGCGCATCACGGACACCCTGGCCGCCTCGCCCAAGGCCGCGCCCTTCGGCGTGAACCTCGTTGTGCACAAAGCCAACACGCGTCTGGCCGAGGATTTCGCGCTGACCGAAAAATACAAAGTACCCTTTGTCGTCACCTCCGTCGGCGAGCCGGGCGATCTCGTCAAGCGCGTGCACGGCTACGGCGGCATCGTGTTCCACGATGTCACCACCGTCCGCCATGCGAAGAAAGCCATTGCCGCCGGGGTTGACGGTTTGATCCTGGTCTGCGCCGGCGCGGGCGGACACGCCGGCACCGCCTCGCCTTTCGCGCTGGTCGAGGAAGTGCGCAAGATTTTCAAAGGCGTTATCATCCTGGCCGGGGCCATTTCCACCGGCGCGCACGTCAAAGCGGCGCAGGCCATCGGCGCGGATCTGGCCTACATGGGCACGCGCATGATCGCCACCCAGGAAGCCACCGCCGACGCCGGCTATAAGCAGATGATTGTCGACAGCAGCGCCGCCGATATTGTCTACACGCCCCATTTCAGCGGCGTGCCCGCGAGCTATTTGCGCGGATCCATCGTTGCCGCGGGTCTCGACCCCGACAAAGTGCTCGGCCCGCGCGAGGGCGCTTCGCTCGGCCTTGAAGAGAAGGACGACAAAGGTCCGAAGGCCTGGCGCGACATCTGGTCGGCGGGTCAAGGCGTGGGGGCCATCGGCGACATCCCGTCCGTCGCCGATCTCGTGGCCCGTCTCAAAGCCGAGTACGACGCCGTAAAGATCTAGGCAGCGCCCGCTTTCACTTCGTCCGTCATCACCTTGAAACTGACCAGTGTGTTGAGGCCGAAAGTGTTGCTGATGGCGACATCGGTGGCGTCGCGGCCGCGCGCGATCAACACGCGGCCGATCCGCGGCATGTTGTTGCGCGCGTCGAACGTGTGCCACGTGTTGTCGAGATAAACCTCGAACCACCCGGCGAAATCCATCGGCCCATAAGGCGGCGGCATGCCGATGTCCCCGAGATAACCCGTGCAGTACCGCGCCGGGATTCCCATGCAGCGGCAGAACGCCACCGCGAGATGCGCATAGTCGCGGCATACGCCGACGCGTTCGTTATACGCCTCCCAGGCCGTGCGCGTGGCGCGCGCCTGCTGATAGTCGAATGTGATGTGATTGTGGACAAAGTCGCAGATGCTTTGCACCAGGCTCCATCCCGCCGGCAGCGCGCCGAACAGGCTCCATGCCGTTTCCGACAGGCGATCCGTTTCGCAGTAACGGCTGCCGAGCAAAAAGACCAAGGTCTCCTCGGGCAAATCCTGAATCATGTGCTGCCTGGCCGCCGGTGTAATGACATCGGTCCGGCCCGAATCCCTGACGACGCCGGTGCTGGCAATGCGAATTCTGCCCTGCGGCGCGACAATGCGGCTGCACCAGTTTCCAAAAACGTCGCGATAGCTGTTGATCGGCACCGACGGGCTTGTTGTCAGGTGATCCGGCACGATGACGTCCGACGCCCGGGAATGATGGATATTGAGCATGAGCAGCATGGGTGTCGGCTGGGGGCAGTCGTAAACGATCTCGTAGCCGACGCGGATTTCCATATTCACGTTTCCTTTGAATGACGAAGCGGCTGCGCAAGCTGCGAACCGGCGTCGACTGAACGGCATACCTCGGCAAGAAGTTGCGCCCATGCGCGCTGGCCGGCCTCATCCGCGATCAAATCTTGGCGTATTTCGATCTCGACATGGGGCAGGCCGCGCCGCTCACCGTGCACGGGGATCGTGTAGTCGGACGCGTCACCGACCGCGTAAGGCTCATTCTCGCCCACGACGAGATCGCCGCGGGCTTTCAGCGCCGTCAGCATATGCCGCGCTAACCGCCCGTCGCGGTTAAATAAGAGGCCGACATGCCAGGGGCGCGGCACACCCTTAAACACCGGCGTAAAGCTATGAATCGCCATCAATATGGTTGGCGTGCCGGCGCGCTGGCGAAGGTCGAGTTCGCGGGCGATGCGCTCATGGTACGGCGTGAAAATCGTATCCACGCGCGTTTGCCGTTCGGCCGGCGGCAACGCCCGATTGGCGTCAATCGCGGTGTGCTCGCTGACGACCGGAATCAAATCGTAGGCGTCCGGCGGCCGGTTGCAGTCGATCACCAGACGCGAATAGGTCTGCAGGATCGCAAAGGCATCGAGGTCTTCGGCCAGAAACCGCGTCACGCCGGCCGCGCCGATATCCCAGGCGATGTGGCGGCGAAGGTCGTGTTCGTCCAGGCCCAGCGCCCCCAGGCGGCGCGGAATGCGGCGCCCGGCATGGTCGCAGGTCAGGAAAAACGGCGATCCGCCGCCTTCTCTTAGGGTTTCGAAAACGGCCGGCTCGTTGTCGGCCAGAAGCGCGAGAGCCACGGAGACCTACAATATTGCGGGGGACGGGCTGCGCCCGCCCCCGTCCAAAAGGAAAACTAACACGCCTTCCCGGGAATCCCCGCGCAAATCGTAGGACTCAGCCAACCGGCTAGGCGCGGCTAAGCTTTGGGCGGCGCGGGCGAAATGCCTTCGCCTGCCGTCGGTGTCACTTTCTGCCGGCTGACGCTGTCGCCGTCGCCCTTCTTCAAGCGCCAGAAGCTGAACGACGAGAGGATCGTAAAAGCGCCCAGCACTAAAAATGCTTCATGCACGCCTTCCAGAAAGCGTTGCGGATCGTGACGCACTTCCTGTGGAATAAACATGGCCGTGGCGAGGCCCGCCGCCGCCACACCGAAGCTCATGGACATCTGCTGCAAGGTGCTCGAGATCGAGCCCGCGGCGCTGGTGCGCTCGGCTTCGACGTCGGCGTACACCAGCGTATTCATGCTAGTGTATTGCAGCGACGTGAAGATGCCGTAGATGAAGACCTGCAGCGCGATCGCCCACATGGGCCGGTCGGCGCCGATGGTGGCGAACAGCATCAGCCCCGCGCCGACAACGATCGTGTTGACGATCAACACCGGTTTGTAGCCGAAGATGGTGAGCGATTTGGTGGAGAGAAATTTCGTCGTCAGCGCGGCGACGGCCTGCGGCATGATCAACAGGCCCGATTGTATAGGTGTGAGGCCGAAACCCACCTGATACATCAACGGTAATAAAAAGCCCGTGCCGCCGATACCGATGCGGGTCACGAAACTGCCGGCGACCGCGGTGCTGAAGGTGCGGATCCGGAAAAGCGCCAGCTCCAGCAGCGGGAAACGCACGCGCGCCGCATGGACGCCATAGCCGGCGATGAGCGCCAGGGCCAGCGCCAACAAACCGAGAATTTCGCGCGTGCTGAGCGTGTGATCGCCGAAGACTTCCAGCACGTAGGACAACAGCGCCACGCCGGACCCCAGGAGAATCAATCCCACGACATCCAGCGGGCGGCGTTCCGTGGAGCGATAGTCCGGCAGATAGAGATAGACCATCAGCAGACCAATAATGCCGATGGGAATGTTGACGAAGAAAATCAGGCGCCAGTGCGTATAGCCGACAATGAGGCCGCCGAGCATCGGGCCGATCAGCGGGCCGATCCACGCCGGGATCGCGACGAAACTCATGGTGCGGATCAGTTCCGATTTCGCGAAGGTGCGCACCAGCGTCACGCGCCCCACGGGCACCATCATGGCGCCGCCGAACCCCTGCAGGATACGGCAAGCCACCAGCGTGTGAATGTCGTCGGCCATGCCGCAGAGGAACGAGGCGAAGGTGAACATCCCGATGGCCGCGGCGAAAACCCGGCGCGTGCCGAAGCGGTCCGCCATCCAGCCGCTGATGGGAATGAACACCGCGAGGCTGAGCGTGTAGCTGGACAACACCGCTTTCATATCCAGCGGCAGTACATTCAGCGCCGCCGAGATTGTCGGTACAGCGGTATTCAGGATAGTGCTGTCGAGCGATTCCATAAAAAACGCCACCGCCACCAGCCACGGCAGAAAGCGTTTGGTGAATTCAGTAGGGTGCGGAGAGGCGGCGGAGATGGGGGCATTCCTCAGACGATAAGACAGCCCAAACTTTATACCGCAAGCCCAGGATTCAAATCATGCCAATCGGGATGAGCACCCTCGATAAGAGGGCATTTCCACGCACGCGGATATTTCTTCAGACGCTTTTCACGGTGGATTGCTGACCCGACGTTTTCGGTCGATTCAAAATAGACGAGGCTGTGAACGTCGTACCGCTTGGTGAAACCGGCGACGGCATCCGTGCGATGCTCGTAAACCCGGCGGATCAAATCGTTCGTCACGCCGCTGTAGAGAGTGCCCTGGGGTTTGCTCGCGAGAATGTAGACGTCATAGGGCACAGCCCCACTCCCCCACGATTGTCATGGCCCGATTTAGTCGGGCCATCCACCCGTCAGACCGCACGGGCCGGAGTATACGGCGCCATGGATTACCCGCATTCGCTGCGCGAAGCGGGTAATGACAATGGGAGAAACACCGCCCTTAAAACGGAATATCATCATCCATGGCATCGCGGCCGCCGCCGGAGGCGCGGGCTTTGCCGCCCTTGGCGGGGGGCGCGTCGTCGTAGCCGCCGTTATCCCAGCCGCCGCCCGCGTCGTCGCCCATGCCGCCGCCGGCCCCGGCGCCCGATCCGCCGCCCTTGCCGTCGAGCATGGTCAGCTCGCCGCCATAGCCCTGCAGCACCACTTCCGTCGAATATTTTTCGGTGCCCGACTGGTCGGTCCACTTGCGGGTCTGCAGGCTGCCGCTGACGTACACTTTGCTGCCTTTTTTCAGGTACTTCTCCGCGATCTCCGCGAGATTCCCGAAAATCACCACCCGGTGCCACTCGGTCTTTTCTTTCTTCTCGCCGGTGGCTTTGTCGCGCCAGCTTTCCGAAGTGGCGATGGAAAGGTTGGCGACCTTGCCGCCGTTCTGCATGCTGCGGACCTCAGGGTCTTTCCCTAAATTGCCGATAAGGATGACTTTGTTGACGCTTCCGGCCATGCTCTTCTCCCGAGACTCGCTTTTTGACTGATCCCGCACCTTACCGGGCGCGGGTCATGGTTGAAAGCGCCAAAAATACAAGCGTTTTCAACAGCTAAACTGGTCTTGCCCCAAGTTCCCTTTGCGCGTATGAAGAACGCTGCAAAGGAAACATAACGAGAACATTTAGCACAATGCCCCCCGATAGCAAGACCCTTGGCGTGTCCCCGAAATCCGATCCGAAAACCCCGCACATCCGGGTGCGCGGCGCGCGCGAACATAACCTGCGCAGCATCAACGTCGACCTGCCCCGCGACAAGCTGGTGGTGGTCACGGGCCTGTCGGGCTCGGGGAAATCCTCCCTCGCCTTCGACACCATCTACGCCGAAGGCCAGCGCCGTTACGTGGAATCGCTCTCGGCCTATGCCCGCCAGTTCCTGGAGCTGATGCAAAAGCCCGACGTGGACTCCATCGAGGGCCTGTCGCCGGCCATATCCATCGAACAGAAGACCACCAGCCGCAATCCGCGCTCCACCGTCGGCACGGTCACGGAGATTCACGACTATATGCGCCTGTTGTGGGCGCGCATCGGCGTGCCCTACTCGCCCGCCACGGGCCTGCCCATCGAAGCGCAGACCGTGTCGCAGATGGTCGACCGCGTCATGGCCATGCCGGAAGGCACGCGCCTCTATCTGCTGGCGCCCATCGTGCGCGGGCGCAAAGGCGAATACCGCAAGGAACTGCAGGAACTGCAGAAGAAAGGTTTCCAGCGCGTCAAGGTCGACGGCACGCTGCACGAAATCGCCGACGTTCCCGCGCTCAACAAAAAGCTGAAGCACGATATCGAAGTTGTCGTGGATCGCGTCGTGGTGCGCGACGGCATCCAAAGCCGCCTCGCGGAATCCTTTGAGGCCGCCCTGGGCCTCGCGGATGGCATCGCCTTCACCGAAAACGCCGACGCCAAAGGTGACACCGCGCGCACGGTGTTCTCGGCCAAATTCGCCTGCCCCGTGTCGGGCTTCACGATTGACGAGATCGAACCGCGCCTGTTCTCCTTCAACAATCCTTTCGGCGCGTGCCCGGCCTGCGACGGCCTGGGCGTGAAGATGCTGTTCGACCCCGTGCTGGTGGTGCCCGATGAAAACCTCAGCATTGAAGACGGCGCGGTCGCGCCCTGGTCCGCCTCCTCCGTGCCCTCGCCCTACTATCTGCAAGCCTTGAAGGGCGTGCTGGCCCACTTCGGCGCCAAGATCGACGTGCCGTGGAAAAAACTGCCCGCGAAAGTGCGCGACGCGGTGCTGAACGGCACCGCGGACGAAGTCACCATCAAGTTCAGCGACGACACGCGCAAATACGAAACCCGCAAGGCCTTCGAAGGCGTGCTGAACAACCTGCAGCGCCGCTGGCGCGAAACCGAGTCCGCCTGGATGCGCGAGGAGCTGGAGAAGTACCAGACGTCGCAGCCCTGCGAAGTCTGCAACGGCCATCGCCTGAAGCCCGAAGCCCTGGCGGTGAAGGTCGAGAAGAAGAACATCGCCGAGGTTTCGGAACTGAGCATTGCCGACGCCGCCGTCTGGTTCGCCAAGCTGTCCAAGAGCCTTAGCGCCAAACACATCGAGATCGCCCGCCGTATCTTGCGTGAAATCGACGACCGTCTGCACTTCCTCAACAACGTGGGGCTCGATTACCTGTCCCTCGCCCGCAATTCGGGCACGCTGTCGGGCGGCGAGAGTCAGCGCATACGTTTGGCCTCGCAGATTGGTTCGGGCCTGACGGGCGTGTTGTATGTGCTCGACGAGCCCAGCATCGGCCTGCATCAGCGCGACAACAACCGCCTGCTGGAAACGCTCCGCCACCTGCGCGACATCGGTAACACGGTGCTGGTGGTGGAACACGACGAAGACGCCATCCGCACCGCCGACCACGTCATCGACATGGGCCCGGGCGCCGGGGTCCACGGCGGCACCATCGTGGCCGAAGGCACGCTGGACGATATTCTGAAATCCAAGACCAGCCTCACCGCCGCCTACTTGAACGGTACGCGCGAAGTCCCCGTGCCCGCGGAACGCCGCCAGGGCAACGGCAAGTTCATCAGCGTCAAGGGGGCCAAGGCCAACAACCTGAAGAACGTCAGCGTCGATATTCCGCTGGGCACCATGACCTGCGTCACCGGCGTGTCGGGCGGCGGCAAATCGTCGCTGGTTTTGGAAACGCTCTATAAGGGCCTCGCCAAGCATCTCTATGGCGCGCGCGACATTCCCGGGCCCCATGACAAAATCGACGGCATGAATCACTTGGACAAAGTGATCGACATCGACCAGTCGCCCATCGGCCGCACGCCGCGTTCCAATCCCGTCACCTACACCGGCGCTTTCACGCCGATCCGCGAATGGTTCGCCGAACTGCCGGACGCCAAGGCGCGCGGCTATGCGCCGGGCCGCTTCAGCTTCAACGTCAAGGGCGGCCGCTGCGAAGCCTGCCAGGGCGACGGCCTGATCAAGATCGAGATGCACTTCCTGCCCGACGTCTACGTCACCTGCGACGTCTGCAAGGGCAAGCGCTACAACCGCGAGACCCTCGACATCCTGTTCAAGGGCA
>JAIEMI010000035.1 GCA_019752235.1 Rhodospirillaceae bacterium
GATCTGGAAGGCCTGAAGTTCACCTTCGGCAAGCCCCTCGCCCCGCACCCCAACCTGCAGCGTTGGATCGAGGCGCGCTTCCAGGCCCTCACCGCCGCGGCGGGCTAAAACCCCACCTAAAGACGCTGAAGATTGCTAAGCTCGCCCGGTCTGCGATCGCAACCGGGAGGGTTTTTATGGACGGACAAAAACGCCGCGCGTTTCTGCGCGGCATTGCCCGCGTGGGCGGGCTGCTGCTTGGCGGGCTTGCCTTAAGCCGTGCAGCCGAGGCCGCCGCCGCGCCGAAAGCCGGCGGGCTGCTGCCGCCGCCGAGTTTTCTTCACGTGGCGATCAATGTGCAGGACATCGAACGCGCTACAAAATTCTACGTCGAGGCTTTGGGATTCGAGCGCCTCAACGACATTAAGCCCGACGCCAAGGCCAACAAGATCATGGGCTTTCCCGATACCGACATCAAAGCGCGGCAGTTGCGCCTGGCCGGGGGCCTGACGCTGCTGATGCGCGAGTTCGTCGCGCCGCGGTATAGCGGTGTGCGCGATGTCCCCGCCATGAACAAGACCGCACTCGTGAACTTCGCCGTGCGCGTCGACGACATCGACCGCGTGGCGAAGAAGGTGGAGGAACTGGGCGGCACCGTGGTGGTTGAGACGCGCACGCGCGAAGGCACGCCGGAGAAACCCGGCCCCGACGTGGTCTTCTGCTTCGATCCGGACGGAATTCGGACGGAGTTGGTGAGGATTTAATCTGATTGTCACCCCGGCCAAGCGAAGCGCGAGCCGGGGTCCATCTATCAACCAAATTCCGCTCGTGCGGATGAGGAATGGATACCCGCTTACGCGGGTATGACACCGGAATTTATTTCTTCTTCTTGCCCTTCTTAGCGGGTGGTTTCTTTGCTGCTTTCTTCGCGGGCTTTTTGGCCGGGGCTTTTTTCGCGGCCGCTTTCTTGGCGGGCGCGGATTTGGCTTTGGCCGATGCTTTCGCGGGAGGCGCCGGGGCATTGCTCTGGCCCCAGACTTCCAGCATCGCGGGCACGCCGAGCGTCAGCGCATGGATACCCAGCACGCTGGTGCACATATAGGTTTCCATGATCTCTTCGATGGTCGCGCCGTGCTTCAGCGCCTGCTTGATGTGGATGCGCAGGTCCGGGCCGTAGAGCGAGGTCGAGGACGAAGCGATAGCGATGTAGATCAATTCCCGGACCTTGGGCGGCAGCACCTGGTTTTTATACGGCGGCGTGGACAGGCCCAGGTAGGATTCAAAGAAATCCGGCGTGAGTTGCAGGATGCCGTCCAGCAGATGGCTCCAATGACCGGTGGTTTCGGTGAAGCGCTGCTTCAGCTCCACCTGGCGCGGCGTGAGCTGGCGCTGCACTTCCGAACCGCGGCCCATGCCCTTCATTTCTTCGATCATCAACGGCACGCCGAGCATCAGGGTGTGAATGCCCTGCACGGAGGCGATCTGATAGACCTCCATGATCTCTTCCTGGGTCGCGCCGTAACGCTTGGCGTTGCCGAGGTGAACCTTCAGGCCTTGATAGTGCTGGTGGGTGGTGGATGCGTCGATGGCGATGAAGATAAGTTCCTTCACCTTCGGCTCCAGCGCGCCGGTCTTGAGCGGCGCCGCCGAGTAATACATGTAGGCTTCGAGGAACTCGGGATCGAGCAGCAAGACGTTGTCCCACAGCGAGGCCCAGTAGCCGCGCGCCTTGATGAAATCTTCCTTGAGCTTGATGCGTCGTGCGTCGAGTTGCTGAGCCATAACCGGTCCTTTTTGCGAATCAAATCTGCGGCATCTTAGTGAGTTGGCGCGTTTTTGACACCTCTCCGATGCCGGGGCGTTCTGCTATCATTTTCGGGTATTCCGCGCCAGACGCCGAGATCATTTCAGCAGGCGGATAGATGGCGTGCGTACCACGTAAAGACATCGCCTCGGGAGGGTTACAATGTCGCAAGTCTCAGGTTTTCCACTGAATACGTCCATCGCGCGCCGCGGGCTCTTCGGCCGCGCACTCGCGCTCGGCGCGGGCCTTTTCGGCGTAAAAACGGCGTCCGCCGCGGCGCCCGGGCTGCCGCCGGCCCCCACGGTTCTCAACCTCGGCCTCAACGTCAGCGACCTCGATCGCTCGTTGTTGTTCTACACCAAAGCGCTGGGCTTCGAGGACGCGGGCGTGGTGGTGTCGGACCCGCCCAACGGCGCGACGGTGTTCTTCGGCCGCAACGGCGCGGACTACCTGAAAAGCTATAACAATGTCGCAAAACTGCGCGTGCACCACGCCCGCATGGGCGGCGTGATGCTGCTGCTGCGCGAGTTCCAGAATCCGAAATACATCGGTACCACCGAGACCCCGCCCACCCATCAGCTCGGCATGTGCAACCTGTCGATCCGTGTCGACAGCATCGAGCGCGTCAATGCCCTCATGCGCCAATATGGCGGACAGGTCTTTGAAGGCACCTGGGTGAAAAAAGGCACCAAAAAAGGCAATGGCGGCGTGGGGATGATTTTCGGGGCCGATCCCGACGGAATTCAGATTGAACTGGTCGAGATTTGATTTTTGTTGCCGCAATTATGGGCTAAGACTGCAGCCCCATTACCAGGGAGTGTTTGATGAAAACCCGTTTCGTTCTGACCGCGCTTGCTTTAGCCGCCGCCTTCACTTCGGCGCCCGGCATGGCCGCGGATGCCGCCAAAGGAGCCGCCATGTCTGAAGACTTTCTGACCGCCAACGCCAAGAAGCCGGGTTGGAAAACCACCCCCAGCGGCCTGCAGTACCATGTCGATAAGGAAGTGAAAGGCGCGAAGAAGCCCGCGCCCGGCAGCGTCGTGACCGTGCATTACGCCGGCACGCTGACCGACGGCACCGAGTTCGACAGCTCCATCAAGCGCGGCGAGCCCGCCACCTTCCCGCTGCCCAACGTGATCCAGGGCTGGCAGGAAGGCGTGCCGATGATGGGTGTCGGCGAATCCTGGACCTTTGCGATCCCCTATCAACTGGCTTACGGCGCGCAAGGCCGTCCGCCCGTGATCCCGCCCGCCGCGACGCTGATCTTCAAGATCGAGTTGATCTCCGCCAAGACGCTCGCGCCGTAAAGACACCGCTTGAGATAAAAAGCGCGTGGGGTGACTCGCGCGCTTTTTTATTGGCCCAGTCCCAAGCGCTCCCGTACGCGCCGGCGCGCCGCGCCGCGATCGAAGTCCGACACGTAGAGCAGGCCCGCGACCTTGCGGATCATGGCGTCTTCGTGGGCATCGAGTACGCCGTCGGCGTAGGCGACTTCCCACAGCATCTCGATCACTTCGACGCGCTGCGCCTCGTCCATATCCTTCAGCAGCTTGCGGACGAAGGTGAACAGCTCCAGGGATTGCCCCGCCGCGTCTTCGGACGCCTGCAGCAGTTCCTCGGTGGCGTCGGCGGGAAGGTCGAAGCGATCCGCGAGCAAACCCTTGATGGCCCGGCGCTCGGGCGCACCGAAGACATCATCGCGGAAAGCCGCCTCGACCAGCAAAGCGCCGACCGCGATCTGGGTGTCATTCTTTTTCTGTTTTGACGGCGCGGCGGCATCGCCGCGCAAAACGGCGTAAAGACGATCGAACATTAACGGATGAACCCACCAAAATCTGCGTAGTAGACTGGACCCAATCCGGCGAGGCCCTTCTTCACGTCTTCGCCCGGCTTACCGTAGACCGTGAAGCGCACGGGCTTTACCAGCGGCATGAAGCGCGCGGCGAAGTTTTTCCCAAAGCTAACAAGGTACGTCATGGCCGCGGCGGAATCTTTATAGTGCTCGAAGATATGGAAGACGCCGTCGGCGCCTGCGTTCCAGTGATAGGCCAGCGTGCCCGGCTCGTTCGCCTTGGTGGCGTCGGACATTTCCTTCGACATGGCCTTGAAGGCGTCCACCTTATCCGGCTGTACCGCGACTTCGAAAACCCAGTAAACGTGATCGGTCATTAGAAGCGTCCTCCCCATGTGAGGGCGCTACTTTAAGGCCTGACTACCAGGGTGCATAGGCCGCGGCGTGCGCCGTCATTTGGCGTTTGCGTGCGGCGGCATCGGCGCGCGGCACGCCCGGCGGCAAAGCTTTTGCAAGGTCCGCCAGCGGCACGAGGGCCGTCTGTAAGGTCGGCGCGGGGCCTTTGTAATGCGGATCAAGTCCCGCCCAACGCACGAAGGTGATGCCTTCTTCCATGCCGGCAGGATCGACCCAGTTGGCGACACCGGGATCGCGTATGGAAATAACAAAGGTGTAACTCCCATCGGGGTTCGGCGCGGAACGTACCGTGCCCAAGGCGCCGCGGTGATTCAGATAGTCACCGAGGCCGCCCCACACATTGTTGACGGGCACCACGGCATAAGCCGCGCCGCCCAGCGTCAACGTGAACACCAGCGCCTCGTCGGATTTGATTTTGTAGTGACCCGCCGCGTAAGCCTGCGACACCGCATAGATGCCGCCTTGATGCACCATGGGCGCTGGAAACGTGTTGGCCGGTTTGCCGTAGATCATCTTCTCGGCGATGAACAACATGTCATCGACCATCTTGCGTAACCGGAAGGGAAAACACCTTAACGCATCGGCCTCGGTCAGCGGCGGGCGCGTCGCGGGGCCGAGCCGCTCGACCGAGAGCTTATAAGGCCGCTGCACGGTGATGTCCGTCAGCATGTCGCGGATCAGCACCTGGATGGCGCCGGGTTTGGTTTGCAGATGATTGACGCGCACCTTTTCGGGTTTTGTCTCCGGCGCATCGGGGTCGATGGTCAGCGTGAAGCGGCCGTTGGCATCAAACGCGATATGCCGTGCCGACAGGTTGGCGAGATACGCTTGCGCCGCCGTCAGCACCGCGAATTCGGCAACGCCCGGCGCTTGGCCTACGGTCTCACCGCGGATCACATAGCGCGATGAGTCGTCGATGGTGATGAAGCGGTAGGCATAGTCGGGGTTGGGATTGCCCTGCTTGGTGCCGGGAACAGGCACGCCGTCCACCGTATGCGCGAAGCGGAAGAAGGAATGGAGACGCGGATGGACGGCGTCCTGATTCAGGGCATCCATAGCGGCGCAGAGCTTCACCTGCTCGAATTCGAAATCGAACAGAGCATGTTGTGCGGCGCTGGGTTTTACGCGTTCGATCCAATGCGCCGCGACTTCTTTTGCAGCCGCAATGGCTTCGGGCTTTTGAAGCAGGCGCACGGCCGCCAACTCAATCTCGCGCTGCTGCGGCGTATCCAAGGGGTCAGCCATGACGTCCTCCCATCCATATAATAAGCAGAGTAGAGAGGCCGTTGCGAGGCGTCCACGGACTCAAGCCAAGAGGGGCATGACCCAAAAGCGCAAATCTGGCCTCCTTTTACGCCTCACCGACTTTTGCGTTGTCGCCCCGGCGCGAAGGTGATCAGCTTTCATGGTCTGGGTGGAGGTCTGGGAGGACAGCACATGGCGGAAAATAAAGATCGTCGCGATCTGTGGAGCATCAAGTCGCGCCCCGAATGGCTGGCGCAATTCAACGCGCTGGAAAGCTTGGTGGACATCAGAACCACTGTGCCGCTGGACGAAGCTTCGCTGCTGGCCGCCGCCACGGAACGCACGGGCCTCTCCGACTTCGGCGACGAGGATGGATGGCGCACGCATTTCCGGATTCTGCTCAAGGCCATCGAGACCGAAGCCAAGCTCAACTTCATGGGACGGATTCTCACGCGCGTCGATCTCGTCAATTTCCTGTGCGTGCGGCTGTACATCACCAACGCTTACAAGCTGCATCCCGAGATCGACAAGGAAGTCATCACCGAGCCGGTATTCATTCTCGGCTTCGGCCGCTCCGGCACCACCATCCTGCATGAGGTGCTGGCGCTCGATCCGCAATTCCGTTCGGTACGCCGCTGGGAGGCCACGTATCCATGGCCCGCGCCGGAAGCCGCCACCTATGAAACCGACCCGCGCGCCGCCAAGGCCGACAAGCATGTGGAGTTCGTGTGGCGCATCAGTCCCGAGTGGCGCAAGGTCCACGCCTGGGGCGGCGCCCTGCCCGTCGAGGACATCGAGTTCACCTGGTCGGCGTTCATGTCCGAAGTCTGGGTCACGGCGTTCCAGATTCCCGGTTTCGAGAAATACTTCGAGAAGCAGGACGTGGCCTATCACCTCGCCTGGCACAAACGCTTCATCAAGCTGCTGCAGTGGAAACACAAGAAGCCGCATTGGCTTTTCAAGAACCCCACGCACATGCCGCGCCTGCCCGATCTCCTAAAAGCCTATCCGGACGCCAAGATCATCATTCCGCACCGCGATCCCATCACCTCCAATGACTCGGTGGTGAACGTCATGGGCGTGATCTACTCCTGGCGCACCGACGATCCCTACGGCGGCGGCGTGGGCGACGAATGGATGCTGCCGGAACCGCGCGCGAAGATCTGGGACATGGTCATCGACCACATCGAAACCGGTAAGCTGCGCAAGGGTTTCCACACCAACGTGCTCTATGCCGCATTCATCAAGGATCCGGGCGCGTCGATCCGCGCCATCTACGCCGACCTCGGGCTGACACTGACGGATGACGTCCTGAAGAAACAGCTCGACTTCCTGAACGAGCGCCACCAGGGCACCATGGGCAACACCGCGAAGTACGACAAACTCGCCGCCGACAGCCCACAGATGAAACACGAACGCGCGGTGTATAAGAAGTATCAGGATTATTTCGGTGTGCCGAATGAGACTTGAGCCGGTTTCCCCTGACGCGCGCATTACGCGATTCTGGTAGTGACCCCTCGACTTTTGCGGTGATAGGCTGTCCCGCGAGGGGACAACGTGGAAGCCGACCTGCCTGAGACCATGCCGACGGCCGAACCGGCTGGACGGCCCAAAGATGACGCCAGCCGTAACGCGGCGGAGCTGCGGGGCGACCTTGCGGGCGCGCTGGTTGCCGCCGTGATCACGATTTCGGAATCCGTGCCACTGGGCCTCGTGGCCTTCGCCGCGCTCGGCACGGCCTTCGCCGGGATGGGTGTCATCGCGGGACTTTACGGAGCGGTCGCCGCCGGTTTGGTGGCGGCGCTGCTGGGCGGTGCGCCGCGCATGATCTCGGGCCCGCGCGCCTCCGTCGCGGTGATCATGGCTTCCATGATCGCCATCGTCGCCAGCGCTCCCGACATCGAGGAACACGGCGGCGCGACCACCGCCATCGCCCTGGCGCTGCTGGGCGTCTTCGTGGCCGGCATGGCCGAAGCGCTCTTCGGCGTGGCCAAACTCGGGCGCGTGATCAAGTTCATACCCTACCCCGTCATCGCCGGCTTCATGAACGGCGTCGCCATTCTGCTGCTGCTCAGCCAGTTGCGCGGCTTCCTGGGCCTGCCGGAACATTTCGCCTGGAGCGAGTGGCGCGGCATCCCGTCGCAGATCAGCCCCTGGGGCGTGATCGTCGCCATCAGCGCGATGATGATCATCATGGTTGCGCCGAAGATTTCCAAACGCATCCCGTCGCTGCTGGCGGGGCTGGTGGGCGGGCTCGTGCTGCACTACGCGTTGAGTTTCTTTGTCGATCCCGCCAGCTTGGGCGCGACCATCGGCAACGTGCCGCCGGTGGTGCCATCTTTCGCGCTGGTCAAACTCGGCGCGCTGGCAGGCGACCCGTGGATCTACCAGAAATTCCTCGAACTGCTGCCGGCCATCGCTATCCTCGCGGTGATCGCGGCGATTGACTCGCTCATGGGCGCGGCCGCCCTCGATAGCCTCACCGCCGGACGCCACAACAGCGACCGCGAGCTGATTGCCCAAGGCCTTTCCAACATGGCGTCCGCCATCGTTGGCGGCCTTGCCAGTTCCGGCGCCATGGGCCGCAGCGCCGCCAGCCTGAAAGCCGGCGCGCGCACCCGCCGCTGCGGCATCATCAGCGCCGGCATGGTGTTCATCGCGACGGTGGCCGCCGGCCCATGGCTGGGTTATCTGCCGCGTTCGGTTCTCGCCGCCGTGCTCACCGTCGTCGCCTTGGGCATGATGGACACCTGGAGCCGCGAGATGGTGTCGCGCATGCGCTTGGCCGGGCCATTCCGGCGCACCATCGCCGCCAACCTTGTCATCGTCATCGCCGTGGCGGGTGTGACGGTGCTGGTGAACCTGATGACCGCCGTGATCGCGGGCGTCATGATCGCCATGGTCATGTTCGTGCGCGACATGAGCAAGCCCATTGTCCGGCGCACCTACGATGGTTCGGCCCGCCGCTCGCTGAAGGTGCGCGAGCGCTCGGAGGCCGAGCATTTGGCCGGTCGCGCGCAGGAGATCATTGTCGTCGAACTGGACGGCCCCCTGTTCTTCGGCACCGCCGACGCGCTCTTCGCGGCAGTCGAACACCTATCAGCTTCGTCACGCATCGTGATTCTCGATTGCGGGCGCCTGGCCGATATGGACGCCACCGGCGTGCGCCTGCTGCTGCAACTTTTCCAGCGCCTCATCACGCAGGGCAAAGTCATGCTGGTCTCCCACATCACCAAGGACGACCTGAATGGGCGGTTCCTTGAGGTAATCGCGGGCCAGCAGATCTTCAGCGTCTGCCGCCTCTTCGCCGACACCGATGCGGCGCTGGAGTGGGCCGAAGATCATCTGCTGGGCGGGGCGGGTTTCAGTCCCGCCGGATCGCGCGAATTCAGCCTCGACGAATTCGGCATCGCGCTGGGATTCGACACCGCCGACCGCGATCACCTCGCCGCGCGCATTGAAAGGCGCGAGCTGTCCGCCGGAACCGTGTTGTTCCGCGAGGGCGACGCCGGCGACGCATTCTTCATGCTGGCCAAGGGCACCGTCACGATCCGCTTGTCCAGCGGCCGCAAGTCGCCGATTCGTCTCGCCAATCTTATTCCCGGCGTCGTGTTCGGTGAAATGGCCATGCTGGAAGGCCAACGGCGCTCCGCCGACGCCATCGCCGACAACGACATCGTCGTCTACCAGATGAGCAAGAGCGGCTTCGAAAACCTCGTGACCACCAACCCGGCGTTGGCCGCGAAACTCGTGACCAATATGGCGCGCGAAATCGCTGCCCGCCTGCGTGTAACAAACAACGAACTTCGGATCGTCAGCTGAAATCTGCTAGAATATCGGCGTAATAACGGGGTGCGCCGATGACCTTCCGCGTGTTTACCAGAGCCTTACTGATAGCGTCCGCAAGCGCGGCTGCGCTGGGCGTGACGCTCGACGTCCAGCAGCCCCAGCCTGCCGTGGAACCGGCGCTATCGCCGATGGCGGAACTGTTCGATCCGCGCATCATCGCGCGCAATATCTGCGGCGCCGATGTGAAACACCGCATTTCCCCTATCGTGCAGTCGGCCATCGCCAATACGCCGCCGGACACCGCGCAGCCGCGCAGTCCGCTCTTCGACGGCCTCGGCCCTCTGACCTACAAGGTCACCACCATCTCGCCGCAAGCGCAGGCGTTTTTCGACCAGGGCCTGAAGTTGTTCTATGCCTTCAATCCCGGCGAGGCCGTGGCCTCGTTCCGCGCCGCCAGCGATGCCGATCCGTCCTGCGCCATGTGCTACTGGGGCGAGGCCTTGACCCTTGGGCCTAATCTTAACGGCCAAAAACGCGAAACCCCTGCAGCCCTTGCCGCGATCAATAAAGCGAAGGCCCTGGCGGATGGCGTCTCGCCGCACGAGCGTGCGTTGATCGACGCCGTTGCCGCGCGTTTCTCCGCGAACGATAAGATCAAGCCCGAAGATCTGGACCTCGCCTATGCCGACGCCATGGCGAAGGTGTACGCCGCATACACGGACGATGCCGATATCGCCGCGATCACCGCCGAAGCCGCCATGAACGTACGCAGCGCGCCGTGGCGGGAGTGGTGGGATAAAACCGGACGCGTGCCGACGGGTTACATCGCGGGCGCCATCGCCGCCATCGAAGGCGTGCTGGCGAAACGCCCCGACCATCCCGGGGCCATTCACCTTTATATTCACGCCTTGGACGGCTCGGTGTTGATCGACAAGGTCGAACCTTATGCCAACAAGCTGGCCGCATTGATGCCCAACGCGGGCCACATGGTGCATATGCCGGCCCACACCTATTTCAGCTTGGGGCGTTACCGCGATGCCCTGACCACCAACGTCGCCGCCATCAGCGTCGACGACGCCTATTTGAAAGGTCCGGCAGCCGCCAGCGGCGTTTATCGCTACGGCCTCTATCAGCACAACGTGCACTTCGCCCTGGCGGCGGCGGGCATGGCGGGCGATAGCGCCTCTGCCCTGAAACTGGCCGCCACCATGAACGCGTTTCAAGCGACGAATACCGTCGCGCGTTTTGAAGTGTCCGAGGCCGCGGCCATTCACGCGGTTGTGCGCTTTCAGACGCCGGAAGATATACTCGCCCTGTCCCAGCCGCCCTCGAAGCAGGCGTATATGCGCGGCGTCTGGCACTACGCGCGCGGCTCGGCCTACGCCTATCAGAAGAAGGCGCACGAGGCGCGCCGCGAAGCCGCGATCATTGACCGCATGCGCACCGGTAAAAACCCCAAAGCCAAGGGTCTGTGCGGCGACCTTCTCGGCGTGGCGGCAAACGTGGTGCGCGGGCGCGCCATGGCCGCCGAAGGCAAATGGGCGGAAGCGGCGGAGCACTTCGCCAAGGCCGCTGAGTTCCAAGACAAGCAGGATTATAAAGACCCGCCGTTCTGGGATGTGCCCGTACGCCAGGCGCAAGGTGTGGCGCTCTACCGCGCGGGTAAGCTGCCGCAAGCCGCGGAAGTTCTGCGCCAGGCATTGTTGGAAGCGCCCCACAACGGCTACGCGCTCTATGCGTTGAAGGAAGTCTCTGCCGCTCTGGGCGACACCGTGGCGGCGGCTGAATATGGCAAGCTGTTCGAAAAAGCCTGGGCCGGCGCGCAACCGCCGGACCTCGACCGTCTATAACGTCTGGAACGTCGCGGGCTTGCCGAAGAACGTCGTCGCGAACCCGCTGGCGCTGACGGCGTCACCCGTCGTCAGGAACTCAAGCTGCGGCACGGAGTCGAGTGTGTCAATTTCCGGATGGCGACCGAGATAATCGCCCATGCTGCGCGCGACGAGTTGCGGCTGGGAGAGGATTTCCCAGTCCGCGGGCAGCGCTTCGGCGAACAGATCGGCCACGATAGGATAGTGCGTACACCCCAGCATGACCGCTTCCGGTCTGCGGCCTTTCAGCTTTTCCATCATCTCGGCAACGAAGCCTTTGATGGCCGCGCGCACGTCCTCGCGCGGCGCGGGCGCTTCGATCAAGTTGACGAGATCGGGGCACGCCTGCTGCACCACGTCGATTTCCGGAGCGCGCTTGCCGATTTCCTCGACGTACGCATTGCTGGCGACTGTGCGGCGCGTGGCGAAAATCGCGATGGTCCGCCTTGGCTTGTCCGGGGAAACCGGAGCCACATCCGCCAGCCATGATACACCCGTCACAGCTTCCACCGTCGGCACCAAGACGCCGAGGATACGATGATCGGGATAGTCGGACGCCAGCCACGTCTGCTGCAGCGTCCGCAGCGCCACGGCGGCGGCGGTATTGCACGCCATCACCGTGAGCTTGCAGCCCCGCTGAAACATATACTCCATGGCGCCGCGCGTCAGGTCCACGATCTCCGCCGAGCTGCGCTCGCCGTAGGGCATGTGCGCGTGATCGCCGTAATAGAGGAACGAACGGTGGGGCAGATGCTGCGTGAGCGCACGCAGGATGGTCAAACCCCCGTGGCCGGAATCGAATACACCAATCATGCCGTTTTATTGCACGCGCGCGTTGCCTTTGGGAGCGTAAGATTGCGTGCCGAAGCCGGTCCAAGCAATCGGCGCGCCGGCGGCCTCCGCCGCCTTCTCCGGCGGCAGCGCGCGATCCCACTTCGCGCCCAGGAAACGCCGGGCCGTGACGCCGTCGGACAGAGGCGACGACAGCCACACGGCGGGATCGGCCAGGCAGTCGGCCGGAATCAAATCCGCACGCGGGATGTCGGCGATGATCATGCGTGTGTCCGCAGGGCCGCCCGGCGCGATGACGTTGGCCGTGACTCCGCTGTCCGCGAGGTCGGCGGCCGCAATCGAGGTAAATGCCTCAATGGCCGCCTTGGACGAGCCATAGGGCCCCATGCCGCCGGTGATCATCGTGTTGAGGCTGGTGGTGGTGGTCATGATGCGTCCCCATTGGCGCGCGCGCATTTCCGGCGTGGCCAACAGCGTCAGGCGGATCGGAGCCTGCACATTGATCTCGTAGAAACGGCGGTAGGTATCCGCGTCGGTTTCCCAAAAGCGTACGGGATTGGTCCAATAGTCGTCGCGCAGGCTGTCGTTGCTGACGCCGGCGTTGTTGATCAGCACATCGACACCGCCGAAGGCCTTGACGGCGGCGTGATAGATGCCGTCCACGTCATCGGGGCGTGTCAAATCGGCGATCTGGGTCAGCGCCTGCTTGGCGGCGGGCTTGCTCTCGTCCAAGGCATCACCCAGCGCCGCCTTGTCCCGCGCCGTGAACAGCACCTGCCCGCCCGCCTTCACGCAGGCGACGGCGATAGCCCGCCCGAGCCCATGAGCCGCGCCCGTGACGATGATGCGTTTGCCGGCCAATAGGCCGTCGGTCCAATGCGCCATGCCGCAGCCTAGGCATCGAAATGCGCTGTTTCAACGCAAA
This sequence comes from Rhodospirillaceae bacterium, assembly GCA_019752235.1. Taxonomy (GTDB): domain Bacteria; phylum Pseudomonadota; class Alphaproteobacteria; order Rhodospirillales; family Rhodospirillaceae; genus SHVO01. The sequence continues at coordinate 12,615 of JAIEMI010000035.1, forward strand.
TTACCGGCTAAGGTTGGCGGCACGTCCCGCGGCCCTGGGGAGGAGTTGCTGTGCGCGCCACCATCACCAAAATCTACCCATGGCTGGTCGTCGTTTTCCTGATCCTGCTGTACACATCGGCTTATATCGACCGCTCGATCTTCGGCCTGCTGGTGAAACCGGTGCGCGCGGACCTGGGCATCAGCGATACCGAATACAGCCTGCTGGCGGGCTTCGCCTTCGCGGTGCTCTACACCACCTCGGCCATTCCATTGGGCTACGTGGTGGACAACGGCAGCCGCCGCATTCTCATCGCCGTGGCGTGTGGATTCTGGTCGGTCATGACGGCGCTGTGCGGCATGGTCAATTCCTTCGCCGGATTGTTCGTCGCGCGGCTGGGCGTCGGCGTTGGACAGTCACCCCTGTCGCCGTCGTCCTATTCCTTGATCAGCGATTATTTCGCCCGGGACAAGCTGGGACGCGCGCTGTCGTTCTATCATTTGGGGATTCCCATCGGCTCGGGGCTAGCCTTGGTGATCGGCGGTTCGCTGATCGATTACTTCGCACAGGGCACGTGGTCCCTGCCCGGCATCGGCGTGCTGGCGCCGTGGCAGATGGTGTTCGTCGCCATCGGCGTGCCGGGCCTGCTGCTGGCCGCCGCGACCCCCTTTGTCATCAGGGAACCGCCGCGACAAACCAACGCCGCAGGACAAGTCGAACGGCCCGGCCTGCCAACGGTTCTTAAGTATATCTGGCAGCATCGGGGCTTTTATCTCGGCTTCTTCACCGCCGCTGCTTTCGGGCCCGTGGCCTTCAACGCCTTCGGCGTTTGGATGCCGACCTATCTGCAGAGGGTGCATGGCTACACCGCGGGTGATGCGGGCTTGCTGCTGGGGCTCTCCACCGTTTTCCTAGGTATCGCGGGAAGCCTGAGCGCGGGATGGGCGGCCGATGTGCTGATCGCGCGCGGACGCCGCGACGGCCACCTGATCATCAGCGGGCTCTACCTGATCGGCTGTTTCATTTTCGGCTGCATCGGCCCGCTGATCCCGATGCGCGATCCCGCCATCGTCATGGTCGCCGCGCTGGGGTTCTTCAACGTCACCTGGGCGGGCGTGCTGACCGCGTCGCTGCAAATCGTCACGCCGGCGCGCATCCGCGGCCAGGTCTCAGCGATTTATCTGTTCGTCGCCGGGATCATTGGCCTGGGCATCGGCCCGACGCTCGTCGGCATGTCCACGGACTTTGTTTTCGGCGACGACGCGGCCGTGGGAAAATCCATCGCGCTTGTGGCGACCATCGCCCTGATCATTGGTCTCGGCGGCGTCGAAGTCGCGCGGCGCAATTTCCTGAAGGAAACTACCCCAGCCAATACCTAAACACCGCCGTCACCGCCTCCGGACGCTCCAGCGGCGCGAGGTGGCCGCAATCCTCAATGAGCACCAGCTTGCCGTTGGCCAGGCGCTCCATCATCTCGTCCTGCACTTTGGGCGGACAGAGCGCATCCTGCCGCCCGGCGAGGATCAGCGTCGGCACACGGATCGCCTCCAGATCCCCGCGCCCGTCCTTGCGGTCCATGATGGCCTCCTGCTGGCGCTTGAAGGCCTGCTGGCCGACACGCTCGGCCATCTCCATCACCACACCGGCCACGGACGGATCCTCCATGCGGGAGGGGTGGATGAGGTTGGGCAGGAGGCGCGGCGTTACGCCCTTGAACTTGCCCACATCGGCCAGGCTGATCAGGGCCGCGCGGTTCTTGCGCTGTTCCTCGGTATCGGCCCGGGCGTTGGTATCGACCAAGGCCAACCGCTCCACCCGCTCCGGGGCCTGACGCATGATTTCCTGGGCGACATAGCCGCCCATGGACAGCCCCGCCAGGGCGAAGGTCGGGGGGGCCGCCGCCAAGGCCCGCTGGGCCATGGCCGCGACAGAGTTGTCCTGGGTCAAATCGGCAACCTGGACCTCGTATTGGTCCGCCAGGTGGGTGGCCTGATGGCGCCACAGGGCCGCATCGCACAGCAGTCCTGGCAGCAGAAGAAGGTGTTTTGGGCGGGTCATGGGGGTTAACGGCCACCTAAAGCTATTGAGAATCCTGATTTTTCAGGCTTTTCCGGCGTTGACACCCGCAAACTAACACCTATTATGCCGCGCCGTGAACCTGTCGCGCCGCGCTGCCCACCATTCTGGTGGATTGTATGCAGCCTAACATGTCCCGCGACGGAGACGTTCCGACCCAATGGATTTTGCAGACCTCGGCCTTTCGCCGGACACTTTAAAAGCCGTTATCGACGCAGGTTATCTGACGCCGACGCCGATTCAGGCGCAGGCCATCCCTGTCGTCCTAATGGGCCGCGACGTTCTAGGCGTCGCTCAAACCGGTACCGGCAAAACCGCAGCGTTTACCGTGCCGATGATCGACATCCTGGCCGATGGACGCTCGAAGGCGCGCATGCCGCGCTCGCTGATCATCGCGCCTACCCGTGAATTGGCGGCGCAGATTTCGGACAACTTCATTAAGTACGGCAAGTACCACCCGCTCTCCATGGCGCTGCTCATCGGCGGCGAGTCCTTCACCGACCAGGAGAAGGCCCTGGACCGCGGCGTCGATGTGCTGATCGCCACGCCGGGCCGCCTGCTCGACCTTTATGAGCGCGGCCGCATCCTGCTCAACGACGTCAAGATCATGGTGATCGACGAAGCCGACCGCATGTTGGACATGGGCTTCATTCCCGATGTCGAGCGTATCGTCAGCCTGCTGCCGAAAATCCGCCAGACGCTGTTCTTCTCGGCCACCATGGACAAGGAAATCCGCAAGCTCGCGGACAAGTTCCTGATGAACCCGAAGGAAATCTCGGTGACGCCCGCGGCCTCCGCCGCGACCACTATCGAACAGGGCATCGTCACCGTGCGCACGCTGGACAAGCGTGAAGCGCTGCGCCGCATCCTGCGCGCCAAAAATGTCCACAACGCTTTCATCTTCTGCAATCGCAAAAAAGACGTCGATATCCTCTTTAAGTCTCTTGAAAAGCACGGCTTCAGCGCCGTCGCACTGCACGGCGACATGCCGCAGTCCAAGCGCAACGACATGCTGGCCAAGTTCAAAGCGAATGAGGCCGAATTGCTGGTGTGCTCCGATGTCGCGGCGCGCGGCCTCGACATCTCGGACGTCAGCCACGTCATCAATTTCGACGTGCCGGTGAATGCGGAAGATTATGTGCACCGCATCGGCCGCACGGGCCGCGCCGGCAAGACCGGCCATGCCTATACGCTGGCCACACCGAGCGACGGCAGACTGCTGGGCGCCGTCGAACAGCTTTTGAAGGGCCCCATCCCGCCTCTGGACGTTCCCGAACTGGCCGAACTGGCCGTCGGCGCCGACGCCGTCGATGAGGGCGGCAACACGCGCGGTCGCGGCCGTAGCCGTGGCGACCGCAGCGCTCCGCGTGGACGCGGCGGCGAGCGCGGGCGTAGTGAAGGTGGGCGCGGGCGCGGCGGACGTGAGCGACCGCCCCGTGAACCGCGTGGTGAGTCGGCCAGCATCGCGAACGAAGCGCCGGTGCAAGCGCCCGTCTACGCCGCGGTCGAGGAAATCGCGCCTGTCGCCTTACAAGAAGCTTCCCCTGAGCAGCCCCCTGCCCAGGAAAATCAAGAAATCGAGACGCAAGCCGCCGACGAGCGCCCGCCGCGTGAACGCAAGGAACGCGGCAAGCGCGAACGCGGACGTCCGGACCGGTTTAGCGACGCGCGCGGCGCGGAAGACCGCGCCCGCAAAACGCGGCGCAACCCGCACGGCATCGCCGAAATGGATATCGGCGATAACGTCGTGGCCTTTGGCGGCTTTACACCCGCCTTCCTGCTTGTAGATCCTTATGGCGGCAAAGGCGTGCCGCCGGAAACGGCCGTTGTGGAAGATGAAGCTGAAGAGCCGCAGGACGAAACGCCCGCGGAAAGATCCGACACACAGGCACAAGATGGCGGCGCCATCGAGCAAGCCGCCGCCACGGAATAAGCCGCGTTCATCAGTTCAGCGGCCTTAGTTCACCGCCGGCTTTTCTTCCTCTTCCAGCGACTGCGGATCGAGATTCACCGGGCCCGCCTGATGATGCACCATGGCCCAGATGCTGCCCGTTCGCATAAAAACATTCGTCGCCGTCAGAAATTCCGCACGGCCTTTGTCATCGCTGATCTGCTCGATGCAGGTGACAATCGCCATATCCCCGTAAACCACCGCCCGCTCGGCCCGGCAGGTAATGCGCGGCGCGCCGGGTCCAGTCAGGATCGAACGCCAGCTTGCCATGACTTCGCTGCGGCCGACCAAAGGCTGCCAGCCGGGATGGGTGCAGCTGACGGTCTTGTCCTTGGCCCAGACCTTTTCCATGGCATCGACATCGCGCCCCGCGAACGCCGCGTAAAACGCACCGTTGGCGAACAGTACCGCGTTCTGTTCACTCATGACGGCCAAATTTCTTGAGCCGGTTCTTCAGTGGGTAACGGCTGGTCACGATGCTTGAATCCCTGTATCCAAAACATACCTATCGCGAAATATATCCTACGCCATCGAGGTGAACATGGCCACGATCGACGCCCTCAAGGGCCCCTCCCTGATGCCGGAGTCCGGCAAACCTGTGAAGTCCGTCGTGATCCTGGTGCACGGCTACGGCGCCAGCGGCGATGACTTGATCGGCCTTGCGCCTTTCTTCGCGCATGTGCTGCCGGATACCGCCTTCTACGCGCCAAACGCACCGCAGGAACTCGAAGGCGGATTTGTCGGCGGCTACCAATGGTTCGGCCTCGGCGGGTATGACCCGGGCGCCATGAGCCGGGATCCCAACACACTGATCGAGACCTTCAAGAACATGCGCCCGGGCGCCGAAGCCGCCGCCAAGACTCTCAACACCTATCTCGATCAAGTGTTGGCGCATCACAGCATCGAACCGAACCGCCTGGCCCTTTTAGGGTTTTCGCAGGGCACGATGATGTCGCTGCACGTAGGCCTGCGCCGCGCCAAGCAGCTGGGCGCCATTCTCGGTTATTCCGGCGCGCTCATGGGCGCCGACAAACTGGCGGCGGAAATCAAATCGAAGCCCCCGGTGGCGCTGGTGCATGGCGACGCCGACCCCGTGGTGCCGATCCAAGCCATGGCTGAAATCGAGAAAGGGTTGAAGGCCGTGGGTGTGAATTACGAATCACACGTCGTGCGCGGCCTGCAGCACGGCATCGACGGCGAGGGCGCCCAGTTCGGCGCGGCCTTTCTCAAAAAGCATATCGGCTAAACAATTACGAGAGTTGATCCTCGTCCTCGTCATCGTCCGTGTCCCGCTTTTCCTTTTTTTCCTTATCTAGTTTGCGGAACGCGCCGGGATCATGGTGCGCCCGGGCCAAGGCCCGCGCCTTGGCTTTCTTCTTTTCTTGTCCGCGCAGCCACACCAACGCGGTGATAAGGCCCACCGCCAGAACGATGTAGGGGATCGTCAGCGAGATCTCCATCTCCTGGTTCATGCGCGCGCGGACACTGGCGCGGCAATTGGGCAGATTGTCGGCGCAGGCCTCGCGCGCCCGGCGTTCGGCGCCCGAAAAGAAAAACGACGGGATCGGCAGGCCCTGCTGCTTGAAGACTTGGGCCGCCGCGGGGGGCGTGTAACCGACTCCGGATAGCCCCAGGACGACGGCAAAAGCGCAGAATAGCAGGCGGCACCGTTTCATGGGCTCATCCCTCCCGTTGCAGGCGGCGCAATAAGTGTATCAAAACTTATAGTTACACGCCCACGGAAATGAAGCGCGGCTTTTCGCGGCCTACGCCCTTGCGCCTGTGGACCCGCCCGGCGCATTTGCTAAAATAATCAGGCCTCGCGGCGTTCCGCCCGCGAGATCGCGAAAATCGGCGGGGACACATGACGCATGTCGCTCTGTTCCGCGATGACTTATCCCCAGCCTCGGGCGGGGTCTATATCTGCGCAGTTTTAAACACGAAGGACAGCTGCACGCTGAAGGTCGCTCACATCATCGTTCGTCGCCGTCGCGACTGAGCGGCAAGAACAAAGGGCCCCACGCGGGCCCTTTTATGTTTTTGACGCCTGCCGCGGCGCGTTTCCAGAAACCTAGGGAGGAGACGCCATGTCGGATGTAAAAGCAAAAGGCACCACAAAGGCTACGCCAGCTAAAACAACGCGCTGCATCGCTGTCGTCGGCCCGCAATCCAGCGGCAAAACGACGCTGATAGAAAGCATGCTGCTGGCGGCCGGCGCGATCCTCAAAAAGGGTCAGGTGCAGGCCGGCACCACCGTCAGCGACACAAGTCCCGAAGCGCGCGCGCGGCAGATGTCAACGGATCTGACGCCAGTGCGCTTCTCCTACCTCGGTGACGATTGGGTGGCCATCGACTGCCCAGGCGCCGTGGACCTGATGCAGGACGCCCATCAGGCGATGCTCGCCTCCGACGCGGTGATCGTCGTCACCGATCCCGATGCCGACCGTATGCTGGCCTTAGGGCCGATCTTTCGTTTCCTCGACCACCATAAGATTCCGCACATTCTCTTTATCAATAAAATGGACACGGTCAGCGGGCTGGTCCGCGATCTGATAGCCGCCGCGCAAAAGCAGTCGAGCCGTCCGCTGGTACTGCGACATATTCCCCTGCAGCGCAGCGGGAAGATCACCGGTTACGTCGATTTGGTGGCCGAGCGTGCCTATCACTATGAGCTGGACAAACCATCTGAGCTGATCCCCATCGAGAAGTTCTCCGACGACAGCGTGCCGGACTCGCGGCGCGCTTTGATCGAGAAATTGTCGGACTTCGACGACGCGCTGCTGGAAAAGCTGCTGGAGGATGTGATCCCAGATAAAAAAGAGGTCTACCGTCACCTGACCAAGGACTTGCAGGAAGACTTGATCGTACCGGTGCTGATCGGCGCCGCCGCGCACGAGCACGGCGTACGCCGCTTGATGAAAGCCCTGCGCCACGAAGTGCCGCAGCCCGCGAGAACCGCCGAAAGACTGCAAATTCCCGATGGTCCGCTGGTGGCGCAGATCTATAAAATTCAATACGTCCCGCACCTCGGCAAACTGTCCCTGATGCGCATCTGGCGCGGCACCTTGAAGGACGGCGATGATCTGGCGGGAATACGTGTTGGCAGTATTCAAGATGGCGCGGAACCGAGACTGGCCAAAGCCAAGCTACATAACGCCGGCGCCGGCAACGTCGTCGCGCTCAGCAAGCTGGAGGCGGGCCGCGCCGGGACGATTTTGACCGACAGCGGCACGGCCGATCCCAAAGTATGGGTGACACCGCCGATACCGCTGCACACCGTCGCGGTGATCGCGAAAGACCGCAAGGACGACGTCAAGCTGGGTGAGGCCTTGCGCAAAATATGCGAGGAGGATCCGTCTCTGACGCTGGAGCACGTGGCTGAAACCGCCGAGATGCTGTTGCGCGGCCAAGGCGACGTGCATCTGCAGATCGCGCTCGACCGCGTTAAACGCAAGTTCGATCTGGTGGTGGATACGCGCGTGCCGCAAGTACCCTATCGCGAGACGATCCGCAAAGGCGTGACGCAACACGCGCGCCACAAACGCCAGTCGGGCGGACATGGGCAATTCGCCGACATCAAAGTCGAGATCAAGCCCCTGCCCCGCGGCTCGGGCTTCACCTTCACCGACGCGATTGTCGGCGGCGTGGTGCCGCGGAATTTCATACCGGGCGTGGAAGCGGGTCTGCGCGACAACATCGCGCAAGGGCCCCTGGGTTTCCCGGTGGTGGATGTCGCGGTCAAATTATTCGACGGCCAGTACCATAGCGTCGATAGTTCGGATCAGGCCTTCCGCACCGCGGGACGCCTGGCCATGACGGAGGGGCTGCCCCAGTGCGAGCCCGTGCTGCTGGAGCCAATCTGCGAGGTGAGTATCTATGTACCGTCCGAGTTCACGTCGAAGGTCCAGCGCGCCGTGACGCAGCGCCGCGCACAAATTCTCGGCTTTAACGCCCGAGAAGGATGGGACGGCTGGGATATGATCCAGGTGAATATGCCCGAATCAGAAATGCGGAATCTGATCACGGAAATCCGCTCGATTTCCCAGGGTATCGGCACCTTCGAGTCAAAGTTCAGCCATTACCAAGAGCTGACCGGGCGCGATGCGGAGAAAATCACGCATTTGAGGAAGCAAGGCGCAGCGGCGCACCACTGAAGGCCACGCCGGAAAGAAGCAAGCCCACGCCAAAGTTGCTTTCCGCTCGACCGGCTGCCGATGGTTCTGCTAGCGCGTCTACATCCCAATGGCGGCGAGCTGCCCTGCCGTCATGGTCCCAAGCTGTACGGACGTGAACGATCCGATCTGGGCCGTTGTCAGCACTTCGAGGTCCGTCGTCTCGAACGCCGGGATCTGCCCCACAGTGAAGGTCGGGATCTGCGTCGTGGTCAATCCGCCCATCTGTGTGGTCCGGAAGTCGGCTATCGATGAATTGGTCAACGCCACGATCTGCGCCAAGCTGAGATAGCCAATTTGCGTGGACGTGAAACCGCCGAGCTGGATAGACGTCAGTTCCGCGATATCGGTGGTATTGAGGCTCACCACCTGCGGCGCGGTGAGTGCGCCGAGTTCGGTGGAGGTTAAACCCGAGAACTGCGCTGTCGTCATCAGCGCCAGGTCGGTGGTTTCCAGACCCAACACCTGCGTGGTCGTCAGGCTGCCAAGCTGGAAGGAGGTCAGCGCTAGGAAGTGCGTGGTATCCAAGTCGCCGAGCTGTGTCGCGGAAAGGCCGTCGATCTGCGTGTCGGCCAGCGATGCCAGCGCGGTGGTCGTGAGCGCGTTAAGCTGCGTCGACGCCAATACACTCAACGCGGTCGAGGTAAGGCCGCTGATTTGCGCGACCGTCAGCAGACCAGCTGCGTTCAACGTCAAGCTCTTGATTTGCGTCGTCGTGAAGCTGCCAAGCTGGAGCGACGTCAACGCACCAAAATGGGCGTTGTCGAGTTCGCTAATCTGTGTGGTCGTCAAGCCCGCCAATTGATTGGTGGCGAGCGAAGCCAGCACCGTAGTCGTCAGCGCATTGAGCTGCGGGCTCGTCAACGCCGTCACCTGCGTCGATAGCAGGCTGCCGACTTGCGCGGTCGTCAGCGTGCCGACAATAGTCGCGGTCAACGACTTAATTTGCGACGCGTTCAAAACACCAATCTGGGTCGACGTCACGCCGCTCACCTGGTCCGTGGTCAGGGTTTCCAGGTTGGTCGTCGTAATGGCCTTGACCTGCGTCGTCGTCAGGCCGGTCAACTGCGAGGACGTCAGCGCGGCGAATCGGTCGCCGTCCAGACCGCCGATGTGCGTGGCGGCGAGGCCGTCGATTTGAGCATCGGCCAGAGAACTAAACGCCGTGGTATTCAGAGCATTGAGTTGCGTCGTCGTCAGCACCGAGAGCTGCGTCGAGGTTAGGCCGCTGATCTGGGCCGTGGTGATGACGTCGAGGTCGGCAGGCGCGAGGCCCTTCACCTGGGTCGATGTCAGACTGGTCAGCTGGTCGGATGTGAAGCCGCCAAAGGGCGCCGGATCTATGCTTCCGAGCTGCGCCGATGTCAGACCGTCGAGCTGGGTAAAGGCCAACGCCGCGATATTCGTGGTGCTGAACGCGTTCAACTGCGTGGTTGTCAACGCCGCGACCTGGGTCGACAGGAAACCCGCGATCTGCGCCGTGCTAAGGGCGTCGACGCTCCCCGCGGAGAACGCCTTAATCTGCGTGGTCGTCAGTACGCCGATCTGCGCCGCGGTAATGCCGCTCAGCTGATTGGAGGTCAGGAACTCGATCTGACCGACCGTAAGCCCCTTCACCTGCGTGGTTGTAAGACCGGCCAATTGCGATGACGTGAACCCGCCGAAGGGGAAAACCTCGATGCCGCCGAGCTGCACCGACGTCAGGCCGTCAAGCTGAGCGTCGGTGAGGAACCCGAGAGCCTCGGCGTTCACGGCATTGAGTTGCGTGCTCGTCAGCACCGCGATGTGAGACGACGCGAGGCCGCTGATCTGCGTGGAGGTAATGATATCGAGATCGACAGCCGAGAGGCCCTTGATCTGCGTCGCCGTCATGCTTGCCAGCTGATCGGACGTGAAACCGGCGAAGGCCGGAGTGTCGATGCCCGAAATCTGCGTGGATGTCAGGCCGTCGATCTGCGTGAAAGCGAGCGCCGCGATATTGGTTGTCGAGAAGGCGTTCAACTGCGGAACAGTCAACGCCGCTACTTGGGTTGAGGTGAAGCCGCTGAGCTGGGTCGTGCTGAGCGCAGTGACGCTGCCTTCGGTAAGGGCTTTGACCTGAGTGGTTGTGAGCGCACCGACTTGAGTTGACGTCAAACCGCTCAACTGGACGGGAGTCAGCGCGTCGATTTCCGTGGTCGACAGACCTTTAATTTGCGTCGTACTCATGTTGCCGAGTTGGTCCGACGTAAAGGCGCCAAACGCCGTCACATCCAAGCCGCCCAGCTGCGTTGCGGTCAGACCTGCGATCTGGGTATTGGCCAGCGACGCGAGCGCCGTCGTCGTCAGCGCATTCAGCTGCGTGGACGCCAGGGCCCCCAATTCCGTGGAGGTAAAGCCGCTGATTTGGCCGGTCGTGATCACGCCAAGGACATTCAGGGACAGCGCCTTGACCTGCGTGGTCGTCATACTGCCCAACTGGTCCGACGTGAACCCCGAGAACGGTCCCGTGGCCATATCCGTGAGTTGCGTCGTGGTCAGGCCGTCGATTTGGGTATAGGCCAGCAAGCCGATATTGGTGGATGTCACGGCATTCAATTGCGCCACGCTCAGGGCGCCGATCTGCGTCGAAGTGAACCCCGCAATCTGCGCCGCCAACAGCGCATCGATGTTGAATTCCACAAGCGCGCTGATCTGCGTCGTCGTCAGCGCCTGCAACTGGGTCGCCACCAAACCGCCGAACTGAACCGTGGTCAAGGAATCAAGCTGCACGACAGTCAGCCCCTTGATCTGGGTCGTCGTCAAATCGGAGATTTGTGCGGCCGTTAAACCGCTGAATGCCGGAACAGTGAGGCTGCCGATCAAGGTCGACGACAAACCGTCGATCTGTGTATCCGTAAGGCTGCCGACAGTGACCGATGTAAACGCGGCGAACTGCGTCACACTCAGCACACCAAGCTGCATCGACGTTAAGCCGCTGAGTTGTTCGGACGTCAGGGAGCCAATGTCATTTTCCTCGAAGCCCTTGACCTGGGTCGTCGTCATGCTCGCCAACTGAGCGGACGTGAACCCGGCAAAGGCCGCTGCGTCGATAGCGGTGATCTGCGTCGATGTCAGTCCATCGATCTGCGTAAAGGCGAGCGCCTCGATGCTGGTCGTCGTCAAGGCACTCACTTGCGGAACGGTCAACGCCGCCACTTGGCTGGAGGTGAATCCGCCGAGCTGGGTCGTGCTGAGCGCCGCGATGCTGCCTTCGGTGAAGGCTTTGACCTGGGTGGTCGTAAGTGCGCCGATTTGCGTCGATGTCAGGCCGCCAAGCTGACTGAGCGTCAGCGCGTCGATCTCCGTTGTCGAAAACCCTTTGACCTGGGTCGTGCTCATGATGGCGAGTTGGTCCGGCGTAAAGGCGCCGAACGCTACGACGTCAAGACCGCCCAATTGCGTCGCAGTCAGGCCCGCGATCTGGGTTGTGGTCAAGGTGCCGAGGGCAACGGTGTTGACGGCGCTGAGCTGCGTGGACGACATCGCGGTGAGATGCGTCGCCGCCAGGCCGCTGATCTGCTCCGAGGTGATGACGCCAAGAGCATCCAGGGATAGCCCTTTGACCTGGGTCGTCGTCATGCTGGCGAGTTGGTCCGACGTGAACCCCGAGAACGGCGTCGAGGCCATGTCCGTCAGTTGTGTCGCGGTCAGACCGTCGATCTGGGTATAGGCGAGCAAACCGATATTGGTGGAAGACACGGCGTTCAACTGCGCCGCGGTTAGCGCGCCGACCTGCGTCGAGCTGAGGCCCGCGATCTGCGCCGCCATCAACGCGTCGATATTGAATTCCACGAGTGCGTTGATCTGCGTGGACGCCAACACCCCAAGTTGGGTCGCGGTGAAGCCGCTGAACTGAATGGTGGTCAAGGAATCAAGTTCCGCAACACTCAAACCCTTAACCTGCGTCGACGTCAATTCGGTGATTTGCGCGGCGGTTAAACCGCTAAATGCCGCGACGCTGAGGCTGCCGATCAGCGTCGATGATAGGCCGTCGATCTGCGTATCGGTCAAAGCGCCGACAGTGATGGATGTGAAGGCTCCGAATTGGGTGACGTTCAGCGCGCCGAGCTGAGTCGAAGTGAAGCCGCCAAGCTGCTCGGTCGTCAGGAAGGCGATGTCCGTTTCCTCGAAACCCTTGACCTGCGTGGCCGTGAGGCTCGCGATTTGATCGGACGTCAACGCCAGGAACTGCGTGCTGGTGAGGTCGCCAAACTGCGTCGACGCCATACCGTCCAGCTGAACCGTGGTCAGCGCCGTCACGTTGGTCTCGGTGATGGCATTGAGCTGCGTCATGGCCAAACCGGCCAATTGCGTTGAAGTGACGCCTGTCAGCTGAGTCGCCGTCAGCGCGTCGATATTCGTCGTTTGGATGCCATCGAACTGCGTGGTGGTCAGGCTGCCGATCTGCGTTTCCGTCAGCGCCGTGAAGTTTGTCGTCTCGATACCGCTCAGTTGCGTTGCATCCAACCCCTTGAGCTGAGTCGTCGTCAACATCGAGAAGTTGTCTGTGGTCAGCTGGTTAAGCTGGGTCGTGGTCAGCGCACTGACGGCCGTCGAACTCAGTGCGGCCAATTGCGTCGGGACGAACGCGCCCATACTATCGGTGTTGAGCGCCGTAACCTGCGTTGTCGCGAGCGCCGCGATCTGCGCGGCTGTGAGGCCCGAGAACTGCTCCGAAGACATCGCGGCGAATTTCGTGGTCGACAGAGCCTTGATCTGGGTGGTGGTCATCCCGCCCAACTGCGACGACGTGAAAGCGAGGAAATTGGTGGTTTCCAGGCCGCTCAGCTGCGTTACGGCGAGGCCCGCCACCTGCGCCGCGCTGAGCAATGAGACGTTGTCCGTTGTCAGCGCATTGAGCTGAGTCGCGGTAAACGCGGAAATTTGCCCGGACGTGAGGATTCCCACCTGCGTATCAACGAGCGCTTCGACGACGGTCGTGCTCAAAACTTTCAGTTGGGCGCCCGTGAGATAGCCGAACCGCGTTGCCGCGATATCGACAACCTGACCATCGTCCATTTGAGAGATATCCGTCGTCGAGAACGCACGCAGCTGCGCCGCCGTCAAACTGTCTAGCTGCGTTCCGGTCAGCCCCGCAAAGACCGTGGAATTGAGCCCACCGATCTGCGTGATGGTAAGGTAGTCAAGCTGCGTCGTGTTGATGCCGCCAAAGTTGGCCGCGGAGATGGCATTCAGCTGTTTGGAAGACAATGCCGCGAACTGCGTTGACGTGAGCGCATTCAACTGGCCCACCGACAATCCGCCCACGTTTGTCGTGCTGAGACCCTTCGCCTGCGCGGCTGAAAGGCTGGCGATTTGCGCCGGCGTGAGCGCGTTGAAATTGGTGGTGTTGAGACCCGCCACCTGCGCCGCGGTCAGACCATCCAACTGGCCGGTTCTTAGCTCTGAGATCGCGGTTGTGGTAAGCGCGTTCAAGAACGTTGTCGTCAAACCGGAAATGCGCGACGGCAGCAGCAGACCAAGCTGTGTTGTGGTCAGCGACTGTATATTGGCCAGCGACAACGCATTGAGTTGGGCCGCCGACATTGCCCCGATCTGCGACACCGTGACAGCGGCCATTTGCGCTGGGCTAAGGGCGGCGAAATGCGTGGCTTTAAACCCGATAAATTGGGTGCGCGCCAACTCGGCGATCTGCGAGGGCTGGAGCACCGCTAATCTCGATAGGCTCATGTATCCGAATTGCGCGGCTTGAATACCGTCAATCTGCGTATCGGTGAGCGCGGCGAGATTGGTGGTCGTCAACGCGTTCAGCTGCGTTGAAACCAGTGACTTCATATGCGTGCTGGTGATGCCGGCCAGCTGATCCGGCGTGAGACTGCTAAGTTCCGCGGCCGAAAAGCCCTTGGCCTGTACGGCATTCAGGCTGGCCAGTTGTGTGGACGTCAAAGACGCGAAGTGCGCGGAGTCCATGCTTTTAAGCTGGCCCGCGGTGAGGCCGTCGAGCTGCTTCGTCGTAAAGTCGCTCAAGGCCCCAACGTCCAGCTGATTGATGAGCGTGCTGGAGAGGGTGCCCACTCTGCTGGAGGACATGCCGGCGAGTTGCGCCGAGGTCAGGAGCACGACTTTGCTCGCGCCCAGGGCACTCAGCTGCCCATTGGAAAGCGCGGCAATGCCGGTCGATGTAAAACCCGATAACTGCCCGGCTGTTATCGAGGCCATCACCCCACCGGTAATGCCTTTGACCTGCGCACTCTTCAGCAGGCCGAGCTGCGAATCAGAGAAACCTCCGAATTGCGTGGGCGTGAAGTAGCCGATCTGCGTCGCGGTCAACGACGCGATTTGAGCCGCCGTCAGATTGCTAACGTCGGTGGGCGTAAAGGCCTGTATCTGTGCTTTCGTGAAGGCCACTACCCAGTTCCCCAGTCATACGCCCCGCCCCCAGAGCACGCGGCAAAGCATAAAACGAACGGTGCGCGCGCGCCGTTGCATCGCGCGGCGCAAATACTCCTCTTAGGCATACCCGATCTCCGTTCTGGAGATGTTAACGGCCGGGCCCTGATGCTCACATGTAATAGTTGTATAACATCTGGGGGCAAAACCGAAATCAGACATTAAACCGCTGCTATATAAGGAAAATTCGTAGTGCGCCGCGATGAGGGCGCACCCGCCGGTTACAAAATGGCGTTAAACTGTGTGATGGTCATGGCCGCGATCTGCGTATCCGTGAAGGCTGCCACCTGATTGGCCCGCAGCGCCAACAGATCGGTGGTCTCGAGCGCTTGGATCTGCAGCGCCGTGAGAACCTTGATGTCGGTGGTCTCCATGCCGCGAATCTGGTCGATGCTTAAGCCGGCGATGACCGTCGTACTCAGCGCGCTGACCTGGGTCGACGTCAGCGCACCGATCTGACTACCCGACAGCCCGGCAAGCTGAGTCTCGTTCAACCGCGCGATATCCGCATTGTTGAGGCTGGCGATCTGCGGCGCCGTCAGCGCGCTTAGCGTTGTCGCGGTGAGCCCCGCAAACTGGGTGGTCGTTATCAGCGCCAACAGCGTGGTGTTGAGACTGCGGACCTGCGTTGACGCAAGGCTGGCGACATCCGTGGAGGTGAGTACGCCGAAATTGGTGATGCCCAGCCCGGAGATCGCCGTGGTCGTGAGGCTGCCCAATTGCGTGGTTTTGAGCGCCGCGAAGGCCGCCGTCGACAGACCTGCAAGCTGTTGCGATTTGATGCCGCGCACCTGAGTCGACGACAGGCTCGAAATATTCGTCGATGTGATCGCGTTGAACTGCGTGGCCGAAAGCGCGCCGACTTCGTTCGAGGTCAAACCGGCGATTTGAGTCAGCTCCAGGGCCGCGAGAATGGTGTTGCTGAGGCCCGGCATCTGCGTGGTGGTCAAAGCGCCCAACTGCGTACCCTGGAAAATCGACAGTTGCGTCGTGGTCAATGCGTTCAGGGCAGATGTCGAGAAGCCCGACATCTGCGTCGTCACGAGAATTGAAAGCTGATCGTTCGTCAGCGCGCGGAAGTGGGTGGCATCCAAACCGCTCAACTGGACCGAATTCAAGCTGGCGATCACCGTCGTCGTCAGCGCGGAAAGTAACGTTGTGGACAGGGCATTAAGCTGCGTGGAGGTCACGCGGTTCGACGGCACCACCGGCGGGGGCGTCGGTCCTGGACCGGGGCCGGGACCGGGTCCGGGGCCTGGCGGCGGCGTCTGGCCCAACGCGACAAGCTGTGTGCTTGTCAGCAGCGAGAGCTGCGCGGTCGTCAAGGCCGCGATGTTGCCGGCAGTAAGGGCGCCAAGCTGCGTGGTGGACAGAACACTTAGTTGTCCCGCCGAAAGGGCGCTGAGTTGTGTCGTCGTTAGAACGGCAATATCCGTCGCGCTTAAGCCCTTGATCTGCACCGTCGACAAAGAACTCAATTGCGACGTGCTGAGAACCGCGAACTGGTCGGTCGAAAGATAGCTCAGTTCGGTGGCGGACAAACCCCACAGCTGCAACGGCGTCAGCATGCTCAGTGCGGTGGTCGTCAACGCCAGAATTTGAGTCTGGGTCAGCGAACCATTCGTGTCCATCGGCGGCGGCGGCGGGAATTGGCCAAGCGAAGCGATCTGCGTCATCGTCAGGCCCGACAACTGCGCCGTCGTCAGATTGGCGATGTTGGTGGCGCTGAACGCACCCAATTGCGTCGTCGATAGGGTGCCGAGCTGCGTTGAAGAAAGGCTCCCCAGCTGTTGCGTCGAGAGATAGACAAGATCGGTGGCGGTAATGCCCTTCACCTGCGTGGTCGATAGCAGCCCAATCTGAGTGGTCGCCAGTCCGGCGAACTGATCGGTGGAAAGGAAACCGATCAACGTCGAGGTCAACCCCGCCAGTTGGGCCGTCGTCAGCGCGTTCAACTGCGTCGTTGTGAGCGCCTTGATTTGCGTAGATGTCAGACTTTGAAGCTGATTTGTGGACAGAACCGGCGGCGGTCCCGCGACACCCAGCGAAGAGAGCTGCGTGGTCGAGAGGCCGGAAAGCTGCGCGGTTGTGATGTTCGCAACCACCGTGCTGTTGAGCACGGCCAACTGCGACGTGGAAAACGCCGCCAACTGCGTCGATGACAGACCGCTTAACTGCGACGTCGTGAGCGTGGAAATCGCCGTCGGCGTAAAGCCGGCAACTTGCGTGTTCGTCAGACTGCCCAATTGCGTCGATGACAGAGCCGAGAACTGCGCGCCCGAAAGCGCGGCCAGGTTCGTCGAGGTAAAGGAGGTGAGCTGTGTGGTCGAGAACGCGGCGAGCTGCGTGGTCGTCAGCGCCTGAATCTGTGTGACTGTTAGCGGCATGGCGCGACACTTTCTTCAAAGTGCGACGACAGCGTCTTCAGGACTGTATAGACCAACATCTTCGAGTCTCCGTTCTGGAGAGCATGCCGTATGGGTTTTCCCATCACACGCAACCGTTGTAACTCATTAGACCACCTTCGCCAAGTACAAGGATTTTCTCTTTAAAAATAAGGCTTTAGAAGTGAACTTGGAAAAGAATTGCCGCGCCCGAACTTGTCGCCGGTTCGCGACATTCCCACTTACTCAAAAAGCATTAACAACTGCCTAGCGGCCAGGTTGCATGACACAAGAACATCATTCCAAGCCCTCCTCCTTGGCCGGCCGCGCCCGCCGCCTGTTCTCCCGCGAAAACCTGCCGCGGTCCCGGGCCGCCCGCATCGCCATCGGCGTATTACTTGTCGGCGGCGGTCTGGTGGGGTTCTTACCCATCCTCGGGTTCTGGATGGTCCCCATGGGCCTGACGGTGCTTGCCATCGATATTCCCGTCGTGCGCCGCTTTACGCGAAAGGTAACGGTAGGCGCCAAGCGGCTGTGGCATAAACTGCGGTCTTGAGCGCACTGCCATGGTAGTGTGCCGACCAGAGCACGAAGGTTTTCATGGCGACCAAATTTTCTCCCGGCTCTAAGGCATACGACCGCGACGGCCGCGCGTATGTCGTCGAGGTCGCCGATGGCGGCACGGTGTACTGCACGTCGTCCAACGGCGTGGAGATGGAGTTTCCCGAAAGCACGCTTTTGAGCGCGCCGGAATGGACCGCGCGCGCGGACGGACGGCGCGATGTCTCCTATGCCAGACTGAAGCAGGCGCGCGCTTTCACCACGCCCTCGGAGAAAATCGACCGCATCGGTGCTGAACAACTTCTGGCCAAGATCGACCGGCTTTCACCGAGCCTTCTCGACTTCGCCGCTTTTACGACAGCTAAACAGATTCTGATCGATAATAAGGACGACGATCTGATTGCTGGACTATCGATCATAAAGAGCCGGGCCATTTTCGACGAAGCCAAGCCGGAGGTCCGCGCGTCCCTCGTCGCGGGACTTCTGAGCAACCGCGCCGAGACAATGATCAGCGCGGTTAAGCTTGGCGACAATCTGCTGCGCGCAATGCTCGACAAAGGCCTCGCCGCGCATGAAACCGCGTTCGAGGATTTTCAAGACCGGCCTCGGCGATAGGACAGCGATGATCCGCGCATTTCATCTGGGTCGCGGCCTGACCGGTGGCCTTGTCACCGCCGTCATGGCCTTCACCGGTGCGGGCCTTTCCGGCTGCGACCGCGCGCCCGATGATGCGCGCCTTATGTCCGATTTATCGGCATATGTTGATGCAGGTTACGCCCCAGGCCTGATTGAGATCACCGGCGCGAAGCGTCTCGGCCATCAACTCGTGCCGGATTTCAACCGCGCCCAGCGCGCGGTGTCCTTCACGGCGGACCTGCGTCTCAAGCGCGACTATGATTTCGGCGCATGGGAACAACCCAATGCCGCGGCGCTGACATATCTGCTCGGCGCGACGCCCGCTTCTCTCATGGGTCTGAAGGTCGGCGGAAACAAAGCAGGCGACATTCTCCATGTCACCGGCGCGGTCTCTTACAGCCGCAACGATGCGCAGTGGCGCTTGAGCGGCGGTGTCCCGATTAAAAACACGGCGCGCACGGAGTCCTCGCGGCGTGCCGCGGCGTTGAAACAATGGTGGAGCATCACGCTTTTCACCGTCCAACGCTTGACCTCGGCGCCGGACATGCCTGCCGAGGATCTCGACGCCGCCATAAAAGGAGCCTCGGCGCGGGCCGTGCGCCAAGCCGGCAAGGCGTCTGTCGCCAGCGGGCCTGAAGGCGGTGAACACTGGGCAGTGATGCAAGCGGTGGCGCATAGCGAAACACCGCGCGCGTTGAATATCGCGACCAGCGGCAGCGCGGAAAATCTACGCCTGCTCCGCCAGAACAGCGTGACCGCCGCCCTTCTCCGCAGCGACGAAGCCTCATTAGCGTCCGCGGGGGAAGGTCCTTTCGGACATACAGGTACCTTTCCCGACTTGCTGGGGCTTGCGAGCTTATTCCCGGAACAAATTCATGTCGTCGTGATGGCGGCCAGCCCGATCGCGTCCGTTGCCGATCTCTACGGCAAGCGCGTCGCCATCGTCTCGGATACGCCTGCGGCGCTGCTGGAGGCGGGCGATGTGCTGCGCGCACATCGGGTGCCGCTTTCGGCCTTGGCGACCGCACCGGCCGAGGTCGCCGCCGAAGCCGCGCTAGAGGCCTTGGCCCGCGGCGAGCAAGACGCCGTCATCATCACGGCGCCCGCGCCCGCTCCGGCCTTGCGTAATTTCGCCGGCGCGCGCGCCGTACGGTTCCTGCCCTTGGATGCGGACGCCGTGGCGCTGATGACGACCGGGACGTCGAGCTACGTCGCCGTGACCGTGCCCGCGCAAACCTACCCTGGCCAAAATAAGCCTATCGCCACGGTCGGCGTGACGGCGCTGCTGGTTTCCACAGCGGGCATCCCAAAAGACGAAGTGGAAAAGTTGTTACAGACGGTTTTCGGCGAAACCGACTTTGTCGGTCAAGGCAGCGCCATGGGCGCCATGGTCAAGGTGTCCGCCGCGCGCAGAGGCATCACGCTGCCCTTGCACCCTGGCGCGGAAGCGTTCTTCAGCCCCCCTGACGGGGCTCGCTAGGGCTTTAAACGCCCAACGTGCGCCTTCAGCCCACAGTTCCGTCAATCGCATAGCAAACGAACACAATATGCATAAATAATGTGCAATATTTTATGATGTATTAAATTTGGGCAAATTATGCCGCCATCAAGGCCGCGAGGATCTGGTCTGGACCACTAGGGATTCCGCCACTTTTTCAACCTCCGACACTGTTGCAACACTCCCTCTCGAAATGCTGCGCCGCACAAAGCTGGCACAGGGATTGCACTTATCTCCTGCGGGCCGGGGTGCCCTAAAGGATTTGGCTCGTCCGACGCGGAAACCTTCCTCCCACCGCGAGGGCCGGCCTAGTCCCAACCTGAACTCAGAGGAGTATGCACGTGAATACAGCAATCAAAACCGGGCTTCTTGCTGCAGCGATTAGCCTTTCGCCGTTCGCCGCTTTCGCCGAAGAAAGCAGCAATCCGTTGCCCGGCACGTTCTCCGGCAACATTGTGCTGACCAACGACTATATCTTCCGTGGCGTGACGCAAACCGCGCACGACGCCGCCGTTCAGGGCGGTCTCGACTGGGATACCGGCATGGGCTTCCACTTCGGAACCTGGGCGTCGTCGCTCGACTTCCAGGACGGCGGTCAGGCCACCACCGAACTCGACCTGTACGGCGGTTACGGCGGCAAGATCGAAAACTTCTCCTACGACGTCGGCTTTACCTACTACTGGTATCCGGGCGCCGCGAAGGCCACCAACTACAATTACTGGGAAGTCTACGGTAAGGCCGGTTACGACTTCGGCGTCGCCGCGCTGACGGGTTTCGCGGCTTACACGCCGAGCAACACCATCACCAACCTCGACGCCACCTACACGCAAGTGAGCGTTGCCGTTCCGGTGATCCCCGAACTGTCGATCAGCGGCGCCGTGGGTTACTACTTCCTGGAGCGTCTGAAGGATCCGACCGACTGGAACGTCGGCGCGACCTTGAGCGTGTATGACTGGTTCACCGTCGATGCGCGCTACTACGACACCGACGTGAGCAACAACTGCTTGGTCGGCACGATTCAGTATTGCGACGCCCGCTTCGTCGTCGCGATCAAGCGCACGTTCTAATTTATTGGAACTATCGCTTTGCGGTTTAGGGCGGTCCTTCGGGGCCGCCCTAAGTTTTTGGGGGCGCCGGACCCAGCAACGCCGGCAAGACAATGAGCGTCGCCAGCAGCGTATACGCCAGCGCCATCGTCAACAGGATGCCCATGCTGGCGGTGCCGGTGTGGGTGGAGATCGCGAGGCTTCCAAACGCCGCTGCCGTCGTGAGCGCGCTGTAGAGCATGCCGCGGCCCGCGGGTGAGGCGAGCAGCAGGCTTTCACCTTCACGCCAGGCGCTGACAAAATAAATCGGGAAGGTGACGCCGACGCCCAGCAGCAGCGGCAGGGCGATGATGTTGGCGAAGTTGAGCGACAGTCCGATGAGCGCGCAGGTGCCGAGTGTCAGCAAACCCGCGAGCAGCAGCGGTGTCAACACACGCGCGACATCGGCGGGGCGGCGCAGCACGACGAAAAGCAACAGCGTAATCGCAACGATGGCGAGCGCCGCCGCGATCATGAAGGCGCGCGTCACGATGCGCCCGCTTTCGTAAATCACCACCGGCGCGCCGAAGGCGGTGGGTGCGACGCGCTGCACGGCTTTCATGAAGCGCGTCAGGTCTTCACTGCCGCCGCCGGTGATCTTGGGGAATACCTGCACGCGGTAACGGCCATCGGTGGCGATGAAGGCCGCGCGCATGTCTTCCGGGATGTCGTCCAGGCTGACGGGCGTGGGTGAAAGGCTTTGAGTCAGCGGTTTCAAGGCTTCGTCGAAGCCCGTGACGAACGCCGCCGAGAGTTTGTCGAAGGTGGCGGCGTCGGGCTTTGCCAGCAACCGGTCGGCGGCCGCCAAGAAGTGCCGGGCGGCGGACTTCAAAGGATCCTTGGCATCCGGAGAGTCGAGATAAGTTTGCGCCGCCGCGCGGGCGCTGCGCGCGGCTTCCAGCATTTCTTCGTATGTGGGCGGTTCCTTGGCCGCGCCCGGCTGCAGCACGGGGCCGGCGAGGAACGAGATATCTTCGATGGCCGTTAATTTCTGATCTTGGTCCGTGGGGACGATGTCGAAAATCGTGACGGCGTGACTGACTTCGGGCAAGGCGCTGAGTTTTTCGGCGACCGCTTTGGCTTCCTCGGGTGTGCCGAGCAACACGCTCAAGGAATTGGGATTGATGAGCGGGTCGTCCATCATCTCCAGGGCCGTCGACATGGACTCGGTGCTTGGGTCTTTCAGCTTCAGCGGATCGAAGTCGAAGGAGAGCCGCGGCAATGCGGCCATGGCGGCGACCGCCAGAATAACGGCGCCGATGAGCACGGCGCGGCGGCGGGCGATGACGGCGTTGTTGATCGGTGCCGCCCAGGTGTAGCCGATTTCTCCGGGCTCGCCGCGTGCGCGGAACAAACGCAGCAGCGCGGGCAGCAACGTGAAACTCAGCGCCAGCGCGATCACCATGCCGCCGCCGGCGATGACGCCGAGCTGCGACACGCCGCGATAGTCCGTCGGCAGGAAGGAGAAGAACCCCAAAGCGGTCGTGGCGGCGGCCAGCGTGAGAGGCCGCGCCATGGACATGCCCGCCGCGTCCAAGGCGCTGTCGAGCGCGGCAGTCCCGGCGCCCCGCGCGTGCCGTTCGGCGCGGTAGCGCATGCAAAACTGGATGCTGAAATCGACGGCGATGCCGATGAACATGACGGCGAAGGCGACGGAGATCAGGTTCAGCTCGCCGACCGAAGCCGCCGCCCAGGCAAGCGTGAGTAATAGGCCGGTCAGCAACGTGATGAGCGTGGCGACGACGACGCGGCCTGAACCTAACGCCATGAACAGAAGAATCCCGACGAGGACAATCGAGATAATGCCGGAAATGCTGGTGCCTTCTGCGACGGTGGCGAATTCTTCGTCGGACAGCGGGATCTGGCCGGTAAGGCGGACGCGGTAGCCGTTTTCCGGCGTCAGGCCCAGTTCGCGCGCGCTTTCGCGGACAAAGGCGCTGGCATCGCCGCCCTGTTCGAGCGACGTCAGGTCGAGCTTGGGCTGCGCCAGCACCATGGCGCGCGCGGTCAAACCCTGCGGGCCGAAACCGGAGAAGAGGTTTGCCCAATTCAAGCCGGCGGGCTTGCCGTCCAGCACATCGGTGGTGACTTTCGCGGTCTGCTCGGCGGCGGGCGCGATGGCGGCGGTGGCGGGATCGCCGCCGGCTGCCGCACCGAAGGCCAGTTCCAGCAGGCGGAAGAGGCCGCGCGCGCTGCGATCCGTCGAGATGGCGCCGAGGAAGGGCTGCGCGCGGGCAATTTCATTGGAGACGTCCTCAATCTCCGCCAGGGACAAATACATGAGGCCGTTGCGTGCGAAAAAATCCCCGCCGGTGGGATTCAGGACGCTTTTGAAGAGGTCGTCGCGGGGCTTGAGCATCTCGGTCAGCCTGTCGGCGGCGCGCTGCGTCTCGGCGGCGGAGGGTCCGTCGATGACGGCGACGATCAGATCAACCTCGCCGGGGAACTGTCCGTCGAAATCTTTTTCCGCTTCACGGAAATCGAGGCCGGAATCGAACAGCGCCAGAGAGTCGGTGTTCATGGTGAGGTGCTGCAGCGCGCCGAAGGTCGCGCCCGCCGTGAGGGCGAAAATCAGCAGAACGGTGCGCAGCGGCTTCGCGCGGCTGGCGCGCACCAGTTTTTCGGCGAATGTGCTGAGCATGATGACCTAATAGCCGTCGTCGGCGGCCCAATCGCTGGACCAGCGCGGATCGGCGGGGCTATCGGCGCGCCGGAAGCGGAGATCGGTGGAGATGCGCATGTAATCCGTGTCGCCGGGATCGGTGGAGGCGTGCACGATGGCGGGCGAGTGGATCACCACATCGCCCGCGGCGTAATCCGCCGACAGCCAGCGGTGGCCGGTGGTATCGGCGATCCATTTGAGATCGTGAGTGAGGGGCCGCGTGTCGTGATTGCGGTCCGTGGGCGCTTCGCCCTTGGCCTGGCGTGTACGGATGTTGCTCTCAAGGTCGCCGTCATGATGGGAGTTCTCGAGGTAGAGCAACCCGCCGGATATCAGCGGACTATCGCCGAGCGGCACCCAGATGGTGACGATATCGGCTGCGACGCCTTCGATATAGGTGCGGTCGGTGTGGGCGCGGGAGGCGAACTTGCGGCCCGGAATAAAGTGGCGCAGCGGCGTGCGGCGGATCCGCGTCGCGGGTCCGTCGAGGAATATCTCGGCGAGGGCCTTGAATATCGGCTGATCGGCGAAGGCGCGGAAAGCCTCACCGCGCACAAAGCCGTGGGCGGGATGGCCGGGATGGCCGTGGCCGGGGCCTTGCGGCATCTGGCCCGAGAAGGCCCCGCGCCGTGTGTCATTGTCCTTGCAGAAGCCGGCAGCGAATTGCGCGAGATAGGCCTCGCGCAGTTTCAGCACCATCTCGGCGGGCACGGCGCTTTTGAGGAAAACGTAACCGTCAGCCTCGTATCGCGCGCGCAGCGCAGCGGAGTCCAACGCCCGATCGCTCGCCGTCAACGCGCCGAAATAGTCCGACGTGTAAGGGATTGGTGCGCCGTTGGAGGTAAGAATGGCCGTCAAGGAATTGCCCCTGTTACTTTTTTGGCATCCTATCGGTGGGGCCGCCGAAAGCAAGCGGGCGAAAGCAAAACCCCTATAAATCGCTGAATCCCATGGTGTTAAGGCCGAGCGCCACGAGCCTGCCGGCGACGGGGCGGCTGGTGAGGGCCTTCAGTTCGCCGACCCGGTTGTAGCCGGGCGCGGCGGCGTCCAGCGCGGGCGTGCTGCGGATGGCGGGATGGAAGTAGAACTCGCTGACGCCGTCCTGAAGTTTGTCCAGCGCCGACAACACACGGTCCTCGGTGAGGTGCCCCGTGAGGTGATAACCCACCAGCCGGTCGTTGATGCGCAAGCCCGCCGTGCGGATGCGTTTGCGCATCAGCCATAGCCACGGCGCGAGGCCCGGCTGCGGCGGCTCGCTGGGTAAGCGGATGGCGGGCACGCCAAACTCCTTCGCCAAATCCAGAATCATACCGAGCACTGTCGGGTGCAGGTGCATGTGGTTGTGGGCGTTGACGTGATCGAGTTTGAGTCCCGTGGCCCGGAAGGCTTCGAACTGCGCGCGGATTTCCTTGCGCAGGTCGCGCCGCGCGGCGGGGGCGAAAAACCATTTGATTCCCGCGCTCACGAGATCGGTTGAGAATGCGCCGCTGTTCTCCGCCAAGGCCGGGATTTCGGCGGGCGGCAGCAGCGGGCGGCCGTCTACCAATGTCAGATGCAAACCAACTTTCAAACGCGGCAGGCGCTTGGCGCGCGCGACGGCGTCTTGCGCGGCCGGTGCTGCGACCATGAGGCTCGCGGCGCTGAGCACGCCCCGTGTATGGCCCTCCTCCACCGCCTCGTTCACCTCGGAACAGAGACCGAAGTCGTCGGCGGTGAAGATGACCTGCTTCATAGATTAGACGTTCAGCGGCAGAAGGTCGGGCGCTTGCGCGCGGACCATGCGCTTGATGCCTTCTTTCCAGCCCACCTTGGTCTCGCCGATGAGCGCATGCATCCGTGTGGGATCGATGGCGATACTGCCGAAGGCGAGGGGTGTTTTCTGATAGTTGGGTTTCAGGCCCGTGAGTTCGGCCATGTACTCGACCCATTGCTCGATGCTGACGCGTTCCGAGCCGCCGAAGTTGGTGGTGGTGATCTCCTTGCTGGCGACCGCCAGCAGACGCGGCACCTTCTCGACATAGTCGTCGATGTGGAGAGGATTGTAATAGTTGGGGCCCTCGGGATGGACGTGGATCGGATGGCCGGCGCGCATGGCGTGAAGATGCATGGCGGGCCAGCCGCCATTGTCGCCGTAAGGCACGTTGAGGCGCGCGATGGTGGTGGGTACGCCAAAATGCGTGGCGGCGAAGCGGCACACGCTTTCGGTGGCGATCTTGGAGATCGAGTACGTTGGCATCATGCTGCGGTGGTTATCGGCCAGCGGATCGGTTTCCTTGATGAGGTCGTGACCTTTGTACTCGTAGACGCCGGTGGTGGAGAAATGGAGGAAGGCTTTGACGTTCTTGGTGCGCGCGATCAGGTGGCCGACGCCTTCGGCATTGGCCTTCAAGTCGTGCTCGAAGTTGCCGGTTTTGACCACGGCGCAGTTGATGACGTAGTCGAGATCGGTGGGAATGGCGGAGACCGTTTCGGGCCGCGCGAGATCGACCGCGACGGCCTTGGCCCCGTAGCCTTCCATTTCCTTGCGGTCGGCGTCCTTGGCGTAGCGCGCCATGGCGTAGACGTCGGCGATCTTCGCGTAGGCCTGCACCAGCGGGCGGGCCACCTGCCCGGTGACGCCGGTGATAAGAACTTTTTTGCCCTTCAGATCGACGGGGTTGGTCGCCATGATTTTCTCCTCCCAGAGTGTGTGCTTGTGGGGCTATTGTCCCTCGTGCACGGGTGGATTTCAAACAGGAAGAACACGGCATGACGGCGCTGGTCACGGGGGCGACAGGATTTATCGGATCGGCGGTGGCGCGCAGACTGTTGGCGCGGGGTGAAAGAGTGCGTGTGCTGGCGCGCGCCGGCGGCGACCGGCGCAATCTGGCGGGGCTGGACCTCGAAATCGTCGAAGGCGACTTGAGAGACCCGGCCGCACGGCGAAAGGCTGTGCAGGGCATTAAAAGCCTCTACCACGTCGCGGCGGACTACCGCCTGTGGGTGCCGGACCCCGCGGCGATGTTCGCCACAAATGTGGAATCTACCACGGACCTCATGCGCCTCGCGGCGGAGGCGGGGGCTGCGCGCATGGTCTACACCAGCAGCGTGGCGACGCTCGGTATCCCCAAGGACGGCACGCACGCGACCGAGGATACGCCGGTCAACCTCTCCGACATGGTGGGGCCTTATAAACAGTCCAAGTACCTGGCCGAGGAAGTCGTCCGCAAGCTGGTGCGCGATGAGCTGCTACCCATCGTCATCGTCAATCCGACGGCGCCGGTGGGGCCGCGCGACGTCAAACCGACGCCCACCGGGCGTACGGTGATCGAAGCGGCGGCGGGCCGCATGCCGGCCTTTGTCGATACGGGACTCAATCTCGTGCATGTCGACGATTGCGCCGAGGGGCACTTGCTGGCGCATGACAGGGGCGTGCTGGGCGAACGCTACATCCTGGGCGGCGAAAACTTGACCCTCCAGCAGATTCTGCAGCGCATCGCGGCCCTGGTGGGCGGCAAGGCGCCGACCATCAAGCTGCCGCACGGTGCGATCCTGCCCCTGGCGTATGCGGTGGAATTCTTCGCCCGCACGTTCCGGACGGGCGAACCTTTCATTACCGTGGACGGCATCAAGCTGGCGCGCAAACGCATGTTCTTCACGCACACCAAAGCGTCGCGCGATTTGGGCTACGCCGCGCGTCCGGTGGACGAAGCGCTGCTGGATGCTATTGCCTGGTTCCGCTTGCATGGCGCGTTGCCCGCGGCATAAGGGTTTCCTACGTGGTTCCGGGGATTGGATTGGGCGGCGGCATATGCAAAAAGGGCGCTATTGTTGTAATTGACGCTATTACGTGTGAGGACCAACGGGGTGATCGCGGAACTCCTCGTCCTCTACAGCGGGCGTCCGGTCGCGGTGATCAGCGAGATCTCGCAGCTATCGCCCGAGCGCGCCTCTTCCGGCAAGATTCAGAGTTTCCTCGATCTCCTCTGTCTGAAGAAGGATTGAGATCACGGCGAACTTTCCAGCGCTGGTTTATCTCCTCTGCCTCGCGCAAGTTCACCTGCCTTGTGCTGCTGGGGCCGCATGCGCGCGCCGCTGCCGCAGATTTTTTCGCTAGTTTTCGGGGGCTGGCGGGAAAAGAAAACGGCGGCGCGAGAACATCGCGCCGCCGTTTTTTTTATACAGGCCGCCCGGAGGCCGCCGGATAATGCTTAGCCGGCTTTCAAGTTCGCCGCCGCAGTCTTGCCGCGTTCGCTGACGAGGTCGAAGTTGACGCGTTGGCCTTCCACCAGCGTGTCCATGCCCGCGCGTTCCACTGCGGTGATGTGCACGAAAACGTCTTTGCCGCCATCGCTCGGCTGAATGAAGCCGTAACCTTTAACCTTGTTGAACCACTTCACTGTTCCAGAAGCCATTTTGGTCTCCGTCGATGCGCCCCAGCGTGCGCGAAATGCCGCGCACACGTCGCGCGACGTCCGGCAACCTGTAGTTTGTCTGGTGACTTGTAAGTGCCCCTTCCGAGATTCAAAAACGGAAGCCCGGGTCGAACGCTGGCGGCGAAACTGGCAAGGTCAGGCCAAAACTCGATTGCGCAATAATTGAGCGCGGGCAGGCTTGGGGAGTCAAGGGTTTTGAAGCTTTCTAGACTCGGCAATGTGCGAGAAAGCCATGTTTAACAGGCCTTTGTGACATGTCGTGTGTGCTGACGTACGCCCCGTGACGCATGCGGTTCTGCGCGAACGCCATCCCAATATATGGTGAGTTTTTGGTCCTTTTTCGGCGCCGGCTTCTATTCCTAGGCGTGCGCGGCGGGTATCAGGACCAGCGCGGGCACGGCGGAC
>JAIEMI010000042.1 GCA_019752235.1 Rhodospirillaceae bacterium
TCACCATCGCGCCGATGACCCGTGCGGCTGCGGCGATGACCTCCGCCGCGTCGGGGTGTTGCGCCACCGACACGCACGGCACGCCGCGTTTCATAATGGCCGCCTTCTCGCCCGCGATCAGCGCCAGGGTTTCGCCCAGGTATTGCATGTGATCCATGGAGATCGACGACAGCACCGTCACGGCGGGCTTGGCGATGACGTTGGTGGCGTCGAAGCGCCCGCCGAGGCCGGTTTCCAGCAGCACCACATCGGCGGGGATTTGCGCGAAGGCGAGGAAGGCCACGGCGGTCGTCACCTCGAAGAACGTGATCGGCTGCCCGGCGTTGGCCTTCTCGACGTGTTCCAGCATCTGCAGCAACAGCGCCTCGTCGATCAGCGCACCCACCAAGCGGATACGCTCCGCGAAGCGCACCAGATGCGGCGAGGTATAGACATGCACCCGGTAGCCCGCCGCTTCCAGCACCGCGCGCATCATGGCGACGGTGGAGCCTTTGCCGTTGGTGCCGGCCACATGAATGACCGGCGGCAGACGATGATGCGGATTGCCGAGATCGCCCAGCAGGCGATGGGTGCGGCCCAGGGATAAATCAATGAGCTTGGGATAAAGCTGCGTCAGCCGCGCGAGGGCGGCGTCGACTTCATTGTGGATGTCAGTGGAGGGCAGGGCCGTCATCACGCTCTCAATGTCATCCTCGGGCTCGACCCGAGGATCCAGGGTGGCGGAGGGATGCTGTATGCAGAGAAGTCGGTGTGCGCCGCAGCGGACATCACCAGGCAACCCTGGGCCCTCGGGTCAAACCCGAGGGCGACGATTGCGTTGTTACTCCGCCGGCGCGCCGTCCGGGTCGTAGTCCATATCGGGCACCGTCGGGTCCGGCGGCACCAGGCGCGACGAGCTTTCGCGTTCGTTGTTCTTGCGGCGGCGCTGGGCCGGCGTGATGTTGACCACGTCGGCGGCGGGGTTGGTATGCAGCAGCAGACCCAGCAACTGCACCAATTTCGCGCGCAGTTCGTGGCGCGGCACAACCATGTCCACCATGCCGTGCTGCATCAGGTATTCGGAGCGCTGGAAACCTTCCGGCAGTTTCTCGCGGATGGTCTGTTCGATCACGCGCGCACCGGCGAAGCCGATGATGGCGCCCGGCTCGGCGATGGACACGTCGCCGAGCATGGCGAAGGAGGCGGTGACGCCGCCCGTGGTCGGGTCGCTGAGCACGGTGATGTAGGGCAGGCCTTTTTCCTTGACCTTGTCGACGGCCACGGTGGTGCGCGCCATCTGCATCAGCGAGAGGATGCCTTCCTGCATGCGCGCGCCGCCGGATGAGGGGATCACGATCAGCGGCGCTTCCTGCAGCAGCGCCAGTTCGGCGGCGGCGATGATGGCCTCGCCCACGGCGGCGCCCATGGAGCCGCCCATGAAATCGAATTCGAACGCCGCGACGACGACACCCAGCCCGCCCATGGTGCCGTGGCCCACGACCACCGCATCCTTCAATCCGGTTTTCGCCTGGGCCTTCTTGAGACGGTCGGCATACTTTTCACGGTCGCGGAATCGCAACGGATCGGCGGTCACCGGCTGCAGCTCGATCTCCTGCCACTTGCCGTCGTCGAATAGCATCCTCAGGCGGTCGCGCACCGGCATGCGCAGATGGTGGCCGCAGTGGGTGCAGACGCGCAGGTTCTTTTCCAGCTCGCGATGGAAGACCATCTCATTGCATTTGGAGCATTGCAGCCAAAGATTATCGGGCACTTCCTTGGCGGGCGCGGCGGCGCGCAGGCGCTGAATCTTCGGTCGGACAAAATTGGTCAACCAGTTCATGGTCTCGTCCTCACAAATGCGTCCCTAAAGTGTAACAGAACCCGCGGGCTGCGTTAAGGCCAAGTGCCGTGCACGCCGGTGGCGAGGGATTTGACGAATTCCAGCACTTTCACCGCCAGGCCCTTCTCCACCGTGCCGTCGGGCTTCACGCCCTGGGCGATGACATCGACGATGGCCGAGCCCACCACCGCGGCGTCGGCGTGCTTGCCGATGGCGTAGGCCTGCTGCGGCGTCCGGATGCCGAAGCCCACCGCGATCGGCAGCGTGGTGTGTCTGCGCAGGCGCGCGGTGGCCGCTTTCACGGCGTCTTCGCTGGCCGAGGCCGTGCCGGTGATGCCGGTGATCGCGACGTAGTACACAAAGCCCGAAGCCTTGCCGAGAATCGTTGGCAGGCGCGCGTCGCTGGAGGTCGGCGCCGACAGGAATATCATGTGAATGTCGTTGGCGCGCAAATGCACGTGCAGCTCTTCGGATTCTTCCGGCGGCAGATCGACGACGATCACACCATCGACACCGGCTTTCGCGGCGGCTTCGGCGAATTCCTGGTCGCCGTAGTGATAGATCGGGTTGTAGTAGCCCATGAGGATGATGGGCGTATCTATTTCGTCGCGGCGGAACTCGCGCACGGCTTCCAGCACGTCGTCTATCTTGGTGCCGTGTTTGAGCGCGCGCTGGCCCGAGAGCTGAATGGCCGGGCCGTCGGCGGCGGGATCGGAGAACGGAATACCGATCTCGATCAGGTCCGCGCCCGCGGCCGGCAGGCCCTCCAGGATGTCCATGAACACGCCGGGCGTCGGATCGTTGGCGGTGATGAACGTGACGAGGCCGGGGCGTTTGTGCTTGGCCAGCAGTTCGAAGCGCGCGGCGATACGGTTGCCGGTATTTTCGGGGTTCAATTTGGGGACACTCATAACTTTGTTCCAAGCGCCTCGGCGACGGTGAACACGTCCTTGTCGCCGCGGCCGCACATGTTCATGACCATGAGATGGTCTTTCGGCAGCGTCGGCGCGGCGCGCATGACGTAAGCCAGGGCGTGCGCGGGCTCCAGCGCCGGCAGGATACCTTCAAGCTTCGAGCACAGCTGGAACGCCTCCAGCGCTTCCTTGTCCGTGGCCGAGACGTAAGTGATGCGGCCCTGGAAATGCAGCCATGCATGTTCGGGTCCGATGCCTGGATAATCGAGCCCGGCGGAAATCGAATGCGCGTCTTTGATCTGCCCGCCCTCGTCCTGCAGCAAGTATGTGCGGTTGCCGTGGAGCACGCCGGGTGAACCGCCGGCGATCGAGGCCGCGTGTTCGCCGCTGTGGATGCCATGGCCCGCCGCCTCGACGCCGAACATCTTCACGTCGCCATCGTCGAGGAACGGGAAAAACAAACCGATGGCGTTGGAACCGCCGCCCACCGCCGCGACAAGACTGTCGGGCAGACGGCCTTCGGCGTCCTGCAACTGCGTGCGCACTTCTTCGCCGATGACCGACTGAAAATCGCGCACCATGGTCGGGTACGGGTGCGGACCGGCGGCCGTGCCAATGAGGTAATAGGTGTCGTCGACGTTGGCGACCCAGTCGCGCAACGCCTCGTTCATGGCGTCCTTCAAGGTTGCCGTGCCCTTATCGACGCCGCGCACTTCCGCGCCCAGCATGCGCATGCGGAACACATTGGGTTTCTGGCGCTCGATATCCTTGGCGCCCATGTAGATCACGCACTTGAGGCCGAAGCGCGCGCATACGGTCGCCGTCGCCACGCCATGCTGGCCCGCGCCGGTCTCGGCGATGATGCGCGTCTTGCCCATGCGCATGGCCACCAGAATCTGGCCCAGGCAGTTGTTGATCTTGTGCGAACCGGTGTGGTTCAGCTCGTCGCGCTTGAAATAGAGCTTCGCGCCGCCGAAGTGCTGGGTCAGGCGCTCGGCGAAATACAGCGCGCTGGGGCGCCCGGCATAATGGGTGCTGAGGTGCTTCAGTTCGGCGGCGAATTTCGGGTCGGCCTGGCAGGCCGCGTACGCCTTTTCGACTTCCAGGATCAGCGGCATCAGCGTCTCGGCCACGTAGCGCCCGCCGAAAATGCCGAAGTGGCCGTTCTCGTCGGCCCCGCCGCGATAGGTATTGAGGGTCTCAGCGCCTGCCATGTACCGGTCCACCATTTATAGATGGCGTCTTATACCCCACCGTAAGCCGTTGTCTAAACGTGAAAATCAGCGTTTTGCCAAGGGCTTAGGCCTTGCCCCGCGCCCCGGCCGCCGCCGCGGCCTTCAAGAACGCGCGGATACGCCCCGGGCTTTTGACGCCGGGCTTGGTTTCCACGCCCGAGGACACATCGACGGCCCGTGCGCCGGAGGCCTTGATGGCGGCGCCGACGTTAGCGCGCACCAGCCCGCCCGCCAGCATCCACGGCGTCTTGCCGGTATAGGATTTCAGGATCGCCCAGTCGAAGGCGACGGCGTTGCCGCCGGGACGCGTCGCGCCCCGGGGCGGCTTGGCGTCGAACAGCAGCCAGTCGGCGTGGTTCTCATAGGCCTGGGCAGCCATGACGTCGCGCGCGGTCTCGACACCCACGGCCTTCATCACCGGCAAGCCCGTCAGCAGGCGCACCGCGTCGACGCGCGCGGGGGTTTCCTTGCCGTGCAGTTGGATCATGTCGAGCTGCACATGGGCGAGCACGGTTTTCAGCTCGGCATCGGTCGGATCGACGAACAGGCCGACGGCT
Organism: Rhodospirillaceae bacterium; assembly: GCA_019752235.1. Lineage (GTDB taxonomy): Bacteria > Pseudomonadota > Alphaproteobacteria > Rhodospirillales > Rhodospirillaceae > SHVO01. The sequence goes on from JAIEMI010000042.1 coordinate 4,526, forward strand.
TTGACCTCGCGCGTCACCAGCGCCGCCAACGCCGCCGCCTGCTCAAGCGTGACAAAACGCGGCGAGCGGCGAAAAAAATTAAGGCCGATAAAAGCCGCGCCCGCGTCCATAGCCGCTGTCAGGCCGCGTTCGTCGGTGATGCCGCAGATTTTGACTGATGTCGTCATCACGCCGCGGGATTCAATTCCAGGGCGATGCGCGCAGCGGCGACCGCAGGATCTTGCGCGCCGGTAATGGGGCGTCCGATGACGAGATAACTGGCGCCCGCCGCGACGGCTTCCTGCGGCGTCATGATGCGCTTTTGATCATTCGCATCCGCCCACGTGGGGCGCACGCCCGGCGTGATCAGCTTGAAATCCGGACCTAAGTCGCGGCGCAGCATCTCGGCTTCCAGCGGGCTGCACACCACGCCGTCCAGGCCCGAGAGCTTGGCCAGTTCCGCCAACCGGCGCACCTGATCGGCGACACCGCCCGACACGCCGGTTTCCAACAGGTCGTTCTGATCGAAGCTGGTGAGCACGGTCACGCCCAGCAGCAAGGGCCGCGGCACGATCAATTCATGGGCGACATCGGTCGCGGCTTTACACGCCGCTTCCATCATGGCGCGCCCGCCCGCGCACATCAGCGTCATCATGAACGGCTTCACCTGCGCCGCCGCCGCGCGCACCGCACCCGCGACGGTGTTCGGGATGTCGTGAAACTTGAGATCGAGGAATAGCGGCAGGTCGGAGGCCTTCTGCACCTGTTGCGCACCCTTGGGGCCGTTGGCGCTGAAAAATTCCAGGCCGAGCTTCAAACCGCCGGCCGCATCGGCCACCTGCGCGGCCATGGCGGTGGCTTTGCCGATGTCGGGCGTATCGACGGCGACGAAAACCGGATTGCGGAGCGCTTGGGCAGGGGCGGTCATTGATTTACTTCGTCTGATTGACGGTCATTTGGTGTCGCGCGAGGCTGTGTTCCATATCGCGCACCTGACGGCGCAGGCGGCGCAGCTCGCGGCGCTTGGCGCTGCCCACCAGCCACAGGCCGACGGCGCCGGCGATGAAGCCCAGCAGCACCGCCAGCAGGATCACGGCATAGAGCGACAGCGCCAACTGATACGGGAATGGCCACAGCTCCACCGTCACCGCCTGCCGGTTGGAGACGGCGAACAGGATGACCAGCAGCGCCACGAGGGCGCCAATGACGGTGTTGAGGTATTTCACGAAACTAGAGGATCAAACCGGGACGTTCAGGGCAAGCCCGGAGAACGTCACACGTTCAGCATGTCGCGGAGCTGCTTACCCGTCTTGAAGTAGGGCACGGCCTTCTCCGACACCGATACCGACGCGCCGGTGCGGGGGTTGCGGCCGACGCGGGAGTCGCGATGTTTGACCGAGAACGCGCCGAAACCGCGCAGTTCGACGCGGTCGCCGCGGCCCAAGGCCTTTGAGATTTCTTCGAAAATCGAGGTAACGATACGCTCGACGTCGCGCTGGTACAGATGCGGATTGCGCGCGGCGATATGGGCGATCAGCTCCGACTTTGTCATCTGAAGTTCCTTGCCCCGGTTCGCGTGCGGGCCCCCAAAATGCGGCGTTCAACCGGCGAGGCGCCTTTGACCGGCAAAAGGATGGGCATTGCGCCGTCCGAAGTCAAGGACAACTCAAAGGTAAGTCACTCAAAAGACAGACTTTTTGGGCGTTCACCCACCCCGCGCCGCCTATTTAATAAGTGGGCGGCCAACATCCGGAACCGGGCAAAAATGGCGGAAAACCGCCACTTTTGCGCACACGGTAACAAAAAACGCCCGCCGGGATGGTCCCAACGGGCGTTAATCTGCGTTTTTGGAAGTCCTTGAAAGACTTGCGAGGTTTTAGACCTCGTCGTCGCCTTTTTTGGCTTTGGCTTTGATCGCCGCGCCCAGGATATCGCCCAGGGAGGCGCCGGAGTCGGCGGAGCCGAATTCGGCCATGGCCTGCTTCTCTTCTTCGACTTCGCGCTGCTTGATGGACAGCGTGAGCTTGTGGGTCTTGGCGTCGATCATGATGATCCGCGCGTCGACTTTTTCACCCACGGCGAAGCGGTCGGGACGCTGTTCGGAACGTTCCTTGGCCAGTTCGTTGCGCTTGATGAAGCCCTGCAGGTTGTCGTTGACCGACACTTCGATGCCGTTCTCCTGCACCGCTTTCACGACGCACGTGACAACCTGACCCTTCTTGAGGTCGCCGGCGGCAGCCGCATAGGGGTCTTCACCCAGCTGCTTGATGCCGAGCGAGACGCGCTCCTTCTCGACGTCCACATCCAGAACCTTCGCCTTGACCATCTGGCCGCGCGTGAAGTTCTTCAGGGCCGCTTCGCCGTCGCCGTCGTAGGAGATGTCGGACAAGTGCACCATGCCGTCGATTTCGCCGTCGAGGCCGACGAACAGACCGAACTCGGTGATGTTCTTGATCTCGCCTTCCACCTGCGTGCCGACCGGGAAGCGGTCCTTGAAGGTGGTCCAGGGGTTGCTGAGGCACTGCTTGAGGCCCAGCGAGATGCGGCGCTTCTCCTGGTCCACGTCCAGCACCATCACTTCCACTTCCTGCGAGGTGGAGACGATCTTGCCGGGGTGGATGTTCTTCTTGGTCCAGCTCATTTCCGAGACGTGCACCAGACCTTCGACACCGGGTTCCAGCTCCACGAAGGCGCCGTAGTCGGTGATGTTGGTGACGCGGCCGGTGAACTTGGTGCCAACCGGGTACTTGGCGGCGACGCCTTCCCACGGATCGGCTTCAAGCTGTTTCATGCCGAGCGAGATGCGCTGGGTTTCGGCGTTGAAGCGGATGACCTGCACTTTGAGCTGCTGGCCGACCGACAAGGCTTCGGACGGGTGATTCACGCGTTTCCACGAGATATCCGTGACGTGCAGCAGACCATCGACGCCGCCGAGATCGACGAACGCGCCGTAGTCGGTGATGTTCTTCACGACGCCGTCGAGCACCTGACCTTCTTTCAGGTCTTCCATCAGCTTGGAGCGTTCGTGCGCGCGGGTTTCTTCCATCACGGCGCGGCGCGAGACAACGATGTTGCCGCGGGCGCGATCCATTTTCAGAATCTGGAACTGCTGCGGGCCGCCCATCAGCGGGGTGATGTCGCGCACGGGACGGATATCGACCTGCGAACCGGGCAGGAAGGCCACGGCGCCGTTGAGATCGACCGTGAAGCCGCCTTTAACGCGGCCGAAGATGATGCCTTCGACGCGGGTGTTCTTGGTGTGCTGTTCTTCGAGGACGTTCCAGGCTTCTTCGCGGCGCGCTTTGTCGCGCGAGAGGATGATGAGGCCGTCGCGGTCTTCGTAGCGTTCGACGAACACATCGATGCGGTCGCCGGACTTCAGTTCGGCTTCCTTGCCGCCGCGGGCGAATTCTTTGAGAGCAATACGGCCTTCGGATTTGAGGCCGACGTCGATCAGGACGAAGTCGTCATCCATGCGCACGATCGTACCCTTGATCACGCTGCCTTCGATGCCTTGACGCTCGCTGAATGATTCTTCGAGCAGGGCGGCGAAATCTTCCTTCACCGCCAGATTGGATTGAGCCATGCGAAAAATAGTCCTTTCGGTTTTTTGATCCATGCCGCCGGTTGGGTCCGACAGTCTTGAACGTGAGACGGGACCGGACGATTCCGGTTTGCCGCATCGGCAGTACGCTTTTCTTTAGCGTTTTGACTTGGAGCGTTTTCAGGCGAAGTGGATACCGGTTCGCCGACCGAAAACGCGACCAAATTAGATGTGTCGTTCGACGTGCGCCTTCGCCGTGGCGAAGACCTCATCGGCGTTCATTTTGGAGGTATCGAGGATGAACGCATCGTCGGCCGGTTTCAGAGGTGCGACGCTGCGATCTTTGTCGCGGGCATCGCGGGCTTCCATGTCGGCACGAACGCGGCTTTCTATAATGTTTTCGCCCTTTTCCCGCAACTCTTTAACCCGGCGAATCACGCGGGTTTCGAGGTCGGCCTCGATAAAGAATTTCACTGTGGCATTGGGGCAAACCACGGTGCCGATGTCGCGCCCGTCGAGCACCGCGCCCACGGCCCCGCCCGGCGGGTTCAGAGCGAAATTCCGTTGAAAATCAAGGAGCGCGGCCCGCACGGCCGGGATGAACGCGACTTGGGAGGCCGCGACGCCGGCCGCTTCCGTGCGCAAATCCGCAGGCGAAAACTGTGTGAGATCAAGGGTCTTGGCGGCTTTGACCGCATCGGCCTCAGCGGCTGGATCGCCCCCCGCCCGTAAGGCCGCGACCCCAGTCGCCCGGTACAGGGAGCCGGTATCCAGGTACGCAAGATGGAAGGCTTCGGCCAGACGCCGGGCCAAGGTGCCCTTGCCCGATGCGGCGGGGCCGTCGATGGCGATGATCATGACCAATACACCACGCTCTCCACCTCCCCCTCGTGGGGAGGCCGGCGCGTGAAACGCGCCGGGTGGGGGGCTGTTGGAAACACCCCCACCCCAACCCCTCCCCACAGGCGGGAGGGGCTATGGTGACCAAGCATCACGCCACATCCTTCGTAGCCACGGTCCGCATATCGGCCCCCAGGCCGTTCATGAGCCCCATGAAATCGGGGAAACTGGTGGCGATGGCGGTGGCGTCGTCTACGGCGATGGGCTTATCGCTGACCATGCCCAGCACCAGGAAGGACATGGCGATGCGATGATCGAGATTGACCGCGATCGTCACCCCGCCCGCCGTACGCCCGCCTTTGACGGTCAAACTGTCCGCAGCGGCTTCCGCTGTGACACCGCAGGCCTCCAGGCCCACGGCCATCGCCGTCAGGCGGTCGCTTTCCTTCACCTTCAGCTCTTCCAGACCCAGCATCGTGGTGACGCCGTCGGCGCAAGCCGCCGCCACCGCCAGGATGGGGTACTCGTCGATCATGGAGGGCGCGCGTTCCGCCGGAACGGGGATGCCCTTCAGCTTGGAGTATTTGACTTCAAGATCGGCCACGGGCTCGCCCGCTTCCAGGCGGCGGTTGGTATAGGCGATATCCCCGCCCATTTCCTGCAATGTGTCAAACAGGCCTGTGCGGAGCGGATTGATCCCGATATTGGGCAAAATCAGGTGCGATCCGGGCACCAGGAGGGCCGAAACCACCAAAAAAGCCGCCGAAGAGGGGTCCGCGGGCACATTTATGGGCCTGCCGGTCAGTTCCGGCTGGCCCTGGACCTGGACTTTGTACCGTCCGGACCACGTCTCACCCCCTAAAGGACCATTCTCGACCCGCACATCCACCCCGAAATGACGGAACATGCGCTCCGTATGGTCACGGCTGGGCACGGGTTCGGTGACGGTAGTGACCCCGCCCGCGTGCAGTCCCGCCAGCAGGACGGCGGACTTCACCTGGGCCGAGGCGATGGGGCTGTCGTAGGTCAGCGGCATGGCCAGCGGCGTGCCCGTCACGGCCATGGGCAGGCGGCCCCCGGCGCGGGTGGTGAAACGGGCGCCGCTCTGGCTCAAGGGTTTGATGATCCGGTCCATGGGCCGGCGGCGCAGCGAGGCGTCGCCGGTCATGAAGGACGTGAAGGGATAAGCGGATACCAGGCCCGCGATCAGCCGCGCGCCGGTGCCGGAGTTGCCCATATCCAGCACATCCGCGGGCTCCGACAGCCCGCCGATGCCCCGGCCCCAGACCTTCCAAAGCGGTGAACCATCCGTGCCCTTGGTTTCCTCGACCTTGGCCCCCAAGGCAGCCATGACGGCGGCGGTGCGCAGGACGTCCTCGCCCATCAGCAGGCCCGTGACGGTGGTTTCACCCACGGCCAGCCCGCCCATGATGAGGGCGCGGTGCGAGATCGATTTGTCGCCCGGCACGCGCGCCCGGCCCGACAGGGCCTTGGCCTTACCGGAGACAGCGGCGCGCGAAGTTTGAACACTGTGAGACATGGGCCGGGCTGATAGCACGTCCGCCGTGCGTTCGTCACGCGGTAGGCCCTTGGGGATTTAAGTGAAAGCGCCCTTTTGGAGGGGTTTTTTTGGTTTTGCCAGCGCCTGCAAAAACTGGCAAATGCCGGGGCCCTAACCTTTGATCGGAGATACGCCCGTGGCCAAAGCCGAACTCGGCATGAAGTTGACCTGCGACAGCTGCGGGGCGCGTTTTTACGATTTGAACAAAACGCCCGGCATCTGCCCGAAATGCGGCACCGCCAACGCCCGCCCCGTGATTTTCAAAGCCTCGCGCCGCCCCGCCGAAGACCGTGAAAAGGCCGCCGCCGCCGCGGCCGCCGCCGCCAAAGCCGCCAAACCCGTCGTCGATGTCGATGACGTGGAAGTCCCCGCCGACGACGACGAGGACGAAGCCGTCATCGAGGACACCTCCGACCTCGGCGAAGACGACGACGACGTGGATGTGCCCGTCGAAAAAGACGAGGCCTAGCTTTCGTTGGCGCGCCGATTGGCGCGCTTAAGAAAGCTAGGCCCGACGAAGCCGCGCAGCGGCTGAGGCGGTGGTTGCAAAAGCCCCCGCTCGTCAAATACTTACGAAGTAACAGGGTTATATTTAGCGGACCACATTTCCGCTTGAAGGCCCGGCGGGAAAACCCTACTTTCCCGCACCTTCACCGACTTGGCGAAGACGACGTTCGAGACCTCGCGCTGCGACCCAACACATGCAGCGCGCGCCGCACTCAAAAGCGGCATGCCGTTTGATGGGCACGGGGCTGTAGCTCAGTTGGGAGAGCGCTACAATGGCATTGTAGAGGTCAGCGGTTCGATCCCGCTCAGCTCCACCATCGCTTCGCTTAGCGTTCGTTAGTGAACGAAGTGAACTTTCGAACGCTTGCGCCCGGCGCAGCCGGGGTTTTCATTAGCGAACGCAGTGAGCTTAAGAAAGCTGGGGCCGAGGAGCGGCGCAACCGCGAGGCTGGTGACGCGCTAGAGCGCGCATTCGATGTCTCAGTGAATATGCGCCGAGCCTTTTTCTTTGAGAAGTCGATGCGGAAAATTTCTTGCGTCTATCAAGACTTCACTCTTCTTCGTCCTTTGTACTTTCGTCTGGGGTCGCGACGGGCAAGGGCACGTCTAACCTCGATGTAATATTGCGTCCAACTAAATAGCAGTACGCTGCGCTGGGATAAATTGTCAGCCTTCGCCCCTCTAGAGTACTTTCAGCTTCGATAGTTTTGGTGGTGAAAAATGCGCTAGTAATTGACTTGTGACGCTTGAGCATACTGGACAAGCCTTTTGTCTCCTCGCCCCAATGCGATTGAATTCGGTCAGACCACTTTATCTCCCCCAGCCATCTCGGTTTTTGATCTCCCGTGAGATGTACGATGTCTACCTCACCATCGTTTTTCCAACGAGCGTACTTCAGACTGCGAAATGCGGAAGAATGCTGCCATTGAGAAAATATGGCGCACTCAGCTAACTGGCCGATTCTTTGGCCATCATCCGCCCTAACGGGTGCAAAAAGCGCCGCCCTCATCGAGGGGTTATTCAAGTAAATTTTGAAATTTCGCTCACGCTTCATTGTCTTGCAGGTATCATCAACCGTGGAGACCTTGATTATAAGAAATGCGCTTTCCAGATATTCGATGTAACGTTTTATGGTGGGCTTCGACAGACCAGATTCCTGACAGATGTTCTCTAGACTCGCTTCATTACCGGCATTGTATGCCAGGAATGAAAATAGCTTATTAAGTTCCTGAATACCTGTGATGCCATAAAGGCTCGGCAAATCCTTCAAGAGCACTTTATCGATGATATCATTTTTGATGAACTGTTCGGGATTTCGACGAACCTCTTCATTTACAACTGCTTCCGGAAATCCACCGTAATTTAGGTAATCCACGAACCTAGTGTTTAAGCTCTCGATGTTCGTTACCTCGTACTTGTATCGCGGTCGAGTGCCAGGCCCCGCGTCTATACGTCGGATGTGCTTTTCCCCTTCTCCGAGAAATAAAAGAAATTCATAGAAGGTGAGGGGCGGTAACATGAAATCCGAAAATCTGCCCGCGCCCGATTCTTTGCTTTTCAATTGAAGGGCAGCGGCGGCCGAACCGCTTGCGACGAACTTTATATTCGTAGTGCTATCCACCAAGTCTTTAAGATGAATCTCCCAATCTCGAAGATATTGTATCTCATCGAATATAACGACACGCTTAGCATTGCCGTTCGACGAAGGCATGAAGCTCAGGAATTTCTCTAGTGAGATCCCCGAATAAATCGGTGTATCAACGCTTACATACAAAATATTAGATGGCGCTATGCCTGACGCGACTGCGTCATGCATCAGCTGTTTGATCATTACGGTTTTACCGACACGTCGGGGCCCGAGCAAAACAGTGGCCCGCTTTACATCGAAATTGAGCGCGAGCCTCTTGAACGGCTCGAAGTAAACTCTTCGCGCAAAGTTAGCTTCCGGAGCCTCATAATCGGGGTTTTCCCACCCCCGATTGTCGCTCGCGATGCGAACCCGAATATCCGCGTCTGAAATAGGCTGCATTACCGAATCTCCATTAGATAAAGGAGTCTTTCTCTAACCGGACCCCATGAGTCAACCTATTGTTTTTAAAGGATTTCTTGCCGACAGTTAGTGATGGGCACTCACGCATATATTTTTGTGGAATATCAATAAGTTAGGACTGCCTATTTCGCACAACGTCGGGTAAGCCTTCCAGGCCTCTTTAACCGCTCCAGCAGCTAGGTAGGCATAACAAGGGCGTAAACCGCACCCACGCGGCACTACGGCCGATTTAGAAGTATGTCTGAAGAATGTTTGAGCAGTGTAAAACGAACATTCTTAGGCATCACGACGGCTGTGGTGAGACCCGTGTTGCGCTGCGTCACATAGATCGCTTACTAGCGTCGAGACGATGAATCATCTTGTGGACAGGCAATCAATTTATCACCGCTCTCCTCTCCCGCAAAAACGCCAGAAAATCATCCCAGTCCCCATCCAGCTTCTCAGCCACAAACGGCTCATTGGCTTGCACATAACTGAAATACACAAACGCATCCTCCGCCGTCGGCGCGGCCTTATTGTTCGCCACACACCACGCGCGGAAGCTGGCGACGATGTAGTAGATTTCGTCTGAGGTGACTGTTTGCATGCGGCGGAATATATCACCCCGCCCGGGCGCGAGTGTTCTTAAGTTCGCTTCGCTCACTAACGAGAACTAGGCGCCCACAATACTCGGCACATCCAACACCTGCGTCGGCGGCGCCGTGCGTGCGGCCTTGAACTCCTGCCTTGGTTTCGCCACCGGCAGGGGGCGGTTGGTATGGGCGTTGTAGACGATGTAGAGGATCCAGCGGCTGTGGATGGACATGTTGTGGCCGCTGCCGTGGATCATGTCGCCGTGGAAGAACGCCACGGTGCCGGGCTCGCCCAGGATCGCCACGGGCTCGCCGCACGTCTCCACCACGTCCTTCATTTTGGTTTTCGGCACCGACATGGGTTCGGCATGGAAGCGCACGGCGTCCATGGCCTTGTCCTCGTCCAGCCCGTTGAGTTCCGGCTTCACCATGCCGAGCTTGTGCGAGCCGGGCACGAAATAGAGGCAGCCGCCCAGTTCGGTGGATTTGTCGAGCATCACCATGGCCGTCAGGATGCGCGGTTCCGGCGGGCCGTCCATCATCTTCCAATTGATGTAGTCCTGGTGCCATTCGTAAATCGCGCCGTCGAGCGCCATCTTGGTGTTGGCCTTGGTGTGATAGACGTAGACGTCGTCGCGCAGCAGGGCTTTCGCCGGCTCCAGAATGCGCGGCGAGCGCACCAGCGCCTCATAGGCGCGGCTGGCCGTGGGGCCGTCCTGCTCGTGCAGGCCGTAGACGATGCGCGGGCCGCCGCTGCGCTCGCGCACCACGCGTTCATCGTGAATATCGCCGACGCGCGCCAGCTCGCTCTTCAACAGCGCCACCTCGTCGAGGTTCAGCATGTTGGGAAACACGAGGAACCCGTCGCGGTCGTAGGCGGCCACTTGGTCGGCGGAAAGTTTCATCGGCGCACGCTCTCCCCTGCAAAACCATAATGACTTTCGCATATTCCGGAGCGATTCAAAAGTCCGGACAAATCCGCAAATCACCCTGTTACGGGAGACTTAAGACGCCCGATTTCAAGTCCCCCGAATTCAAGCCCGCCGCAAGCAATGAGGCGATGCAGAGTCTGCCTGATGCGCAGCGGCGCGCATCTGTCACACAGGCTTTATTGACAGGTGTGAGACGGAGGCGTCGAATACCTCTCGTATTCCTGGGGAGGAGGACACTCATGAGCGACACGACATTTGATCGACGCCGTGTTTTGAAAACCGGCGGCGTCTTGGCCGCGGCCGCGGCGCTGGACAGCGTGCTGCCCGGCGCAAGCTCCGCCGCCGCCGCCGGCGCGCTGAACGGCAAGATGGTGATGGTCACCGGCGCCAGCCGCGGCATCGGCGAAGGTATCGCGCGGCGCTTCGCCGCCGAAGGTGCAACTGTCGCGTGTCTTGCCCGCACGCTGGACCCCGGCACAGGCGAAAACACCGGCTCTTTGAAGGAAGTCGTCGCCGCTATCGAGAAAGGCGGCGGCAAGGCTTACGCCATCAAATGCGACGTCGCGAACCCGGAGTCGCGCAAAGCCGCCGTCGAGGACGTGCTCGCCAAGCTGGGCCGCGTGGACATTCTGGTGAACAACGCCGCCGCCGGCACCATCGGCACGCACTTCGACGCGCTGACGCCGCAACAGTACTACGGCCTGTGGGAACTGAACGTGCACGGCCCCTTCGACTTCATGCAGCGCCTCGCGCCCGCCATGCGCACACGCGGCTCGGGCTGGATTTTGAACATCTCGTCCAGCGGCGCGGAGTTGTCGAAGGGCCCGCCCTTCAATCCGCTGGAACGCAACGGCCTCATGCTTTACGGCGTGACCAAAGCGGCGCTGAACCGCATGACCGTCGGCATGGCCGCCGAACTGCAAGACACCGGCGTCGCCGTCAACGGACTCGCCCCCACGTCAGCCGTGTGGACGCCGGGTTTCGTGTCGTCGGGTGTCGCGAAAATGTCCGGCCGCAGCGGCCCCGGCGATCAGGACGAACCGGTGGAGAGCATGGCCGAAGCCGCCCTGGCGCTGTGCACCGTGGATGCGAAGGAGATGTCGGGCCGCACCCACTACAGCCTCAAGTACCTGAAAGAGATCAACCGCACCGTGATGACGCTGGATGGGCGACGTAGCTTTCGGTAGCGAACGATCGTGAGCTACCGAAAGCTCATCCCCGTAGGGAAAAACCGCGCGGGATCATCACCACCGCGAAATCACCACGTCATCGCCTCGATCTGTTTCATCTGATGCACCTTGCCGCCCGGCAGCAGATAGCGCTGCGCCACCAGCGCCGTCAGGTGACGCTCCACCTGCGCCAGATAGTCGGCGCGGTCCTTGTACAGTTTGGCACGCTGTTCGGCGGTGAACGGCTTCTCCGTCGCGAACATGCCGCACAGGCCGCCGGTGGCCGGAATCTGAGCCGAGCCTTCGGCCTCCGCGCTGACGGGCATAATCGTGCTGGCCGGCACCGCCACCCAATGGGGCCGCACGCCGCCCAGGGCATTGCCGTTGGCATCGCGTTTGAGGCTGCCGTCGGCATTGAGCTCCAGCACGCGGCCCGGCGGCGGCGGCGTGCCCTCGCGCAGCCAGACTTGCAGGTTGGACAAAGCGGCCGTGGTGAAATCCACCTTCGCGGCCACTTCCGACACCGGCACCTGACAGCGCACGGTGGATTTCTCTTTCGCGCCGATCAGCTGAAAGGCGGGCGTGAACTGCGACTGGTCTTCCCAATTGGCGTGGCCCGTGCCCGCCAGTTCGTACCAGCGGAAGCGCGTCGGCCCGTCGGCGTCCGCCGCGCGTTGCATGACCATGCGCTGCGCATTGCGCGCCATGTCGCCTTCGGCCACCAGTGCGATCACCGGGGCATCGGGCGGCAATACCTTGGGCCGGCTGCTGACGAGAATCAGAAACCCGTCCATGACCGGTCCACCATCGCGGCGCAGGGCGCGGGCGTGATGGCCGTTGTCGATGAACGCCGATTGCATGCCGCCGGTCAGCGACGTGCCCGTGGAGATAATCCTGAAACCGCCTTTCTTGGACGAAGCCGAGACGAAGAAGCCAAGCTGCGCCAGCGGTCCGGTCGGGCTGCGCATCAGCCCCGCCGTCTGCGCCATGATGTCCCAGCGCAGACCTTCATCGGGAATGCTGAGCGATGCATATCTCTCTTTGTCATAACCGTGGAAAAACGTCGGCAAGTTTGCTTTCGCCATGGTGAAGGCGACGAAAATATCGCCGTGGCTCAGCATGTAGGGCGCGGCGGAGGGCCAGGTCGTCGTCCACTCGTTGACATCGCGCGACGGCTCTATGATCACGTTGCCGCTGAAGTTGCTGGGATCCTTAGGGCGGCGCATCAGAATGCGCGTGATGTAAGGCACATTGGCTTCGGCGACACCCTTCCCGCCGGTGGTGTAGACATTGCCCGTACCGGCCAGAAAGTATTCTTCCTCCACATATCCGCGCGGCGCGAGGTCATGGACATTCGGGCCATCGAGCCCCGGACCCGCGTTCACCGCGCCCATGACGGGCTTCTTGCCCGGCGGCACCAGTTTCCATTGCGGCAGCGGTGGAATGCCGGGGTCCGGCAACGGCGCGACACGGGGCGCCTCGCGGTAATAGGGTGAAGGTTGGGATTGCGCCCACCCCGGCGTTTCCGCCATTCCGAGCACGCAAAGTCCGGCCAACACGAACCTGAACCGCATAACGAACCTCCCTCTCCCAAGGTCGCTCAGCATAGCAGAGCCGCCGGGCGCCAGGCAGGCAATAAGAGCTTGTTTCAGTGCGGGATTCAGCGCAGTTTGTGGCCTTCAACGGATACCAAGATGCTCGTCAAACAGGCCGCCAACGTTCTCGATCTGATGGAATTTTTCGCCCGGCGTAAACAGCCGGCGACGCTGTCGGAAATTTCCCAGGAATTCGGCTGGCCGCGCTCCAGCACTTTCAACATTGTCGGCACGCTGGTGGAACGCGGTTTCCTCTACGAGCCCGTGCCGCGCGACGGCTATTACCCGACGCCGCGCTGGCTGGTGCTGGCCCAAGAGATTGCCGCCGCCGAGCCCTTGCCCGCCGATGTCCACGGCCTGCTGCAGGATCTCATGTCTTCCACCGGCGAAACCGTTTTTATCGCGGCGCCCGCCGGCACGTCGGCGGTGCTGCTGGACGTGGTGGAAACCAGCGCCGATGTCCGTTACTTCGCGCGTATCGGCCAGCGGTTGCCGATTCAGGTCAGCGCGGCTGGTCGCGCCATTCTCGCGCAATACGGCGCCAGCGAACGCGCTTCGGTGCTGAAAAAAGTAAAGTTCGAGCGTTACGCCGCGGGCTCGCTGATGAGCATCAAGGCGGTGGAAGACGACATTGTCCAAAGCCTCGCCCGCGGCTGGTTCGAAAGCATCGACGCCTTCACCAAGGACGTGGCCGGCATCGCCATGCCGCTGCCGGTGAAAGGCCGCAGATTATCCCTGGTGGTGGGCGGCCCCACCTTCCGCGTCTTGCCGCGCATGCAGACGTTAGGGCGCTCCGTGCGCGACACCATCAAGAAATATCTGGCGGCGAAGGGAGCGCATCCGTAATTAGTACCGGGTACTAATTATGAGCGCGGTCGATTAATAGGACTTCGGCTGGCCCAGCACTTTCTCGGCGATGTAGCACAAAATCATGTTGGGGCTCACCGGTGCTATCCATGGGATCATGGCTTCGCGCGCGTAGCGCTCCACCTGGAATTCCTTGGCATAACCGAAACCGCCGTGCGTCATCATCGCGACCTGCGTGGCTTCGCGGCCGGCTTCGGCGGCCAGATACTTGGCGCTGTTGGCGGCCACGCCGCAATCCAGACCGTTATCGTACTGCCATGCCGCCTGGTAGGTGATCAGGCGCGCGGCCTCCAACTGCATCCAGCACTTCGCCAGCGGATGCTGCACGCCCTGGTTCTTGCCGATGGGGCGGTTGAAGACGATACGCTCGCGCGCATATTTCGCGGCGCGTTCGATGGCGACCAAGCCGAGGCCCACGGCTTCCGACGCCAGCAGCGCGCGCTCCGGGTTCAACCCATGCAGGATGTAGCGGAAACCCTTGCCTTCTTCGCCGATGCGGTCTTCGACCGGAATTTCCAGGCCGTCGATGAAGAGTTCATTTGAGTCGATGCACTTGCGGCCCATCTTATGGATTTCACGCACCTGCACTTTTCCGCCGCGATCGAGGTTGGTGTAGAACAGGCTGAGGCCATCGGTGGGGTTCTTCACGTCCTCCAGCGGCGTGGTGCGCGCCAGCAGCAGGATCTTCTCGGCCACCTGCGCGGTGGAGATCCACACCTTCTGACCATGCACAACGTACTTATCGCCATGCCGCACGGCGCGGGTTTTGAGCTGCGTGGTGTTGAGGCCGGTGTTGGGTTCGGTCACGCCGAAGCATGCCTTCACTTCGCCCCTGGCGACCGGCGGCAGCATGCGCTTGCGTTGCTCTTCGGTGCCGAATACCAGCACCGGGTTCAGGCCGAAGATGTTGATGTGAATGCCGCTGGCGCCCGACAGGCCCGCGCCCGACTGCGCCACGGCCTGCATCATGATGCAGCCTTCGGTGATGCCGAGTCCCGAACCGCCGTAGGCTTCCGGGATACAAATGCCGAGATAGCCTTCCTTGGCGAAGGCGTCATAGAAGTCGTGAGGAAAGCCGCCCTCATCGTCCTTCTTCAGCCAATAAGCGTCGTCAAATTTCGAGCAGATGCCCGCGACGTTTTCGCGAATGGCTTCCTGTTCCGGCGTGAATTTGAAATCCATGAGCTTAAACCTCCACTTTCGCATCCGGCGTCTCGGCCGGTGTACTGGTGATTTTCTTGGCCAGCATGGCGTTGATCTCGGCCTCGCTGTAACCGGCTTCCGTCAAAATCTCGACACTTTGCTCGCCAAGACGCGGCGCGTGGCGCGTGGAGGCGGGCTGGGTTTCCGACCAGTGGCCCGCCACCGGCATACGCATCAGCTTGCCTTCGGTGGGATGCTGCTCCTCGTGGAAGAACCCCACCGCCTTCAGGTGCGGGTCTTCGAAAATCGTCTGCAAGGTGTGCATCGGCGTCACGGGAATATCGGCCTTATCGAGAATGTCCATCCATTCCGCCGTCGTGCGGCTCATGAACAGGTCCGAGATTTTGCCCAGCACTTCGTCGGAATGTTTGATGCGGTTACCGAAGGTGGCGAAGCGCGGATCGGCGGTGAACGGCGCTTCCGCGCCCATGGCCTTGGAGAAGTTGGCCCAGTGCTTGTCGTTGTAGATCATGGCGCAGACGAAACCGTCCTTGGTCTTGTACGGGCGGCGTTCTTTCGACAAAAGGCGCACATAGCCGGCTTTGCCTACGGGCGGATCGAAGGTCTGGCCGCCGAGGTGATCGTTCATCACGAAGGTCGCCATGGTTTCGAACATCGGCATGTCGATGCGCTGACCTTTGCCGGTGTTCTTCACATGGATAATGGCGGCGAGGATGGCGTTGACGGCGATGAGGCCGGTGATGCGGTCGGAAATTGCGCACGGCACGTAGCGCGGGATCGTCGCGCCGGCATCGAAGGCCAAACTCGGCAGGCCCACCGCGCCTTGGATCAAATCGTCATAGGCCGGGCGGCCGGCATAGGGCCCGTTCTCGCCATACCCGAAGACGCCCATGTAGACGATCTTGGGATTGGTCTTCGAAACCTCTTCGTAGGTCAGGCCCAAACGCGCCATGGCCTGCGGGCGCATGTTGTAGAGAAACACGTCGGCTTTCGAGATCAGTTTCAACACCGCGTCCTTGCCCTCTTTGGACTTGAGGTCGAGCGCGATGGAACGCTTCGAGCGGTTGGCGTTCAGGAAAACGTGGCCCATGCCGGGGTTACGCGCCGGGCCGATCTGGCGCACAAGGTCGCCTTCCAGCGATTCAACCTTGATGACATCGGCACCGAGGTCACCCAGGGTTTGCGTGGTGTAAGGGCCCATCAGGACCGACGACAGATCGACAATGCGGAGGCCGTGTAGAGGACCGGTCACGTGTGCGTTTCCCAGTATGTATGCGGGCGTTTTTTCCCGCGGTTTTCAGCGTGCGTCAGGTAGCACAGGCCTCGAAGGCGAGGCCATACAATTCCTGCCGATGGGCGTGTTTGTTCATATAGATGAATAAATCAGGCGCCCTCGCCCGCCCCGTCCTTCACCCTGCCAATCTTCGCGGTGCGTAAGGACGCAGCGACTTCCGCCAGCGCCACCGGATCCTCAATGGTGGCCGGCGGCACGTAATCCTGGCCGTTGGCGATCTTGGCGACGGTGCCGCGCAGGATTTTGCCCGAGCGGGTTTTCGGCAGGCGCGTCACGACCACGGCGGTCTTGAAGGCAACCACGGCGCCCATGGCGGCGCGCACGTGCGCCACGACTTCGTCGATCACCGCCGGATGCGCGCGATTGATGCCGGACTTCAGCACCAAGAGACCCAGCGGCACCTGACCTTTCAGCGCATCGTCCAAACCTACGACGGCGCATTCGGCGATATCGGGGTGACCGGCGAGCACTTCTTCAATGGCCCCGGTAGACAGGCGATGACCCGCGACGTTGATGACGTCGTCGGTGCGCGTCATGACGTTGAGATAGCCGTCCATGTCGAAGAAGCCCGCGTCTCCCGACAGATAATAGCCGGGATAGCGCGTGAGGTACGCCTGACGGTAGCGCTCCTGGGCGTTCCACAAGGTCGTCGCCATGCCGGGCGGTAAAGGCAGTTTGCAGACGATGGCGCCAGTCTCGCCGCGCGCGATTTGCTTTCCATCGTTATCGAGGATCTGCACGTCCCAGCCCGGCAGCGGTTTGGTGACCGCGCCGTGCTTGATGGGGAATGTTTCAAGGCCCAGCGGATTGCCCGAAATCGGCCAGCCGGTTTCTGTCTGCCACCAGTGATCGACAATCGGCAGCTTCAACATGTCCTCGGCCCATTGCGACGTCGGCGGATCGCAACGTTCGCCCGCCAGGAACAGCGCCCGCAAGGACGAGATATCGTATTGCTTCAGATATTTTCCCTCCGGATCCTCGCGCTTGATGGCGCGGATCGCCGTCGGCGCGGTGAACATGGTGGAGACCTTGTGATCGCGGATCACGCGCCAGAATGCTCCCGGGTCCGGCGTGCCGACGGGTTTGCCTTCGTACAGCACCGTGGTATTGCCGTTAATCAGCGGGCCGTAGGTGATGTAGGAATGCCCCACCACCCAGCCGATATCCGACGCCGCCCAGAAGGTCTCACCCGGTTTGGAATCGTAGAAGTGGCGCATGGTCCAGGCCATGGCGACGAGATGGCCGCCCGAGGGACGCACAATGCCTTTGGGCGCACCCGTAGTGCCAGATGTGTAGATGATATAGAGCGGGTCGGTGGCCGCCACCGGTACGCAATCGGCGGGCTTCGCATCCGCCATGGCGTCGTTCCAGTCGTGATCGCGGCCCGGCTTCAGCACGGCGGGCATCTGCGGACGCTGGAAAACAATGCAGTGCTTCACGCTGTCGTCAGCCATTTCGATGGCGGCGTCTACGGCGGGTTTATAGGGCACCACGCGCGTCGGCTCGATCCCGCAGGAGGCGGCGAGAATGATTTTCGGCTGCGCGTCCTTGATGCGCGACGCCACTTCGCGCGCGGCAAATCCGCCGAAGACAACCGAATGCACCGCACCGATGCGCGCGCAAGCCAGCATGGCCGCGATAGCCTCGGGGATTACCGGCATATAGATCAGCACACGGTCGCCCTTGCCGACGCCGAATTTCGTCAGCATGCCCGCCACGCGCGCGGTGAGGTCGGTGAATTCGCTGTAGGTGAACTTGCGGACGGTGTTGGTGACGGGACTGTCGTAGACCAGCGCCGGCTGATCGCCGCGTCCCGCCTTCACATGGCGGTCGAGCGCATTCCAGCAGGTGTTGGCTTCGCCGCCCGCGAACCATTGCGCCGTGCCGTCGGCGTCATAAGACAGCACCGTGTTCCACGGCTTGACCCAGTCCACGGCCCGCGCGGCATCGCCCCAGAAACCTTCGGGGTCTTTCAGCGACCGCTCATAAATCTCCTGATAACCGGGCACGCCCGTCCTCCCCTGCTGGCACCTTCAAAGTATAGGGCGGGCGTCCATAAAAAGAAAACGGCCGCAGAGCATTTCGCATCTGCGGCCGTAAACTGTGTCGCTGAAAGCGGGCGTTATTTCGTCGCTTCTTTCAGGTAGGCGATGATGTTGGCGCGAACTTCTTCCTTGGCAACGCCCATGTAGGCCATCTTGTTGCCCGGGATCAGCGCGCTCGGCTTGGTGATGTATTCGTCGATCTTCTTTTCATCCCAGGTGATGCCGCTTTTCTTGAGCGCATCGGAATAGGTGAAGTCGGCTTTATTGGTACCGGCCTTCTTGCCTATGATGCCGTGCAGGTTCGGGCCGACTTTGTTCGGGCCGTCCTTTTCGACGGTGTGGCACGCCGTGCACGGAGCAAACTGCTTCTTGCCCATGGCCGCGTCGCCCGCGGCGTGCGCCGCTGCGAAAGTGAAGGGAACCAGGGCGATCGCCGCCAGAATAGCCGTACGCATTAGATGTCCTCGCTGTTGCTGTGAGTGCCGTGAGACTATACGCCGGGTTTACGCGGCGTACCTTATACGTAGATTAAATCCGCTAAGTGCCCTTCTTCTTGATCATGACCTTTTTCAAGGCCGCTTCGTCGGGCTTCATTTCGACTTGTCCGCCTTTGAAATTGTTGGCCTGTAACAACAGAGCAACAACGTCGGCGACTTCATTAGGCTTCAGGATACCGGGATTTCCGGCGGGCATCGTAGTCGCGACGCGGGTATAGAGCTCACCGAGGTCGTGGCCGAGCCACTTGGAAAGGAAATTGTCGCCGGCGAGTTCCGGCGCGGGCTCTTTGCCGCCCATGTCGACCATGTGGCACATGGCGCAGTGTTGCGCATAGAGCACGTCACCGCGTTTGGCCTGCGCGTTGGTGTAAACGCCGCTCCAGATGTCGGTCGGCATCGCACCGCCGGCGGCAGGGGCGGCAGCGGGTTTCGCGGCGGTCGGAGCGGCAGCGGGTTTCGCGACCGCTGGAGCGGCAGCGGGTTTCGCGGCGGGCGCAGCAGGCTTCGCGGCATCGGCGGCGGAGACAGCCGCGAGCGGCGCCGCGCAGACCATCGCGGTCGAGATACAAAATGTTACAAAACGCGCGGCAACACGACTCATATAGCGTTCCCTCTTGAAGTAACTCGCCAGGCTGATTCTACCCAACATGATGTCAAAGCTATGGCCGCCCCGGCCTTATTTGGGTCCGGGGCGGCCATGCTTCAAAGGCCCATACGTTTAGTGCGCCAGCGGATCGGGACGCAACTGAAACTTTACCATGTTGGTATGGCCGCCTTCGGTGTGCAGATGGGCATTCTGGGCGGGCGAATAGTCGGCCCATAACCCCCTGCCTTTCCAGCCGGCTTTTGGATCGTCAATACGACCGTCCAGTCCGCGGGTATAAAAACCTAACGGATAGGGGACGCGCAGCACGGTCCACTTGTTTGTCGCCGGATCGATGGCCAGCAGCGAATCCGAATTGGTGCCGGGCACGATGGGCACGTCCTTCCCCAGGCCCAACGTATCGTGCAGATCGACCCAGGTGAGATAATGCCAGTCGGCACTCCCGTCTTTGAGGCCGGCCATTTTCGGGCCGGGGCTGTCGATGAAGCTCCAGCCTTCGGGGCACTGTTGACCGATGGCCGTGGGGCCGGTCTTCACTTTGCACTTGCCGCGGTCGAAGCGGCCGACCTGTCCGGAACCGAAGGCGACCCAGGCGATGCCCTTTGAGTCCATGTCGACGCCGCGGCCGTTGAACGCGGCGTAGGAGCCGTCGGGCTTCTTCGGCGGCTCGTAGTATTCGACCTTGCAGGTTTCCGGCGGATTGGCGCCGCGCTCCATGCGGATCACGCCGCTCGGCACAGCCGGCGAGAACTTCGCCGACCAGACGCTGTCGTCGGCGGAATTGACGTTGAGGCCGTACATGAAGCCGGTGAGCTTGGTGTCCTTCTTCGGATCGAGTTCCTTTTCGGACTTGTTCCAGTTGTCCTTGTTGGGGTCGATCTTGCCGTCGCCGTTGGTGTCGAGCACCAGCGGGCACCAGCCTTGAGCTTTTTCCGCGTCCTTGGTGGCGTCGTAGACGCCGGTTTTAAACCATCCGATGACGTTGGTGTCGCCGCTGAAGTAGAGCGAGTTATCCTTGTCATACCCGAAGTTCAGGTGATGCTGACCGAAGCAGGTGGGGATCATCTCGATCTTCTTGGTGGCGGGATCGTAATAGCCCATCACGCGCCCGGTGGGCTGGCCGTTGGGATAGAGCTTGGCGAAGGGGTTCTTGGGATCGCTGCAGTAGGTGGGGCCCGCGCCCTGGCGGCTGATGCTGCTGAACCACAGGCGGCCCTTCTGATCGAGCATCGGGTTGTGCGGCACGTATTCGATGTCGTGTTTGCCATCCGGTCCCGGGATATTGACCTCGTAGGCCTTCGCGGTCTTGGGATCGAGGAACGTCAGGTTGCCGTAGTGCGTACCCACGCCGTAAACCTCGCCGTTGGCGTTGACGGTGGGATTGCGTTTATCGGTGGTGATTTCATCGTGCACGGAAATGCTGACGCCATCCTTGCCCATGGCCCAGCCCCACTGGGTCAGCACGATGTTGCGCTCAACGCCGCTGGGGCGCGGCGGCGCTTCCGGCACGGCGCCTTTGCTGATGCCGTCGGTCCAGTCGGCGAACATCTTCAGGCCGACGGTGCGGCCGAAGCGCGTCATGTTGTTGACCATCATGCCACGGTAGCTTTCGGCCAGCTTATTCATGCGCGGATCGGCGACCGGACCCGTGCCATGCGCGATGCGCTCGGCCCAGGCTTCGGAGCTGTTGGCGCTGGGCGCCAGTGTACGCGTCGGGAAGTTGCCGATCTGGTGGCAGAACAGGCATTGCTCCTTCAGGTGCGCGTGCCAATCCTGTTGTTGCACCATGCCCGGCGAAATACCGTTGCCGTTGGGGCCCGTGCCGGGGAACTGGCTGGCGTCAGGCGCCTTCAGCATCGAATACCAGTAGTTGGCGGGATAGATCTCGGCGGCGGCCTGCGCGGTCGGCGCCACGACGGCGGTGAGGTTGACGTTCTTGCCCGGCTGCGCGTCCACCTGCTTGGAGTCCGTCAGGCCATAGCCGCGCACCCAAACTTTGTATTTCGCGGGCGGCAGATCGGGCAGCACATAGCGGCCCTGGTCGTCAGTGACCACTATTTTGATGAAGCTGGTGGGCAACTCGCCGGTTTCCGCGATCACCCAAACGCCGGCTTCGGGCCCTTTGGAACTGGTGACGACGCCGCCGATATCATCGCCGTCGATGGCGACGGCTTGGGCGGCATGAGCGGCGGGCGTGACGGCCCAAACCGCCGCACCAGCCAACAGTGTTGAAAGCAGATGCTTTTTCATACCCTACCCTCCTCTATTCGCCGACAATCAGTTGCGCGTAGGTCCAAGGATGGTCCTTGCAGATATACGTGTAAGTGCCGGCTTTATCGAATTTGAGTTTCACGGATTGGCCGGGGGCGATGGGCCCCGTGGTCCAGGTGCCGTCCGCCGCCATGGCGGTGTGGGTTTCCTTGCCGCCGTTGACGAAGGTGATGGCTTCCCCCACGGCGACCCTATTGCGCAAAGGCCGCACGGCGAACTCGTCGTGGGCCTCACGCACGAACTCCAGCCCGCTGTCGGCTATGGTGACGCCCATCTTCACAGTGGCGGCGGACTCGATACGCCCCGCGAATGTCGTCACGGTCGGCGGCGGCTCCGGCGCCGGTTGCGGTGCCACGCTGCCGCCCAGCTTGAAGGCCCAGAGATTGCCGCCCGCGAACGTCGCGACATACTGCTCACCGTCCGCCTCGTAGATGCCGGGTGTACCGGACGCATTGGCGCCGGTCTGGAATTCCCACAGCTTCTCGCCGTTCTTGGCGTCGAAGGCTTGGAAATGTCCGTCAGGATCGCCGTGAAACAACAGGCCGCTCTTGGTGGCGGTGAAACCACTGCCGTTTTCTATGCGGTACTTAGTGCGATGCTCCCAGGCGACTTTGCCGTTGTGCGCATTGACCGCCGCAATCAAGCCTTCGCTCTTCATGCCGGGAATGCTGTAGCTGGCGCTAAAGAACTTCGGTTCCTGATAACGATTGTACCAACGCCCGGCGACCGCGGCCGTCGCGTAGATATGTCCCGTTTCAGGATTGACGGCCATGGGCGCCGCGCGCGTGCGCACGATGGGGTACATAATGTTCGGCATGTCGTAGTCGATGGGATCATACAGGCACGCGGGCTTGTATCCGTTGGGCACCATGTCCAGGGGCACGCAACGCGGGCCGAGCTGGTCCACGCCCACCGGGAACGGCTGCGTCGGCGACGTATGCAAGCGCTTGTTCTGGGGCACCGGGCGCTCTTCAATCGGAATGAGCGGCTCGCCTGTGGCGCGGTCGAAAGTGAAGGTGAAGCCCGCGGCGCTGATGATACTCAAGGCTTTGCGCTTCTTGCCGTTGAAGGTGCCGTCGAACAGCACCGGCGGGGTGCCGAGGTCGGCCTCCCAGATGTCGTGATGCACGACCTGGTAGTGCCATTTCAACTCGCCGGTTTTAATATCGAGCGCGAGAATAGAATCGGAATAGAGATTGTCGCCTTTGCGCAATTCGCCGCCCCATTGGGGCACCGGATTGCCGACGCCGAAGTAAATGAGCCCGAGCGCGGAATCGACGACACCGTTCATCCACACACCGCCGCCGCCGCGCTTCCATTCGTCGTTGTCGGATGGCCAGGTTTCAAAACCCTTGTCGCCGGGTCCGGGGATCGCGTGGAAGCGCCAGGCCTCCTTGCCGGTCTTGGCGTCAAGCGCCACGACGCGGCCGCGCAAGCCATAGTCGCCGTTGGCGACGCCCGCGATGACAAGGCCGTTTGCATACGTCGGCCCGGCGGGAATAGCCTGGCCTTTCAGCGCGGGATCATCGCCCGCAATGCCTTCCCAGACTTTTTCGCCGGTTTTCTGGCGCAAGGCGATGATGTGCGCATTCCCGAGGCCGATGAACACTAAGTCCTCGCCGGTCGCGACGCCCTTGTACATGCCCGACGTCGGCGTCGGGAGTTTTACCGACCATACCGTCTCGCCGGTTTTGGGGTTAAGGCCATAGGCATTCGCGCCGGCGGTCACGAACATCAATCCGCCCGCGACGACCGGATTGGCGCGCGACGCCGCGCCTTCAAATTTACGCAGCCATGCCCCGCCAAGCTGCTTGACGTTGGCGGGCGTGACTTGAGTCAAAGTTGAAAAACGGGTGCCCGCCAAGTCGCCGTTGGGTGCGGGCCATTCCTTGCCCGCGGGTTTGTTGAGATCGGCGGCGAGTGCCGGCATCGCGGCGAACGCCGCAGCCATCAGCACACAGGTATTCCCAATAGAACGCAAAGTGTACTTCATCGAAACCCTCCCCTGAGTCGATAACGCGACCGTTACGCTAGCATGGGCCATGGCTCTGTAAAACGAATTGGGCTTCAAACCGGAATGGCGAAACGAAGATGGGCGGACCCGAGGGTCCGCCCATTCCGTGAGAGTTCAATACCGTGAACTTACAATCCGTTACCGTTATTCTTCGATGGTCAACTCGGCGTAGGACCACGGATGGTCCTTACAGATATACGTGTAAACGCCGGGCTTATCGAAGGTCATGGTCATGGACTTGCCGGGCGCGATGGGGCCCGTGGTCCAGGAGCCGTCCATCGCCGTGGCGGTATGGGTTTCCTTGCCCTTGTTCACCCATGTGACCTTCTCGCCCACCGAACTTTTCGCGCGGGTCGGCTGCACGGCATATTCGTCGATGGCTTCACGCATTTTGCCCAAGCCGGTGTCCTTCACTGTCGGGCTCATGGTGATTTCATCCGTCGCCATGATGCGGCCGCTCCACGACGTCACCGTCGCGGGCGGTTCCGGCGCGGGCAGCGGCTGCACCGTGCCGCCGAGCTTGAAGGACCATAGCGTATGGGTGTTGTTCAGCGCCACATACTGCTCGCCGTCGATCTCGTAGGTCATCACGGCGCCCGACGCATAAGCGCCGGTCTGGAAGGTCCAAAGCGTTTCGCCGGTTTTCTGATCGTAGGCTTGCACCGTGCCGTCGGGCTCGCCGTGGAACAGCAGGCCGCCCGCCGTCGCCATCATGCCGCTGCCGTTCTGAATTTCGTAGGGCATCGGTTTCTGCCACACGATCTTATTGGTGCGGCTGTCGATGGCGGCGATGATGCCGGTGGTCTTGATGCCCGGCACGCCGGTTCCCATGGCGCTGAAGAACTTCGGATCCTCGAAACGGCGGATCCAGAAGGGCCACGCGGGCGACCCCGACAGATAGAAGTGCTTGGTCTGCGGGCTGTAGGCCATGCGCGCGGCGCGCGTCGTGTTGATGGGATACATGGCGTTGGGCGTGTCGTAGTCCACCGGATCGTAGTGGCACAAAGCCTTGAAGCCCGCCGGAATGTTTTCCGGCACCACGCAGTTCGGGCCCACCTGATCGGCGCCCACGGGGAACGGCTGCGTCGGCGCGGTTTTCACGCGCGCGTTTTGCGGCACCGGGCGTTCTTCCACGGGATGGATCGGCGCGCCGGTGACACGGTCGAGCAAGAACAGATACCCGTCGGTGCGCATGACGGCGATGCCCTTACGCGCCTTGCCGTCAACCGAAGCATCGTAGAGCACCGGCGGCGTGCCGAGATCGGATTCCCAGATGTCGTGATGCACCAGCTGGAAGTGCCACTTGCGCTGGCCGGTCTTGATATCGAGTGCGACGAGCGACGTCGTATACAGGTTGTCACCCGCACGCGCTTCGCCGCCCCACTGCGGCACGGGATTGCCGGTGCCGAAGTAAACCAGGCCCAGGTCCGTATCGATGGCGGGCGTCGTCCAGATCCCGCCGCCGCCCTTGATCCATTCGTCGTTGTCGGCGGGCCATGAGCTATGGCCCGGATCGCCGGGGCCCGCGGTGGCGTCCCAACGCCAGAGTTGGTTGCCGGTCTTGGCGTCGAGGCCGACGACACGGCCGCGCACGCCGTAGTCACCGTTGACCATCGGCACGATGACAATGCCGTTGGCGTACGCCGGCGCGGTGGAGATGAACTGACCCGTGGGCGACTGCGCCTTCACGACGCTCTCTTCGGCTTCCTTGTCGCCGATGTTGGTGGACCACACCAACTCGCCGGTGGCTTCCTTGAGGCCGATGACGCCGGCGTCGGACAAGCCGACGAAGACCATGCCCTCGCCCATCGTCACGCCTTTATAGAGGCCGGTGGGAGCGATGGACGGTTTGTACTGCCAGATTTTTTCGCCGGTCTTGGGATTGAACGCGTACACGTGATTGCCGGCGGTGACGTACATCACGCCGTTGGACACCACCGGCGTCGCGCGCGTGCTTTCGCCCTCGAATTTGTGGGACCAGGCGCCGCCCAGTGTTTTGACGTTGCCGGCGTTGATCTTGTCGAGGGTGGAGAAACGCTGGTTCCCCCAGTTGCCTTCGATCATCGGCCAGTTGTTGCCGGCGGGCGCGGCGTTGGACTGTTTGCCGCCCTGGTCGGAACACCCGGCGACGGTTACAGCGGCAAGGCCCATCAAAGCCACGACGCTGACACCAAGTTTTTTGGCACCAAGTTTTTTGGCGCCAAATTTATGGACACGCATCCTTATACGCCCTCCCCGGCGGCGAAGAATAAATTCAGAAATGAAAACAGCGGCAGGCCAGTTTTCCTGACCTGCCGCTGCTTTGCAACGACGTTATCTACCCTGATCGCTTAGTGCGCGAGCGGATCGGGGCGGATTTGGAACGAAGCGATCTTCGAGAACGCACCTTCGCCCTCTTCCATGTGCCAGTGAGTCGGCAGGGAGTAGGTGGCGTGGATCGCACGGCCTTTCCAACCGGTCTTGGGATCGTCCACGCGGAAGTGCATATCGCGCGTGTAGAAGCCGATCGGGTACGGAACGCGGAATTCCATGAACTTTTCGGTCTTACGATCGAACGTGATGATGGAGTCCGAGTTGGTGCCCGGGAAGAACAGCGTGTTCTCGCCCAGGCCCATGGCGTTCGCGAAGTCGGTGTTGCCGCCGTAGACGAAGTTCGGCGTCACATCGGTACCCACGAAGGTCGGGCCAGGCAGACGATAGATCGTCCAACCTTCGGGGCATTGCTGACCCGTGGCCGTCGGACCGTTCGTCACTTTGCACTTCGAGCGGTCGAACTTGCCGACGTGACCCGAGGAGAACGCGGCCCAGGCGACGCCGTCGGCGTCGACTTCGATACCGCGCACGCCGTAAGCCAGGTACTTACCGTCCTTCATCGGCGGTTCGTAGACTTCCGTCTTGCAGGTTTCCGGGGCGTTGGCGCCCTGTTCGAAGCGCACGATGCGGCTCGGAACATACGGCACGTAGTTCGCCGCGTAGACGACATCGTCCTTGCCGACGTTGATGCCGTAGAGGAACCCGGTGAACTGGGTGTCCTTCTTCGGATCCATCGGCTTGGTGATGTCTTCGTTCCACTTGGTGCGGTCCGGCTCGATCTTGCCGTCGGCATTGGTGTCAATGACCATCGGGCACCAACCATGAGACTTCTCGACGCTCCTGGTTTCTGCCCACACCTTGCTCTTCACCCACGAAACCGTCTTGGTTTCGCTGCTGAGGTAAACCGTGCTGTCCTTGTCGAAACCGAAGGACGCGTGGTTACCGCCGCCGCACAGGTGCAGCATGTGCACTTTTTTGTCCGCCGGATCGTACACCGGCAGCGGCGTGCCGAGTTTGCCTGGGGCCGGGAAGTACTTGGCGTACTTGTTGCTTTCGCTCGTGCAGAAGTCGGGCATCTTGCCTTGCTTGTACACGCCCGCCATCCAGACACGGCCTTTTTCATCCATTTCGTTGTGATGGATGCGCGCGGTCTCGTCGTGCGGCACGGGCGGATCGATGCCCGGGATCGGCACAGCGGTGTTCTTGTTGGTCTTGCTGTCCAGGATCTCCATGTAACCCTTCAGCATGCCGAGGCCGTACATCGGGCCGCCGGCATTGACGTTCGGGTTACGGCGATCGCTGGCCACCATGTCGTGGGTGAAGCGGCCCTCGGCGTAGTCACGCACGGTGACGACGACGTTGCGCTCGATGCCCGCCGGACGCGGCGGAGCTTCGGGCACGGCGCCCTTGGCGATCTTGTCGGTCCAGTCGGCATAGACCTTCAGGCCGCGCTGACGGCCGAAGCGCGTCATGTTGTTGTTCATCGTGGTGGCGAGCGCCGCGCCTTCGTTATGAATGGTCACGTCGCCGGCGGCGCGCGCCTTCTGCAGGCGCTGGTCCCACGCCTCGATCGGGTTGCCGACGTCAGGCAGCTCGCGGGTCGCCTTGGTGCCGAGCTGGTGGCAGAACATGCAGTTTTCCTGCATGTGATGCAGCCAGTTCTGTTGCGTGCCCATGCCGGGCGAGATGCCGTTACCGGACGGGCCGGTGCCGGGGAACTCGCTCGCCTTCGGCGGCTCGATCAGGGCGTACCAGTACTGCGCCGGATAAATCTGCGCGGCGGCCTGAGGCGACGGCGCCAGGGTCGCGGTGATGTTGATCTGTTTGCCGGTTTCGGAATCGACCGCCTTGGAGTCCGACAGGCCGTAGCCGCGGACCCACACCTTGTATTTCGCCTTCGGCAAATCGGGGATCACGTAGCGGCCTTGATCGTCGGTGATCGCGATCTTGATGTATTGCGTGCCGACGTCTTTGGTTTCAGCAACCACCCACACGCCCGCTTCCGGACCTTTCGAGCTGGTAACCACGCCACCGATATCGTCGTTGTCGATCGGCACCGGCGCGGCGGCGAACGCCGGGCTCATGCCCGCGGCCGCCATCAAGCCCGACGACGCCATGAGCGCCGCCATAAGTTGTTTCTTCATCGGGTTCTCCTCCCACACGGATTGCGCGGACACCATTCCACGCACGAAAGCAGAGGACATGCACAGCGCTTATGCGCCGTTCGACCTCCGCAAACTGATGCCAAAATGTGCCTCCTTACTCCTCAACAATCAACTGTCCATAGGACCAAGGATGCTCATTACAAATATATGTGAACGTTCCAGGTGATTTGAAACTGAGTGTAACAGATTTGCCCGGCGCGATTTCGCCGGTGCGCCACGAACCATCTTGCGCTGCAATAGAATGAGGCGTTTTGCCGGTGTTGGTCCATGTGACTTTGGCATCCCTGCCTTCGCGCCTGACCTTCGCCCGCACCGGTTGAAACGCATACTCGTCGAAGGATTCGCGGACCTTCTCGACCCACCCTGCGTCACGGACCGTCGCGCCAACGACAATTTGGCTCGTTTCGACAACTCGGCCGCCAAAGGCGGATTCCGCCGGCGGCGCATGTTCTTTGAAGGCTGGCGGCGCTTCCAACGGCGGCACGGTTCCGCCGAGTTTGAAGGCCCAAACGCCGCCCTTGGTCACGAGACCTACATATTGTTCGCCGTCGGCTTCATAGATCGCGACCGGTTGATTGGCGTCGAAGCCGGTCTGGAATTGCCACAACAGATCGCCGCTCTTGGCGTCGTAAGCATCCAACAGGCCGTCGGTATTGCCGTGGAACAAGAGGCCGCCCTTGGTGGTGGTGAAACCGCTGCCGTTATGTTGCGTGCGGTAGGGCACCTTCTTCTGCCAGACGAGTTTGTTGGTGCGGCTGTCGAAGGCCGCCAGGAGACCCTCGAACTTCATGCCCGGCACCTGCGGCAGCACCATATAGAACTTCGGATCTTCGGTGCGTTTGATCCACGAGAACCAGTTGGCGCCCGCGGCGTAGAAATATTTGGTCTCCGGGTTGAAGGCCAAGGGCGCGGCGCGCGTCGTCATCATCGGATACATGGCGTTGGGCATGTCGTAGTCGATGGGATCGAACTGACACATGGCCTTGAAGCCTGCGGGGATCAATTCCTCCGGCGTGCAGCGTGAACCCATATGATCGGCGCCCGCGGGGAACGGCTGCGTGGCCGCCGTGAACAGGCGCGGATTCTGCGGCACCGGGCGGTCTTCGACGGGATACACCGGCTTGCCGGTCTCACGGTCGAGCACGAACATGTAGCCGTAGGTGTGCATCACCGCGACCGCTTTGTGTTTTTTGCCTTCGAACTCCGGCTCGAACAAAATCAGCGGCGCGCCCAGCTCGGCTTCCCACAGGTCGTGACGCGTCACCTGGAAGTGCCAGCGCAGCTTTCCGGTCTTGATGTCGAGCGCGACGACGGAACTGGTGTAGAGGTTGTCGCCCTTACGCGCTTCGCCGCCCCACTGCGGCACCGGATTGCCAACGCCGAAATAGATCAAACCCAGGTCCGGATCGACCGCGCCATTCATCCATACGCCGCCGCCGCCGCCCGGCTGCCAGGTAGAACGGTCGGCGGGCCAGGTTTCCGATCCCGGTTCGCCTTCATTGGGCACGGCGTTGAAACGCCACACCTGTTTGCCGGTCTTGGCGTCGAGCGCGACGATACGCCCCTGCACGCCGTAATCGCCGATGGCCAGCCCGCTGATGACAAGGCCATCCACATACGTGGGCCCGGCGGAAATCAGCTGGCCCGCCGTCATGGTGCCGCCGCCCATGGAGGCGGCGGCCGTGACCGGTCCGCGCGCGTCGCCAATCAGCCCCTGCCACACCTGCTCGCCGGTCTCCTGTCTGACGGCAACGATGTGCGCGTTCGACAGGCCGACGAACACCAGGCCTTCGCCGAGCGCGACACCTTTATAGAGGCCATGCGCGGGCGCGGACGGTTTGTGAATCCAGACCGTGGCGCCGGTCTTCGGATCAAGCGCGTACACCTTCGCGCCCGCCGTGATGTACATCAACCCGTTGCCGATCACGGGATTGACGTAGGAACTTTCACCTTCAAACTCGTGGAACCACGCGCCGCCGAGATTTTTGATGGTGGCGGTGTTGATCTGATCCAGTGTCGAATAGCGCGTGTTGGCCCAATCACCATGGACCGTCACCCACTCCTTGCCCGCGTGCGTGATCTTGCGGGCGGGACTTTGCCACGCGTTATAGGCAAATCCGGCGATGCCCAGCACCACCGCCGCGCCGCCGATCAGCAGCTTGTTCATCGCGACGATCTATCCTTGGGGCCTGAGACTGCCGGCAATTTCCAGGCTGAGTTTGCGGATCAGGGCCTCGCTGAAATCCTCCGGCTTGCGCACGGTAAAGGCAAAAGACCCTGGTCCGCCCACGACCTGTTTTTGAAAATAGTCGGTGATATGTTTGTGAACTGTTTTCCCCGGACGCGGCGGGAAGATGATCTGAAGACCGTTCACGGTGATGCCCGCTTTCACGGCGTCATCACGCGCGGCGGTCACCGACCGTCCGGCCATGGTATCGCAATCGTCGCAGCGCTCGCCGGAAATATCGATGATCCTGCGCGCCGCGCGATAACCGTTGTCCTTCAGCAGTTGGGCGGAAAAATCGATGCCGCCGCTGATCGACGTCGGGCCGAGGGAGCGCACAGGATGTATTTCCAGCTCGGCGGCAAAGGATTCGGCGCTCGCCGCATCGGAGATAACGCGCCACGGCACCAACTGCTTCTGCTCGGCGGGGCCCGACCACTCGACATAGGTAACCGCTATGCGGCCGATGGGGCCGGCGCGCACGGAGTCGATGAACTCCTTGCTTCGCAGGGCGGTGAGATAGCCGTTACGCTGAACTTTCCCATCGACCACCTCGATACTTTCGGAAATATCCACCGCCAAGACCAGGGCGACATCGACCGACGTCTCGGCGCTCACGGATGGCGTCGAAATAAACACAGCCGCGATAACGCATAGAACAAGGCGCTGCAGAGAGGTCCGCCGTGCTGCTGCTCTCATCGATTCACCAGAGGAATCTTCAAAAAAATGGGGCTGGGGACACAGATCCCGCAGCCCCACTGATTTTAGCCTGACCGCTTTATTCTTCCACGGTCAGTTCGCCGTAGGACCACTCGTGTTCTTTGCAATTGTAAGTGAACACGCCGGGGTGATCGAACGTGAGGCTGGCCGACTTGCCGGGCGCGATGGGCCCTGTCGTCCACGAACCGTCAACGGCGGCGACTTCGTGGGTTTCCTTGCCCCGGTTGGTCCACGTCACTTTCTGGCCGACCGTCACCTTCGCGCGTTGCGGCGCGATGCCGTACTCGTCGACCGCTTCACGCACGAACTCCAGCCCACTGTCCTTCTTGGTCGGGCTGAGGATAATCTCTTCGGCCGGGACGATCCGTCCCGTGAACGTGGTTTCGGTCGGCGGCGCGGGCGGCGCGGGCAGCGGCTCGACCTTGCCGCCGAGCTTGAAAGTCCAAAGGCCCGTCGTGGACGCGATGGCGAAGTATTGCTCGCCATCCACTTCATAAGTGGAAGGAGGCTGGTTGGCGCTGCCGCCGGTCTGGAACTGCCAGATCTGGTCACCGGACTTGGCGTCGATGATTTCGACCGTGCCGCCGGCATTGCCGCGGAACAGCACGCCGGAAGCGGTGGAGATGAATCCGCTGCCGTTCTGCTGCGTCTGGAAAGGCACTTCCTTCTGCCACAGCAGCTTGTTGGTCTTGGCGTCCATCGCCGCGTGCAGGCCCTTGTACTTGATGCCCGGCGCCGACGAACCGGCGTCGAAGAACTTGCCGTCTTCGAAACGGTGCATCCAATAGGGCCAGATGGCGCCCGAGGCGTAGAACGCCTTGGTGACGGGGTTGTAGCTGATGGGGGCCGCGCGCGTGGTCAGAATCGGATACATCGCGTTCGGGGTGTCGTAGTCGACCGGGTCGAACTGACACAGCGCCTTGAAGCCCTTCGGTATCATCGCCTGATCCACGCAGCGCGGACCGATCTGATCAGCGCCCACCAGGAACGGCTGCGTCGGCGATGTCTTCTGGCGCGCGTTCTGCGGCACGGGGCGCTCTTCCACCGGCCAGATCGGCTTGCCGGTCTTGCGGTCCAGCATGAAGATCTGTCCATAGGTCGTGGTGATGGCGATCGCCTTCGCCTTTTTGCCGTCTACTTCCGACTCAAAAAGGATCGGCGGGGTGCCAAGATCGGCTTCCCAGATGTCGTGGTGCACCACCTGAAAGTGCCACGCCAACTTGCCCGTCTTCACGTCTAGCGCAACGACGGAACCGCTGAACAGGTTGTCGCCCGCGCGCAGCTCGCCGCCCCACTGCGGAATCGGATTGCCGATGCCGTAGTAAATCAAGCCGAGTTCCGGGTCGTAGGCGCCATGGATCCACACGCCCCCGCCGCCCGGTTGCCAATCCTGGTGATCCTGCGGCCAGGTGTCCCAGCCCGGTTCATCCTTGTTGGCGGGGGTGGTGTTGAAGCGCCAAAGCTGTTCGCCCGTCTTCGCGTCGAAGCCCATGATGCGGCCGCGGATACCGAAATCGCCGTTGGCCATGGGCACAACCACGACGCCATCCGTATAGGTCGGGCCGGAGGCGACGAACTGGCCTTTCGTGGCGCCTTCGTCGGCAAGGCGGGAATCCCAGACAATTTCGCCGGTCTTTTGTGTCAGGCCCATGATGCGGCCGTTACCCGTGCCGACAAACAGCATGTCGCCGCCAACGGCGGAGCCCTTATACGTACCGTGCATCGCGTGCGGCGATTTCACGCTCCAGATCTTCTCACCGGTCTTCGGATTCAACGCGTAGACGTCCGACGTGGTCGTCACAAACATCACGCCGTTGGCAACGATCGGCGTGCCGACGGGCCTGCTGTCCTCGAACTTCGTCACCCAGGCCGCGCCCACATCCTTGGCGTTGGCCGGCGTCACCTGTTTCAACGTCGAGAAGCGCGTGTTGCCCCAATCGCCGCCGACCGTGGGCCAGTCCTTGCCCGCGGGCTTGGTCAAATTACCGCTACTATCTTGGCCGCAGCCCGTCAGAGCGATGGCCGAAACACTGAGCGCCAATGCGACGCTCCTCCAAAGTTTACGTGAACGCATGCAATCCTCCCCGGATTAAATGGTGATGGTGATTATTCCTCGACGATGAGCTGCGCTTGCGAGAACGGATGTTCGCTGCAGCTGTAGGCATAGGTGCCCGGTTTGTTGAACGTCACCGTGGCGGACTTTCCGGGCGCGATGGGCCCCGTGGTCCAGGAGCCGTCGAGCGCATTGGCCGTGTGGGTTTCCTTACCGGCGTTGGTGAACTTCACCTTCGTGCCGAGGGTCACCTTGGCGCGCGCCGGCATGAAGGCGTACTCGTCGTAGGCCTCGCGGACCTTATCGACCAGGCCGGTGTCCTGGATGTGCGCCGACATGGTGATCTCTTCGGTGGCGACAATGCGGCCGGCGAAGCGGCTTTCCGGAACCGGCGGCGTCGGGGCCGGCAGCGGCTGTACGGTGCCGCCGAGCTTGAAGGCCCAGATGCCGACCGGCGTCGCCAGCGAGACGTACTGCTCGCCTTTCACTTCATAGGTAGCCACGGGATTGTTGGCGTTGGCGCCGGTCTGGAACTGCCAGAGCCGTTCGCCGGTCTTGGCGTTGTAGGCCTGCAGGTTGCCGTCGGGCTCGCCGTGGAAAATCAGGCCGCCGGCGGTCGCGGTGACGCCGCCGCCGTTCTGAATTTCGTACGGCAGATCCTTCTGCCAGGCGATCTTGTTGGTTTTGGCATCCAGCGCCGTCAGCTGGCCGGAGTACTTGATGCCCGCACCCGTCGGCACGGCCACGAAGTACCAGGGATCTTCGAAGCGCTTCATCCAGAACGGCCACTCGGAAGACGTGGCATAGAACATTTCCGTCTGCGGGCTGTAGGCCATGGGGGCCTGGCGCGTGTGCAGGATCGGATACATGAAGTTCGGCGTGTCGTAGTTGTGCGGATCGAACTGGCACGCGGCCTTGAAACCTTCCGGCACGCGGTCCTCGCGCACGCACCGCGAACCGATTTGATCGGCGCCCACCAGATGCGGCTGCGTCGCCGCGGTCTTCTGATGCGCGTTTTGCGGCACGGCGCGTTCTTCCACCGGCCAAATCGGCTTGCCGGTTTCACGGTTGAGCATGAACAGCTCGCCGTAGGTCGACATCACGCCGACGGCTTTTTCTTTCTTGCCGCCGACGTTGGAGACAAACAGCACGAGCGGGGTGCCGAGATCGGCTTCCCAGATGTCATGGTGCACAATCTGGTAGTGCCACTTTACTTTGCCGGTCTTGAGATCGAGCGCCACGGCGCTGTCGGTATAGAGGTTGTCGCCGCCGCGCGTTTCGCCGGCGAACTGCGGAACCGGATTGCCGGTGCCGAAGTAGACCATATCGAGATCGGGATCGACCGCGGGCGTCGTCCAGACGCCGCCGCCGCCGCGCTTCCAGTCTTCGTTGGTCTGGTCCCAGGTTTCATGGCCCGGCTCGCCGGGGCCCGGCACGGCATAGAAACGCCAAACTTCCTTGCCGGTCTTGGCGTCCAGACCCACGACACGCCCGCGGAAACCGTAGTCGCCGTTGGCCATGCCGCTGACGACGATGCCTTTCGCATAAGCCGGCGGGCTCGAAATCGCCTGGCCGCGCAGCGGCGGATCGTCACCTACGCGTCCGACCCAAAGCTCCTTGCCGGTGGCGAGGTCGACGGCGGCGATGCGCGCGCCCGACAGACCGACAAACACCTTGCCTTCGCCCAAGGTCACGCCGCGCGTGGTCGCGCCTTCGGCGGGCTTATAAGTCCAGATGTCCTCGCCGGTGACGGGGTCGAGCGCGATCATTTGCGCGCCGCCCGAGATGAACATTTTTCCGTCGGCGACAACGGGTGTGCCGCGTCCGCCAAAGCCGCTGCTGGCCGCGTCCACTTTGCGCAGCCATGCGCCGCCGAGCGTCTTCACGTTGGTGGTGTTGATTTTGTCGAGGGCGGAGTAGCGCGTATTGCCCCAATCGCCGCCGCCCATGGGCCATTCGGACTTCGCGGGCTTGCTCCAATCGACTTTTTGATCGCAAGCGGTCAGCGCAATGGCAGAAACACCGACGGCTGCGGCAATGCCCAGCCCTAGCGTAAACCCACGCATGGAAATCCTCCCGAAACCCGTGCTGACTTTCCCTCGGGCGCCAGTCTAGGGCAGCCCCTTGGCCGCGACAACCAGCTATGGTCTTGATAACACACCCGCTTGATAAAACGGGGCGCGCGGGTTACCGCTGATGCGAAGGTGATCACATATATATACGCGAGGGATTGCTCATGAATGTCAGCGAAGCTGTTACACGCCGCATGGCGATCCGCGCCTTCCGTCCCGATCCGGTCCCGGGCGATGTCATACGCGACATTTTAGACCTCGCCCGCCGCGCGCCGTCCGGCGGCAATCTCCAGCCTTGGAAGGTCTACGCCCTCGGCGGCCAGGATCTCGCGGACTTCAAGGCGGTGATCGCCGCCAAGCTCAAAGCCGGGATTAAAGAGACGCCCGAATATAACGTGTATCCACCAAGCCTGTGGGAGCCTTTGCGCACACGCCGCCGCCAAACCGGCGCGCTGCGCTACGCGGCTTTGGGCGTGAGCGAAAAAGACACC
>JAIEMI010000303.1 GCA_019752235.1 Rhodospirillaceae bacterium
TCTCCGCCAGTACCTTCGTGATCGCCGCCGTCAGCGACGTCTTGCCATGGTCAACGTGGCCAATCGTGCCAATGTTGCAGTGCGGCTTATTCCGTTGGAATTTCTCTTTCGACATAGCCCTTCACATCCTTCGTGATCACGCGCCGAGGCATCCCCGGCGCCGTTTTGCGCAGCAAGGCGTGTACCCTCAATCCTTCGGGACATCAAGCCCATAGGGCTCTTTTTGAGGCGTTTCGGACGCCTTATTGCGGGGCCGCCGGCGGGGCGGCCTCCGCCATGGGTGCAGGTAGCTTCAAGGCCTCCCGGATAACAGGCCACGGCACCAGCTTGAAATTCTGCAGCGCCCTCTTTTTTTCGGGCCCTTCAAAGTTCGCGCCGTCTTGGGCGATGAAGACGCCGCCCGGGAAAGCCGGGCCCAAGGGTGCGCTGGTGACATCTATACCGTCGGTGTCTTCCACGCCGTCGATGGGCGCGCCATTGGACGCGGTGCCGTCCTTGATCACGAAAGCACCGCGAAATGCAAACGGCGCCGTTCGGTCGTAGACGTTATAGGAATTGGAGCCCTGGCTTGAGGCCATGATGTAGCCGCCGGCCTCGCCTTCGTAAACCACCGCCACGCCTTCGGCATCCGCCGTGAAATGGCCACCCGCCACCGTATCGATCACGACACGCGCTTTGCTTAGATCTTCGGCGTCATAGGCGTACAGACCAACATCTTCTTCAGCGACGAACAGTAAGCCCTGGCGATCGTCGGCGGCACAACCTTCGGCCTGCGAGTCCTTCTCGCCGACCATGAAACTGCGCAGAAAATCAGCTTTGACCTTCACGCCGTCGGTGGAGGAGATCATCCATTGGCCCAGCGTGCCGTTGCTGTCGTTCATGAAAGCGTACAGCACGCCGGTCTTGGCGCTGTGATAAAGGCAGATGCCGTAGGGATCGGGGAACGCCGTCGCCGCCTGCAGCAGCGGGGCCAGTGTGCGCGTCGCGCCGTCGAACTTATAGACATCGAGAGTCTTGGCCGTGCGGTTGGAGGCCACGACCACGTCGAAGCTCCGGCCGCCCAGCACGACGTTCTGGCGAATGTCGACATTGTTCATGCGTCCGTCGGCCCGGAACGACAGCTCCGCGCCATCGAGGCCGTAGACTCCGAGGCCCGCTTTCTTGTTGGTACCGATGATGACGCTGCGCGAGGGATCGGCGGCATCGATCCAGATCGCCGGATCGTCGGCGGCATCGCCTGCGTTTTTCATGGCGACGGTTTCAACGGTGGCGGCGACAACGGCCGCGGGATCCTTCGGCGGCGGTCGATTGGTTTTGTCTTCCTCGGCGTTACAGCCCGCCAAGAGAACACTCGCCGCCACGGACGACATCAGCACAAAACGCATCTCACCATCCTTACGTCGATCAACTGAAACAGTGGCGCAATATCTACGGAGTACGCGCGCGCCTTGTGTGACGAATTCGTGAAATCGCGTGATGCTTATATGCCACATAAATTTTGTTTTGGGGATGCGAATGCGACTCGTCGCTGAACTGTCACGGCACTGAAAAAGAGCTGTCATGACTCGTCTGCTATCGCACCCCACGGCCGTCACTCTCGGCGGCGCTCACTTGGGGATTCCTAAAAATGAAAAAGTTCAGAGCCTTTGCGCTGGCGTCCGTTGCGCCCATCGCGATGATGACCGCCGCCGCGACCGCACAAGAGCAAATGGCCGATGCCGTCCGCGAAGTGCCGCAGACGGCCGTTGAGGAAGTTGTCGTGAACGGCGTCGTTTTCCGCGACCGCACCGAAACCGCCGCGCCGGTCCTGTCCTACGACCTGGAATACTTTCAGCGGTTTGAGCCGGTCACCGCGGGCGACGCGCTGAAACGCGTGTCCAGCGTTCAGTTTCTGTCGGACGTTTCGGAATCCGACGGCGCGCGCCTGCGCGGCCTTGATTCCGGCTATACGCAAATCCTCATCAACGGCGAAAAAGTGCCCGGCGGCGGCCTGGACCGTTCGTTCTTCGTCGACCGTATCCCTGCGGAATTGATCGAGCGCGTGGAAGTCGTGCGCAACAGCTCGGCCAACCGCAGCGGCGACGCCGTCAGCGGCGCGCTCAACATCGTTCTGCGCGACGGCAACTCCCTTGAAGGCGGCTATGTGCGCGCCGGCGGCTCGCGCTTCCGCGATGGCGAACTCCGCGGCACGGCCGGCGGCGTTTACGGCGGCGAAGCCGGCCCTGGCCGCATCCTCCTGGGCGTCAACGTGCAGGGCCGCCGCAATCCGAAGCTGAAAATCAGCGAACGCTACGACGCACCGGGCGGCACACTGGATAACATCGAAACCCAGGCCGACACCCGCGACGGCACCGACTACTCTTTCAACGGAAGCTACATCGTTCCCATCGGCCCGGGCGAGTTCAAGGTCGATGGATTCTTCGTCCGGACCGACCGTGAGGAGTTCGAAGACTCGATCGAATACATCGACGGCGTCTTGACCTCGCCGAATACCGATACACGCACGTTGCAGACGGAAGACATCCAGCAGGACAACTACGGCGTCAACGCCCGCTACAAATTCCCGATGCTGGGCGGCGAAACCAGTCTGAAGCTCGGCTACGCCGCGTTTACCGACAAGACCAACAATCTGGAGCAGGAGTTCGAGTACCGCCGCGACGCCGTGCCCTTCCCCGATGACGACCGCTACACCGGAGATTCTGAACTTAACGACCTCGAAGACACGGAAATCTCGGCCAAGCTGGAGCATGAACACAAGTTCAGCGATATGCTGAAAGCGGAAGCCGGCTTGCAGTTTAACCAGAAGGACCGCGACACCAACATTGTCGCTGTGCGCAACCGCTTTAACATCCCGAATCCACCCGCGGCACGCCCGACCATTCCGCCGACGTTCACGGGCTACGCGCCCGTGCCGGGCGGCCTCAGCACCATC
This sequence comes from Rhodospirillaceae bacterium, assembly GCA_019752235.1. GTDB lineage: Bacteria > Pseudomonadota > Alphaproteobacteria > Rhodospirillales > Rhodospirillaceae > SHVO01. The sequence goes on from JAIEMI010000303.1 coordinate 2,933, forward strand.
GAAGAACGCCGTATCGACCCCTACATCATGTTCTCGGGTGACGCCGGCCCTCTGAAGTGGGAAGCCGGTCTGCGGTATGAAACCACGGATGTGGAGATCAACGACCTGACCGCCCCGGCGGCCACGCAGCGCACCAATACCGATTACAACACGCTGCTGCCTTCGGCCCATATTCGGTGGAGCCTCACGGAGCAAGATCGCATTTCGATCTCGGGCTCGCGCACCGTGCGTCGTCCGAACTTCAACGACATGTCGCCCGCCGTGCTTCTCGCGGAGAAAGGCGAGAACGACTTCGTCGGCAATCCACTGCTGCGTCCCGAAAAGGCCTGGGGTTTCGACGTCGGCTACGAGCACTACCTCGGCCGCAAAGGCGTCGTCGGCCTGAACTTCTTCTACCGCGACATCAGCGACGTGATTGAGGACGTCAACACCGGCGTCGTCGGCAGCGAAGGGGCAGGCACCTTCGTGCTCAGCTCCGCTAACACGGGTAGCGGCGAAGTCTACGGCGTGGAGTTCGACCTTTCGACGCCGCTGGGCGTCATCGGCCTGCCCGACACCGGCATCTTCGTCAACGCATCGTGGCTGGACAGCAAGCTTTCCGACAACTTCGGATCACGGCGCTTCAACGATCAGGCCAAATACGTGGTGAACACCGGCTTCATCCAAGACCTGCCCACGTGGGGCGCCGCCTTCGGCGTGACCTACCGTAAGCAGGGCGCGGCCTATGGCCGCATCGTCGGTGAAGAGGTCCGCACCACCTACGGCTCCGATCTGGAAGCCTTCATTGAAAAGAAAATCACATCGAACTTCGTGGTGCGCTTCACCGGCTCCAACTTGCTCAACTACCGCAAGAAGGAAGTCTTCAACAAGTTCAATACCATCGGCGATCAGACGACACGCAGCTTCGACGAATACGAACTGGAATCCGAGAAGTCGGGTCCGGTACTGCAACTGGTGGCGCGCTACGCGTTCTAACCCGGATACAGACGGGAACTTAATCGTCATTCCCCGCCGCGTGAAAGCGCGTGCGGGGAATTCGTTTATCAGAACGTGAGAATCCTGCTGGTCGCGCGATACATTCACGCCTAGCCGATGACCTTCCCGTCGGTGCGGCGTATCGCCACGACGCTCGGACGCGGCGGGACGCCCTCCTTGAAGTCCGGCCAGCTTTTCGGCGCGCTGGAAAAATGCGCGTCCTCGATATCGCCCGGATGCTGCACGGCGCAGAACAACGTCGTGCCGTCCGGCGTAAAGGCAGGTCCGGTCACTTCCCCCCCATCGGGGCACCGGAAGAAGTGGCGCGTCAGCGCCCGGCCGGGTCCGTCCACATCCGTAGCCCAGATGCCGTCTGCGATGCCGAAGTCGTTGCCGCCGTCGGTGGTGATCCACAGACGCCCTTGGTTGTCGAACACCAGATTATCGGGACAGGCCAGCCAACCATTTTCCGTGATACCGGCGTTATAGGCCGTATCACTTTTGCGCTGCGCGGGATCGCCGCCTTTCAACAGAATGCGCCAGCGCGCGGTGGTGGCGGCATGATCGACCTCGCCGTTCGCGCCCATGGGCATGATCTCCAGGATGTGACCGGCACGGTTGCGGGGGCGCGGGTTGGCGGCGTCCACCATCAGCGGCGTGCGCTTGGAATTCTTGGTCAAGGTAACGAAGACGCTGCCGGTTTTGGGATGGACCTCGATGTCCTCGGGACGGTCCATGGACGTGGCGCCCAGTTGCTTGGCGGCGCGGCGCGCATCGATCAGCACTTCCGCCTGACTGTCGAAGCCGTTGTCCTCACGCAGCGGTCCCTTGCCCCAGATCAGCGGGAGCCAGGTAATAGTGTTGTCGGCGTTAAAGCGCGCGGCATAGAGCGTGCCTTCGTCCAACAGCCCGGCATTGAGGTCTCGGGCTTTCGCGTCATAGGGCTTGGCGCTGACAAACTTGTAGATGAACTGAAACACTTCATCGTCGCCGAGGTAAGCGACAATGCGGCGGTCACGCGTGACGGCGATGGTGGCGCTTTCGTGCTTGAAGCGGCCCAGGGCCGTGCGCTTTACAGGCTTGGCCGCGGGGTCGAACGGATCGATCTCCACGATCCAGCCGAAGCGGTTAGGCTCGTTCGGCTCCTTCTCGACATTGAAGCGCTGATAGTAATTGTACCAGCCGTAATAGCGTTCGGTGCCGATGCCCATGGCCTGAAGGCCAAAAGTTTCGGTGGTCTTCTTGGGATCGCCGCCGAAGAAATGGTGAATATTCTCTTCGGCCAGCAGCACCGTGCCCCAGGGCGTATAGCCGCCCGCGCAGCCCGCCAGCGCGCCAAGGACATGTTTTCCGGTGGGATCCTCGGTGGTTTGCATGCGTTTGTGGCCTGCGGCAGGCCCGGAGATGTCGACCTCGGTCGTCGCCATGGTGCGGCGATTGAAAGAACTCGTGGGGTCCACGGTCCACGCGCCGCCTTTCAGGTCGATCTTCACCACCGTGTGGCCGTGCGCGGCCATCTCAATATCCACGAGGTCTTTAGGCAGTTCGTCCGGGCGCGGCGCCGGGTAGCCCGGGAACATGAGAGCGTGGCGCGATGATTCATGATTGATGCACAACAAACCGCTGGTGGAAGACTTTGAACCGTAAGGCAGCGGCATGAAGGCGATGTAGTCGTTGTCATAGCCGAATTGCAGTTTCTGGGCCTCGGGCGTTTGCGTCGTCGGCGTCCAGGCGGGCGCGCCCTTCAGCACCGGATCGCCCCAACGCAGCAAAATCTGCGTGGTGTGTCCGGGCGATACATGGTGGTTGTCATCGAGACCGTGCGCGATCTCGGTAAAAGTCAGCGTCGAGGTTTTATCCTTAAGGTCTTTCACCACGGCCGGCGCGGGCGGCGGCGGTTCACCCGCCATGAGCGGACGGACCGCGGCGTCGGCGGCCACGGCGGCGCCCGCGGCCAAAACCGCACGGCGGGAGGGTGACGTTAAGGCAGGCGGTTTCTGGCTCATGACGCTCGTTACATAAGGGTGCAAAGTCCTATGAATAATCGAGCCGCGCGTCGCCTGTATGAAACTTTGAATAAAGCGGCGGCCTATCAGCTTCCGCCCATCGTGATTGTTTCATTAACTGACTTACAGCGCCCGGCCTGCCCGTTATCATGAAGCGAATATGACAGCGCTGCAACATGGGAGGATTTCATGAAACGCCTTATCGCCGGTATCACCGCATTGGCCGTCACAGTAGCCGTGACCGCCTTCGGCCTGGGTTACGCCGCCGCTCAAAACGCCCCCAAGCCGCCGTCCAACGACTGGCTGCTGGACGCCCCCGACGACACCGAACGCTTCAAGCTGCTGCAGCGCTACCTGCGCGGCTTCGACCAGCCCATGTGGGAAGTCGGTTACCGCTATGAAGGCATCCATGATGCGCTGAAGCGCAGCAACTTTAAGCTCGCGGCCTATCATTGGGACAAGATCAAGACCACCATCGAGAACGGATACTTGAAGCGTCCCGCGCGCCGCGCCAACGCCGAAGCGCTGCTGTTCGCCAGCGGCGTCCACGCCGAAGTGAAAACCGCCTTTGAGAGCGGCGATAGCACCAAAGCCTGGGCAGCCTTCGCCAAGGCGCGGACCACGTGCATGGCCTGCCATGACGCCGAGAAGCTGCCGGAGATGAACGGCCAGGCTATGTTCCACGATCTCGCAATTCCGACGCGCTGACGTCAAAGACCGCCGCGCGCGCAAAACCGAATAAAGCGGAAACGCGATTAATCCGAATAATTGCGCACGCGGTGTTCGCGCTTCTTCACGGGCGCGCAGCACAACGCCAACATGCTCCGCTAGCGTTTCCGCACAGCGATTGTTTCCAGAACCGCGAGACCCGCCACGGCCAACGCCTGTGTCAAGACAAAGGCGGCCCCGAGCGCGTTGAAAGGAACCGTGCCGGTGAGCAGGGCGAGACTACCGATCACCCAACCCGCATTACCCAGGATCACGAGCCAGGCGCCCGCGGACGGGATCGGCCTGCGCGTCGCCACCAACGCCATGAACAGCGCTATGGGGAATAGGCTGGCGCCGGCCACGCTCAGAAGCGCGGACGGAAGCTGAGTAAGTTGAGAAACCGTCGCCGCGCCCGTGGCCATGACAAGGCCGGTCGCGACGCAGATCGCCGCGTCGAGCAAGAGGATCCGGCGCAGAAACAACGGGTGAGAAAAAAGCCCGCCGATATGGGCCGTCGCTGCGGTGGTATTTTGCATCGTCATCTCCATGAGAGGGTTTCGAACGCGGACGATGCTGCCGAAGCGGGGGAGCGAAAGCGATTAAGCGGGAGGTAATAGCCGCGATGTTTTTTCATGGGCTCATAACCTGGGATGTAATTGCCACCCATTCAGAGGCTCCTTAGACTGGCTGCCATGACCCAAATGTCAGCTACCGTCGGCCAATTGATGCGGGCGTGGCGCGAGCAGCGCCGTATGAGTCAATTGGACTTAGCCAGCGAAGCCAATATCTCGCAGAAACACCTGAGTTTCATCGAGAGCGGCAGGTCAGCGCCTTCGCGCGACATGATCGTTCATCTGGCCGATCACCTTGACGTTCCTCTGCGCGAGCGTAATGCGCTGCTCCTTTCCGCCGGCTTCGCCCCGATCTATCGCGAGCGCGCCATCAATGATCCCGCTCTGGTGCGCGCACGCGCCACCGTCGAGCAGATCCTGCAAGCCCACGAGCCCTTCCCAGCCCTCGCCGTGGATCGCGGTTGGGACATGATCGCCACGAATGCACCCGTTACGGCACTGATCGGCGGCGTCGACTCCAGCCTACTCAAGCCGCCCGTGAACGTGCTCCGCCTCAGCCTCCATCCCAAGGGGCTCGCGCCGATGATCGCCAATCTCGCCGAATGGCGGCACCATCTGATCGAGCGCACGCGGAGACAAGTAAGATTGACGCGCGACCCCGCGCTGAAGACCCTGCTTGAGGAGATCAGCGCCTACCCGGCGCCGACGGAAATGCTTACGACCGTGGTCGAGGATGAAATCGCGATTCCCTTGAAACTGCGCACGCCTCACGGAGTGCTATCGTTCTTCAGCACCGTCACGGTGTTTGGAACCGCTGTGGAGATCACGCTATCCGAGATATCGCTGGAGGCCTTCTATCCCGCCGACGACGCCACGGCGGCGGCCCTGCGCGCGCTATAGCGAGGTGGTCGCGACGTAAATATGGTGAAAACGAAAAGAACGCGTTGTCATGCCTGATTGCAGCGCGCAATTTCCTTGCTGGCTATAGCCGACTTCCCGTAAAACGGGGGCCGACGCGGGTGTAGCTCAATGGTAGAGCAGAAGCCTTCCAAGCTTACGACGAGGGTTCGATTCCCTTCACCCGCTCCAATATTTTCAATGACTTAGATGATACCCGTTAAGGTTAGTAGCCTTTTTTGGCACAATTTGGCACAAATCCTTCCGAACACCCCGGAAGCAAAGGTGCCGCCAAATGTCCATCCAAGTCCGCGGTCCTCACCAGTTTCGCGTTCAGGTACGTCGCAACGGTGCCTACGTTAGTGAGACCTTCGAGACTATGCGCGAAGCCAAGGCCTGGGAACGGGTCATGGAGGGAAAGGTCACTGGCGACGACGTTGTGGACCTTCGGGAAGCGAAGGCGACGACCCTCGACAAGGCGTGCGACTGGGCCATAGACAATGGTCATGCCGGCCCTGGCGCTAACGGCAAGAACCTGAACTCCAAATGGCGCTATTGGAAGACGACCGACCTCGCCAACTGGTCTATTGCCGGCATCCACGACTGGGACCTCATAGAATGGCGTAGGAAGGTCCTGGATGAGGACAATGCCGAAGATGGCGAGGTCATAGGCCCCGAAGCGGACGGCGGTGCCCAGACCTGTATTCATCGCCTCAATGCCCTATCGAAGCTAATCCAAATATGGTCGCGGGCGCACAAGGTGCCTCTCGATAACCCCGTGAAACCGGGTGTCCGGCCGCCCAAGCCCGACGGTCGCGACCGTCGCCTCTGGGAGGGCGAGGAATTGAAGCTGCTTAAAACGGCGAGAACGTCGTCTCGCCCCTGGCTCCGGGCCGCCGTCGCCATCTCCTTGGAGACCTGCCTCCGGCAGGGTGAACTGGCCGGTCTCGTTTGGCGCCGGGTCAAGCTCGACACGGAGTTCCCGCACGTCGACCTTCCGAAAACGAAGAACGACCGGCCGCGGCGCGTTCCATTGTCCCGCCGCGCGGTGGCGGCGTTCCGGTCGCTGCGCATGAACAAAAAGCCTGATCCCGAAGCTACGGTTCTTACCGTGGAAACCGCTCGCGGTGTGATCCACGCGTTCCGGGAAGTCATCACGGAGAAGGAGTTTCCTGGTCTTCGCTGGCACGATCTTCGGCATGAGGCGATTTCCCGTCTGTTCGAGCTGACTGACCTTCGGGATCACGAGATCATGACGATCACGGGGCACCTTACGCCCGCGATGCTCGCCAGATATACCCACCTGCGCGCAGACCGGCTGGGCGCCCGTCTCCGGGGTGGAAAACAAAATCGCGCCGCCTAGTAGGCCTTTTCGCGTTAAATTCGTTACTCATCGTGCGGCGCTTCATCAACACGTTGATATTGCTAAAACAGCGACGAGCCGAAAAAGGAGGTTTGAAGTGGGATCGAGGAAATCGGAGCAAATCGGCCCAAAGCAACTCCGGCAAATCCACGTGCAGGTCATGGTGTTTGCGGATTAACTTCATGCGATTGACGACTTCCGGTTTACGAAGCGAATTCGTCGCGCGCCCGCCGTGCGCACGCTTCTAAAGCGCAGACTGTCCGCGCGCGGCAGTACAATAAACCCACCGATCTCGTGACTTCATGGCACGACAAAATAAGCCGGCGCTTCCACGCACTAACGCAGGCACGGGCTACTTGCCGCGATAGGTGGGAATGAGCGGGGGATTCTTATTATCGTCGGGACGCATGTGCCGGGACACAACATCGACGCCGAGCTCCTTGAGCGGCGGCGCGAATTCCTTGTCGATCAAAATGATCTGATGGTCGCTGAGCTCACCAGCCTTGAGCTCATAGACCATGTTGTAAAATCCTTTGAACTGCGCGCGGTTTTCACGTTCGCTGATATTCTTCATTGGAGAATCGATGATGAGCACGTCGGGAAGTGGCGCCTTGATTCCAGCGGCTAGCCGGTGCACGGCAATGGCAAAGCAGGTCTTAAACAGCGTCTTCTTGCCGCCACTGCTAATCGTGGCAAACGAAGTGACCGTGGGATCTTCCGCAGTTGGCCCGAGAATTTCCGGGTAAAAGGTAGTGGCGGAAATCTCGACCTTGTCGGATCGCGTGATCCCGGGAATGCCGGACCGGACGAGACAATCGAGAAAATAGTCCTTCAGCAGCGTCAGGTTCGTGGCATCGCTTTCGGCCGCCGCACGGGCTTCTTTTAAGGCCGCACGCAACTTTTCCTCTTGGCCTTGGATGATGCCGATCCGCTCCCGCTGCCTGTCTAGTGTCTGCGGCAAACGCATCAGAGACTTCAGGTTTGCCGCTTCCTGCAAAAGGGCGGCGCGCTCGCGTTCCTTCGTCACCATGTTCGCCAGGTAAGCCGAGTCATAGCTAACGGAAAGTTCGTTTCTTTCCCGTTCAATACGGGCCTTCTCGCCCATAAGCGCGTCCCGGTCGCGACTGAGTTTTTCGCGCGCCTTGTCATGGCGGACGATAATGTCACGTAATTCGGCAATGCGCGTCTTCGCGTCCCGTTCGATGATCGAGACATCCGCCTCAGCCGTGCGATCGGCATATTCCGTTTGGCCGCACACGGAACAGTCGCCTGGGGCACGGTCCGGAAGGAGTTGCGTGCACCGCGGACAACTGTGAAACGCAACGTTCGACAGGATGGCGCGTGCCGACACGGATCGGTTCACTTTGATAAACAGCGTTTCGAGTTCATTCAAGTGCCGCTGATCGCGATCCTTGGCGGTGCGCAAATCGTCGAGGGCCGCATCGATCTCGGCAATGAGCTTGCCGAGGCGAAGTGCTTCGGCGCGGAGGCCATCGACGGCGTGCGCCGTTGGCCTTTGAGCATCCGGCCTGCGCGCGACTACGATCTCGCCTTGAATATCAGCGGCCTTGGCTTCCAAGATCTCTGCCCGACCGAAAATTTCAATTTCCGAGCCGACGCCGACATCGCGCAGTGCCGCGCCGAGGCTTTCGACGCTCGCCTCCGTGGCTTGGCGTTCGCCTCTAAGCTGATCGAGCTCCGCTTCAATCTCGGCAACGCGTTCGTCATGGAAACCGATTACGAAACGCAGGACATCCCGGCTCTTGAGGCGTTTGAAAGGGTGAGCGTTCTCATCCAAGTGAAAGAACGAGCTGTCGATCTCATCTTGGTCCAAGTAGCAGTACCACAGCAGATCGCGAATGGAGAGGCGGCCGCTTCCGCTGTCGTGCTTGACTTTACTGCGGCGGACACGCGGCGCCTTCACGCCGGAGAGCCAGAAAATGAGATCCGACAGGTTCTCCACGCCGGTGCCGGGGATTTTCTCCCCCGCGGCGTCGCGCGCGGGCAAAATGACTTGCGTGGCGTCGTCGCCGTTGCCCCAGGAAGCGAAAACCTGGGACGCGTCCCGTTGACGTTCAATTTCTATATCGGCGTCTCTAAGCGAAATCGAAAGCTTGGCTCCCACGAACTCATTCTGCAGCGCGGGCGTGAGTTCGATGTTCCCGCCGAGACAATAGTCAATCAGCCGCGCGATGCTGGTTTTGCCCGCTCCCATCTGACCCCAAAAATAGTGCACATTGGCCAGGGGAATCGGAATGTCGCCTTGCCGCAGGCCAAGCGTAAGATCTTTTAACCGGAACTGCATTCCATTCCCCACCTCACGGCGTGATTTCCTCGCCCCACCGCATGTTCACGATCTCCGGGACGGCCTCGTAGACAAATTCCTTCAAGCGCATGGCGGTCATCGCGCCGACGGCTTTGACAATGAGGTCGCTGCGGTCCTTCAATTGGCCGAAATGCGTGTCCGTCCGGAAAGTGTCGGCTAACGATCTGCCGGCATCGGTCAATCCAATCTCGACCGTATTGCCCTCCAGGTTCAAGGCGACGAGGCCGCGGGCCGACAGGAGGCCTAACCACCGGCGATAGCGCGAGTCCCAGGGACCATAGCGGAACCGGATCATCTTCGTCTCCACTGATGTCCGCTCACGGGGTTCAATCGCCAAGGCTTGAGCGCCTTTTCCAAGCTTCACCAGGGCCCGCTCGAGACAGGTCGGATATCGGAGCAGGAAATCCAACTTCGCGAGCTTGGTGATCCCCTCGATGGCCTTGGCTTTCGTCGCAGCGGTCGTCTTGCGCTCATCGGCACTGCGGAGAAGGATCAGGAGACGCCCGAGATGGAGTTCATCCGCGTTCTCCACTTCGGCGACAGCTCGGACAAGACGAAGGGACATGACTGTGTCCCTCCTAAGACTGGTCGTCGATGGGGAAGCGCGCGCTCCACCAGACCCGGCATTCCCGCGTCAAAAGGGCAGCCACGCCGATCAGGCATTCGTAGGCGTGATGACCAAGTTCCGTTTTTCGGTCGACTTCCAGCTTACGCAGCCGGTCTTGCACGTCGATCAGCATGGCCGCCCCGTAGGGCGCCGTTTGCTGACTTACGCGCAGATGCGCCTCGCTGCACTCGCCTAACACTAGTTGCTCGACTTGCTGCAGAAGTTCGGGATAACGCTCCGGCCGCCGATGCGCGTCTTCGATGAGGCTGTATTCAGCGGCGCGCTCACGCTGTTGCATGTAATCGATTTGCTCGCCAAGCCCGCCACGCTCCAGCTTTTTTTCGAGCACCCTCCCAGTTTGTGTGACGCCGATTTTCAGTTCGGGCGACCCAGGGAATTTCAGTTGAGGTCTTGCGCCCGCCGCGGGCAACACCGTCGACATGACATCGATCGACACCCGTTTTTCACTGAGCGAAGGATCTACATCCGTCGCGTGGCCCGGCGCCCAGACGTGGCGGCGCGGTACCGTCACATGGAGCGATGATGCCCGGTAAATGATCGCAACGAGAGCGTCGCGGCACTCATTCAGTTGCTGCGCGTTGAGCGCTCCGTAACCCTCGACATTCGCTAGGTGCTCGTTGGATAGAGCTGCATCGGATTCTTCGCGCGACGGTCCGTGCACCACGTGCATGCGCCGCAGGGCGTCGAACAAGGCGTCGGCAGCGCAGCCGCACTGAGCCTGGATATCCTGGAACGCTCTGAGGTACGGCTGCTGCAGTGCCCCGGCGGTCCCGCACCCCCGAATATGATTCAAAAACAGAGATGGACACCGCCCGCGACGGCGGTCGTTGCGGTTTGCATCTGTGACCGTGTCGCATTGCTTATTCGAGACAAAGAACAAGTCATGGACCTGATCTTTGTAATCTGCCACGAGGTCGACGAAGCGCCCGATGGATTTGACGAGATCGTCATCCGCCAGCGTCCAGGCTCCGGACTCCGGCTTTGACGTCTTGATTTGGTAGCCGTCGAATTTTCCATCGGACCGCTCGGCGAGGAAGTCCTCGTGCTGCTCGCACCAGATGGCCCTATACGGGCGTTCCCCGCGGCTTGCGGCTGCCAGCAACACCACACCGTAGCTGTGCTGGTAACGGTAATTTCTGGCCGTTGCATCTCCGGGGTCGGTCGTCGGCCGGGCGTCCACAGGACTAGGCTGTGCAGCGGCGTCCGCCTTTCGGCGCCCCGGCGTCCCTGTTTTTTTCGCTTTCCCCGCCACGTTCATCCGGACGCCCCACTTACCTTCTTAATCATTGCTGGTGAGGTCGAGGGATGCAACCAGCGATTAAGTTGGATCTCCAGAAAGCCATCAATTGATACTTCGCCGAAACTAACCAGGCGCTAAAATCGCGTACCTGGACAAAATCATCGCCGCCGTCAGCACAGGCACCAAGTGTCGACGGCCCTACGGTGCCGGCCGTCCCGGTTTTACAGACCGCGCCAAAATTTTGAGGTAGTCACCAGTTATCATCCCATGCCCGGTGTCTAACAGGCGCCGCAGGCGACTGCGGCGCCAATCCGTGGCAAAGCCGGCGTCTCGAGTTCCGTTGTAAAGTTGGATCGCAATGTCGGGCTGGCTGACGCCCGCGCGTTCCATGTCGATTGCTTTCAGCGCCAGCAGCCAACGTGAAGCGTAAGAATCAGTCGAAAACATTCGAGCCGGGAAGCGCTTTTGTTTTTGCAAAGCAACTAACCGTTCTACCGGCAAACGGCGCGCTCGTAGCGTCTCCGGCTCTGAGAGCACGTAAGCCAACCGAACAGGGCCATCGAGAACTGTGCCGCTGATGACGTGGATCTGTATTGAATGAAATCCATTTGAAAGCAAAACGTGCTCAGAGTCCGGCGCCTTTAATATCCTCACTGCAAAATTCAAATCGCGGAAATCAAGCGCTTCTGAGCCGTGGCTTGCGGGCGCTACAGCCGCCACCGGAATGACGCTCGGATCGTATTCGGGCCGCCAAAAAATAGCGGCATTGGTATAGGGACGGGAATGCACTTCTGGAAAGCAGAGCCCCCATTCATCGTGATAGTGCGTTTGCAGCTCCAGCATTTCGAGATACGGATGCTCACGGAGCATGTGTCGCGTTAGTCCAAGTGAATTGTTTACACCGCGAGCATACTCAGGGTTCCGTCGAAGCCATTCCCACGCCCAGCCAGCCGACCCTAATCTCAACAATGCTTTTTCACTCAATTCTTGAAACAGATTGCGTTCCAAATTAGCCACGGTCTGCCCTCCTGGAGGGATCATCCCGCCTATGTTTCATCGCGGGTCGAAACATACTACTTATAGTAGAATGCTACAGAAGGGAAGTTCTTTTAATATCTCGGTCAGGTTGTCGGAATCCTAAGTAAGCGGAAGCAGCGGTCATGGGCGAGGTTATTCGTTTTCCACTTCAGCATGCGCGCGAGCGCGGTTTGATGTGCCCACCACTTAAAATCCATTTCCCCGCGTTGTACCGGACGGTGCAGACCGTGACACAGGCGGACCTCGATGCTTTGAAAGCGCCGGGCCCGCCGCTCAATGGCTTCGTCGACTACGCCATCAATCCGAATCTAAGCTATTTCGGTCACGTTGAACGCCAGCGCACTACCCACGTTATCGACCCGCGATTTGACTCTCTCGTCTTGCGTCATCATGCGCAGTCCGAACTCGCAATCGCTTATTTGACAGCGTTGTCCGATGTTGCGACCGAGGAAATTGATAATCCGGTGATCGGGACGGACAGCGGCACTTTTACGCTTGTCCGGCGTCCTACGAGGAAAACTTGGCCCGGCCCTTTGGTAATCTACAAAGCAGAATTCAAGACCGCTGAGGATGAACGTGATTGGACCCTCATCATCGGGCCAGATGGCCAAGAAATCTGCGAACTCGACCTGTAATCACGTTCGCGGGCGGGCACGTCTGCGATAAGAAAGAAACCCGCGATTTCAAAGCCCTCACTAATTCTGCGGGAGCAAATCGTTACCGGCGTGAACGGCTCCACTCTAGCGCGGCTATCATTCTCCGGTTTCGCATAGGAATTAACGCGCTCGCATCGTCTTAAGCGCCCGGTGAGACGCGAAAGGAAGGATGAGCGCGAGTGCAATCGCGTCCGGCCAGCTCTCGCCGGTCAGCCAGACGCCAACGGCGCCGGCGAGAACGGCGGCAGCACTGATCATATCGTTCCGTGCACCACACCATGCCGCCTTCATTTTGGCGTTTCCCACTCGCTGGTGATAAAGCAGAACGAAGGCCACGGCATTGACGATGAAGAATAGCCCTCCCACCGCGCCCATCACCCTCGCATCTGGTACAATGCTGTAAATATGGTTCCAGACCGCCACGCCAAAGGTCCAACAGCACAGCAAGAGGGCAAACACGCCGGCCATCGTGTTCAGCGTGCCCTCCTGCCGGGCAGACCACCGCGGCTTTATGACGCTTTCTGTCACGGTCTTCGTGTTGACCGTTTCCAACGCGTCGATCTGAAGTGACGCGGACCCGGCAATTATGCCTGCGCCAAGTTCGATAATAAATGCCGCCTGCATGACGGTAAAAGCCATCCACAGCAGTTTGCGATTTTTGGCGCGTTCAAGTTTCCATCGTTGTGCACGAGCCTTTCCCATTCGGTCCTAATCCTTCGTTCTTAAGCGCTGGATTGGATCGGGTCGCGATAGGCCAGAAGCCGCAAGGCATTTACCACAACAAGAATCGTTGATCCTTCATGCAGCAGAACCGCCATCCCGATTTTGAGGCCAAAAACCGTCGCCGGAATCAGGAATAGGACCATGCCAAGGCTCACCCACAGATTTTGACGGATGATGCTGCGTGTGCCGCGGCTCAGTCCCACGGCAAAGGGAAGTGTGCGAAGATCGTCCGCCATGAGCGCGACATCTGCGGTCTCCAAGGCGACATCAGAACCCGCCGCGCCCATCGCAATGCCGACGGTCGCGTTTGCCATCGCAGGCGCGTCATTGACGCCGTCGCCGACCATGGCGACGGGGCCGTGTTTCATAAGGCGCTGAATCGTGGCGACCTTATCTTCCGGCATCAAATTTCCGTATGTCTTGCCTACACCCACCTCGTTACCAACAGCTTCAGCGACGAGGTTGTTGTCACCCGTAAGCATGATGATGTCTTTCACGCCGAGCTTGCGAAGTGTTGCGAGGACCGACTTTGCTGCGTCACGTGGCTTGTCCATGAGGCCAATCGCACCCAGGTAGCGTTTGCCCTTTGTGACCAGCATCACCGTACGGCCTCGAAGCTCCAGCATATTGGCTGTACTCTTCATTTCCGACGTGACGGCCTCGCGCAGGTTCTCACTGAATAGCGCGAGTTTGCCGACATAGACCTCCTCAGATCCAACCATCGCAGTAACGCCGCGGCCTGTGACTGCGCGGACGTTATCCGCTGTGGGTATCTGTACGGTCTTATCGAGTTGCTCAGTCCCATCGCGCACGACAGCGGCTGCAAGGGGGTGATCACTCAACCGCTCAACGGAGATGGCGGCAGCCAGCAACTCCTGCGCCTCGACGCCCGTCGCGGGCACTACATCAACCACACGGGGTTTGCCTTCGGTCAATGTGCCCGTTTTGTCGAACGCGATAGCCGTGAGTGAGCCGAGGTTTTCAAGAGGACCGCCACCTTTAACAAGCACGCCACCACGGGCTGCACGGGCGACGCCGGCCAAAACGGCACTCGGGGTGGCGATTGCGAGTGCGCACGGGCTTGCCGCCACAAGGACCGCTAAGGCCCGATAAAAGCTGTCACGGAAAGGCTCATCAATGATCGTCCAGGCGAACAGCAGAATGCCAACGAAAGCAAGGATGACAGGTACGAAGATTCGCTCAAACTTGTCGGTGAAGCGTTGTGTCGGGGACTTTTGCGCCTCGGCTTCACTCACCATCTTCACAACGCGGGACAGCGTGTTATCGGATGCCAGGCGCGCAACATAGATTTCGAGAGCGCCGGCACCATTGATGGTGCCTGCATAAACTCGGCTTTCGGCTGGCACTGCGTCAGGACGGGTTGCTGCGGCTTTGGCATCGCCCACGGCAACTTTATCGACAGGGATGCTCTCGCCCGTGATGGGCGCCTGGTCAACGCTACTGGCGCCTTTGAGAACAAAACCGTCCGCCGGAATGCGACCGTTTGGCCGAGCGATAACCGTGTCGCCTACCACTAATTCCTCGACCGAAACCTCAATCGGTTTGCCATCGCGAATGACCTCGGCCTTGCGCGGCGCGATCTGGCCCAATGCTTCAATCGCTTTCCGAGCCTTGCCCATGGCAAAGTTTTCGAGCGAATGGCCAATGCTGAAAAGAAAGAGAAGGAGAGCGCCTTCGGCCCATTCGCCTAAAACTGCTGCGCCGGCCGCAGCGACCAACATCAATGAATCAATTTCCAGGCTTTTGCGCTGAAGATTTTCGATAGCCTCCCGGAGCGTGTAAAAGCCGCCGAAGAAATATGAGGCAACGTAGAGCGCAAGAGGAATCCAGGCGGGAGCAGCGAAGAATTGTTGCAGGACGTAGCCAAGCGCAACGCATACACCGCTCAGGATCGCAAAATACAACTCAGCGTTCTTGCCGAGCATGCCGCCGTGCGCGTGGTCGTGGCCGCGCTTGTCCTTGCCATTCTCACCGTGGCTATGTTGGTGGTCGTCGCTATCGCCGTGGTCATGCTTCTCACGGCTGGGGTGATGTGTATGGCCCTCAAGAGCGAGCGTCTCTGCCTCACTCACGGTGACATTAAGTTTAGCGAGGGCGTCCCGGATAGCCCGCTCCGTAATCTGGCTTCTATCAAACTCGATACGAATGACGCCGCTGAGAGCCGCATCCGCTTGAAGAACCCCCGGCAGGCCGGCCAGGCTGTCAGCGATCGTACGTACCCGTCTTTGATGGCGCAGGCCATCGACATGCCAAAGAATGTGGCCGAAGCGTTGGCTAATCTGCGCTCCGGTACTATGCACAATCTCACGCAGGCGCGAGAGTTGGATTTTGTTGGGGTCATAGTGGACACAAAGTTTGGCGGGCTCATTGGCCGATGCTGCAATGACGTGGACACGGTCCACGCCGGGGCGGCCGTTCAGATCATTCAGGAGACGTCCGACACAAGCGTCCGCCTCGTCCGGCGCATTGGGCAGGATTAACGGAAGGTTGAGCTGCAAACGGGGGGTGTCGGTGCTCACGGAATCAATCCTTACAAACAGCGTTTTGGCCAGGTATTCGAGCCTGAAAAGGCATGCGTCCTAATAGTGAGAATTGAGCGGGTTACCTGGTTGTCGGCGTCCGCGCAAACTGGCGGCAGGACTTCGCCAGAAACGCGGCATAGCCGACGAAAATTCGGCAACCGCCTGCTCGACACTACTGTCGACGTCGTTCTGGGTTGGCTCGGAAATGTCAGATTGCGTCCGCGTTATCGAAATCACGGTCGCCAGGGCGTGACTAAAACGAGGCCGAATATCTGACGCAACTTCTCGGGTGTATGGGGCTAAGCGCTGCGCATTGATACAAACCCTCCATTTGGCCTCGCGCAGGCTGGCTTCTTCACTATTACTAGCGACCGCCGCACGATACTCCGCCACGCTTCGTTCGAAGTGCTTCCTCTGGGTGTATGGATCTCGGAACGTCCCTACCTGCCGGTTGACAGATGTGACGGGAGGATTTCCACAGGGATTTGGCGAGTTGGCACATGCACTCGCGACAAACACTAAGCCAACAACTAAGACGACGCCGGTACGTCGTGCAATTCTGCTTGTGCGCTTCTCTCGCTCGATCTGTTTTTCTAACATTTGCAGTTTCCTTTCTGGCCCGAGAAATCAGCGTTGTCTCTCTCTCAATGCCGGTGTTGCACAGCACTAATCGGAAAAGCAGGCGGAGGTTCCAGAGACTTGGCCGGGGTGAGCCAAGGCTTGGGGGCGCTCTCCGAAACCTCCGCGTTTGTCCGCACTTCTGGCGGACGAAGTATCGTTGTGGCAACGCCGCCACGTCTTAGGGCTTAGCCGCGGGTGGACCGTCCGTGCCACCGTCGATGGGCAATACTTGCTCAACCGGACTGACATAAATCCAGCCGGAGATTTGAGTTCCGACATGTCCGGTCTTGCGAATGATTTGCGCGACTTCGCTCACCTTCTCGTCGGCGACAACGAGCGACAACCGCGCCTCGGATATCACCAATGCCGTAGAGTCGCGGGAGAAGTCGCTTTCATCCTCCGTGATCGGCTTCAACATGCCTTTCACATCTTGAAGGGTGATGTTGTCGTAACCCGCCTCGGCAAGAGCTTGCACAACCTTCGGCGTCCGAACGTGATGCAGAAACGCTTTCACCAGTTTCATGAGTCACTCCTTGATATACAGATCGACTACCGCCGCCGTGGCGCGGTAGTCAGCCCACAAGCGCGGTCGCATTGCTAGATTCCAGAGGCGCCGTCTGTACGGTGCTGGCTTCGGGTTGGCGCCGGCAAGCCATTCGAGCTGCGGGCAACCACCGGGCGGTACTCCGTCACGCTTTTCGAAGATCAGAGCAACAGGTGTACATCGCGAAACGCTGATTCGCTCTCGCTCCGTTTTTTCCTGCGACATAGAAGTATCCCTAATCTGCTCCAGAAAATGGCATCCTGAATTTGACGATCTTCACTTCTTACGGGGGTCGGCCTGCGGACAATCGGACGGCATGGACGCGATCAAATCTCGCGTGCGTTGATAGGCGTCTGTACTGAGAAGCCGGACGTACTCCGACTTCTTTCCAATCAGCGAATAGACAGAGATAATTGATTTGCCGTCGGCACCTAGAAAGACGACGCCGTGAAGCATTTTCCCGTCGTTGCGAGCAAGCGTAATGGCATGAATCGCGGCAATAGAACTGGGATGGAAATGCCCTCTGAGCCCAGATCGTTCCGTCTCGATCTGCACCTCTCCGTTACTGGACGTAACTTTCGTGCCGATCGGACCAGAAAATTCCACAATGTTATCGTTAGGGAGAGGAATAGCGACGATCGGTCTGTCCCATCCCGCTAACGATTCCCATACTTTTGCAAACGCTTGGCCATCGGAGGTGCCGACACTCTGGCTTGGAGGCAGCCCGGTAATGACTGTTTCTTCAGGCACCCCCAGCATCTTTCCAATTACGAACGGGGGCGCCCCCGGCTGTCGAATGTAAGCCTCCCGTATCTCCGTGGTCTGCTCGGGCGTCGCGCAAAGCGATGTTGCTGCTTTCGTCACGTCAGTAAACGCAACGAGGGAAGTTACTGCGATCAAAGAGCTCCAAGAAATCCTCGACAACATCGGACGCCAAGCCTTGGACGCAAGCGCGTCATCGTAGCGCCGCCTCCTAAGCCTGGATGTCCGATTTTCCCTCACGAGAGCGACCCCTGCGGCTGGGTCGCGCCTGCGCCGCTCTCAGCTTTAGTGCGGTAAGCCATCCGGTACAGACCTGGAAGGACCAACAGCGTCAGCAGGGTTGAGGAGATGATGCCGCCGATCACGACCGTCGCGAGGGGCCGTTGCACCTCAGCGCCGGTCCCGATGTTAAGCGCCATCGGAAGAAACCCAAGCGCCGCGACCAACGCCACCATGAGGATAGGACGCAACCTCATCATCGCACCCGCGCGGATCGCATCCTCCACCGCATCGCCTTGAGCCAAGCGTTCACGGAATGCCGAAACCATCATCACACCTGTCAGGACCGCGACTCCCGAAAGGGTGATAAAGCCGACTCCTGCCGTGATTGAGAGCGGTATCCCGCGCAGCACCAGCGATATGACGCCGCCCGTTAAAGCCAACGGGACGCCACTGAATACCAGCGCCGCGTCCTTCGCCGAGCCGAAGGTCATCATCAGAAGGGCGAAGATCATCGCCAAGGTGACTGGCACCAGCAGGGTCAAACGTTGAGTGGCCGATTGAAGTTGCTCAAACGTGCCGCCGTAGCTCACCCAATAGCCGGTCGGGAGTTTGATTTTCTCATCGATCTTTTGGCGGACTTCAGTCACAAAACCGCCCAGGTCGCGGCCCCGCACGTTCGACGACACCACAAGACGCCGTTTGCCGTTTTCGCGGCTGATCTGGTTTGGACCCGGCGCAATCTTTAAGCTCGCGACCTCGCCCAGGGGCACGAAGCCACCCTGAACCAACGGTATAGGAAGGCGTTCGAGCGTCCTCAGATCGGAACGCATATCTTCGGGAAGACGCACCACGAGCGCAAAGCGGCGGTCGCCCTCGAAGATTTGGCCCGCTTCCTCACCGCCGGTGGCGGCGGAAAGAACATCCTGGACGTTAGAGATATTGAGGCCCAAGCGATATAGCGCCGCACGGTTGGGCTCGATCGAAAGGACTGGCAGGCCGGCTACCTGTTCGACCTTAACGCCATCCGCTCCGGGTACGGTATTCAGAACGGCCGCGATCGCATTCCCAGTTGCGAGCAACTGTTCGAGATCGTCACCATAGATCTTGATCCCAAGGTCCGAACGCACGCCGGAGATCAGTTCATTGAATCGAAGCTGAATGGGTTGGCTGATTTCAAAGGCATTACCGGGTAGGTTTTCCAAACGCTCTTCAATGTCCTTAGCAACATCCGCCTTGGATTTGTTCGGGTCCGGCCAGTCCTTCTTGTCCTTCAGCATGACATAGCCGTCCGAAATACTGGGCGGCATGGGATCAGTTGCAACTTCAGCAGTTCCGACGCGCGAGAAGTAGGTTTTTACTTCCGGCACTTCCATGACCGCCTTTTCAAGCTGAAATTGCATGTCGAGGGACTGCGTCAGGCTGGTGCCGGGGATGCGTAGGGCTTGAACGGCCAAGTCGCCCTCATCCAGTTGCGGTATGAATTCTGAGCCCATCCGGGAGGCGATAAAACCACACAGCACCACGAACACTACCGCACCCGCCACAAACAGAACACGCAACCGCAGCGCCGATTCAAGCACCGGTGCGTAGATGCTCTTGGCGGTCCGCACGATGAGATTGTCCTTCTCATCTATCTTTTTTGTGAGCAGAAGTGCCACAGCGGCCGGGACAAAGGTCAGTGAGAGGATCAAAGCCGCAACCAGCGCCATGATGACCGTGATCGCCATCGGTTGGAACATTTTGCCTTCCACACCCGTGAGGGCGAGGATCGGCAAGTTCACGAGGATCACGACCAACACACTGACCAAGCTGGGCGTAAACACTTCTCGGGTTGCTGCGAAGACTGTCTGGAGACGCTCATCGAGAGACAAGAGGCGTCCCATGCGATGTTGGCGTGTAGCCAGCGCGAGAATGCAGTTTTCGACGATAATCACAGCTCCGTCGACAATTAGGCCGAAATCCAGCGCACCGAGACTCATGAGGTTTGCGCTTACTTTCGTCTCGACCATTGCGGTCATGAGCATCAACATGCTCAAGGGGATCACCGCCGCAGCCAGAAGCGCGGCTCTGACGTTTCCCAGCATCAATAAGAGGACGACAACAACAAGGATCGCGCCTTCCACAAGATTTTTCTGGACGGTCGCGATTGTCTTTTCCACCAAGACGGTGCGGTCGTAGACGGCCTCTGCGGTTATGCCTTCAGGCAAAGTCTTGTTAATTTCTATGAGCTTTGCCGATACCGCGCCTGATACTGTCCGGCTATTGCCGCCGAGAAGCATCACCGCTGTTCCCAGGACGGTTTCTTCACCGTCGCGTGTTGCCGCGCCCGTGCGAAGCTGCTTGCCGTACGCCACTTCGGCGACGTCGCGGACGGTAATGGGAACTCCGCCTCGGTGCGTAACGATGATCCGTTCAATCGCCGGCATGTCTGTGACCTGGCCCGGCGAACGGATCAGATATTGTTCACCGTTCCGTTCTATATAGCCCGCGCCGATGTTGGCGTTGTTCTTCTCTATCGCCTTAACGATGTCGTCAAAGCTCAAGCCATAGGACAGTAGGCGCCCCGGATCGGGCGTGACGTGAAACTGCTTTTCGAAGCCGCCAATCGTGTTGACTTCCGTTACGCCCGGCACCTGGCGCAACTGGGGACGGATGACCCAATCCTGCAGCGTCCGGAGCGCGGTGGCGTCGTATTTGCTGCCGTCAGGCTGCCGCGCCTTTTCGTCGGCATGGACGGTGTACAGGAAGATTTCACCAAGACCCGTAGCGATCGGTCCCATTTCCGGCTCGACGCCACCCGGCAACTGACTCTTGGCCTGTTGAAGACGTTCGTTGATGAGGTTCCGCGCGAAGAATATGTCTGTCCCGTCGGCAAAGACGACGGTCACCTGAGACAGGCCGTATCGCGAGAGAGAGCGGATGTACTCGACGGCGGGCAAACCCGAAATCGCAGTCTCAACGAGGTAGGTAATGCGTTGCTCGACCTCAAGCGGGGAATAGCCCGCCGCTGACGTGTTGATTTGGACCTGAACATTCGTGATGTCCGGCACCGCATCAATAGGCAGGCGGTTATAGCTCCACATTCCGGCGGCGGCCGCACCGAGCACGAGGAACATTATGATCCAACGCCGGGCAATCGAGAATTTTAAGAGGGCATCAATCATGGCTGTACTTCCTTAAGCGAGGGAATCGCAAAGTGAGAGGATGCGGCACCTAGTCCTCGTGGGCCGCTTCGCCTTTGCCCATCTCCGCTTTCAAAACGAAACTATTCGTGGTCGCGTAGCTTTCGCCGGTTTTGAGGCCTTCAAGAACTTCGCTATTCTCGCCATCGCTGCGGCCAAGTTTGATTGTTCGTGGCTCAAAGCCTTTTTCGGTGCGCACGAAGATCGTATCCGCATCGTTCAGGTTCTGAATGGCGGCCGACTTGATAGCGACGGCCACGGAGGTTTCGCCGAGGATCACCTCCGCCGTGACATACAGGCCAGGCGCCCACTGACTGTCCTTGTTATCGAGAAGGACACGAGCGTTGCGCGTCTGACTCGCGGATGTACCGACCGGTGCAACGTAAATAATCACACCGTCACCCGAGGTGCCGGAGTCCGCAGTTCTGATCCGGACGGTCTGGCCGCTCCGCACTTTTGCAGCGTCGCGCGGGAAGAGCGACATTTCCACCCACACACCCGACAAGTCGGCGACCGTGAATAAAACCTTATCCCCACTTTGCTCGCCCGGATTTGCGTTCCGTGCTGTCACGACGCCCGCGAGCGGGGCGGTGAGTGAGTATGCTTGAAGGCTCTCGTTGCTTTCGATGACCGCAAGGGTTTCGCCTTGCTTCACCGGGTCGCCGATCTTCTTGGCGACACTCCGGATAGTGCCGGGAAAGCGCGCAGCGACGTCGCGCATGCGCTCTGCGTTCGGCGCGACCGTGCCGTAAAGAGGCAGAATCTCGCGCACGACCGCTGGTCCGGCGGTCTCAACGACAATTCCGCCTTTGGAAATCTTCTCGGCTGTAAGTTCGATGCCGTGGTTTTCTTCTTCATGATGCTCTTCCTTGGTAGCGACGGCGGAAGGCGATGGTCCCTTTTTCCCGCCAACCACGGTAAAACCGATGCCAGCGGCGACGGCGAGGACGATTGCTCCGACGATAAGATTCCGGTTCATGGCTTACCTACGTTGTTTGAAAGGTCGCGATCAGCGGCCGATGTGCCGGTCAGGCGTTCGACTTCCAAAAGAGACTCGTGAAATGAAGCGGCGGCATCGATAGCTTGCCGCTGAAGGTCGGTGAGTTGTTGCTGCGCGGTTATCAGTTCCAGCAGCGAGAAGCGGCCGACGTTGTAGCCATCAAGCGCGAGTTTATTCGCCTCGTCGGCTTGTGGAATGGCGACCGTCAGAAGTTTTTGGATCTCCTGGCGGCTCTGTGCGAGCTGTTCGAGCGCGACAAAGAGCGTTGCCATAAGCTCCGATCGCACGGCTTGCTCTTTGTACTGCAGCCCCCCCCGAAAGCTTTGCGCTTCAGCGATGTAGGGCGCTGCTCGCGAACCACTGCCCAATGGGATTGATGCCGACAGCACAAACGCATTGCTGCGATCTGCCTGAAGACGTCGCAGGCCCGCTGACAACGTAATGTCCGGCGTCCGCTGCGATTCCGCGAGGCGCAATCGTGCATCCTGGATACGGCGTTCTGATGCAAAGCGGATAATGTCCGGGTTACGCTCCAACAATGCTGACAGCGCTGAATAATCGCCAGTGGCCGGCAACGCGAATAGATCCGCTACAACGCGGCCTGGGTATGCGGTGTCGCCGCCCCAGAGTGATGCTAGTTGTGCCCAGTTCTGGCGGAGTGCGCTCTGCGACTGCTGATATTCGATTTCCGCCCGGTTTGCCGCGACAGCAGCATTATTACCTTCAAGGCGCGGCGAACGGGCGGCCGCTACTCGCTGGTCCACGCCTGAGCGGGTCCTGTCGGCGAGATCGAGCCGCCGTTTTGCGAGATCAAGTTCCTCCTGCGCTGTTGCTACGCGAATGAAGCGGCGAGCGACCTCGGCCAGAAGGTCGAGACGCTCGGCCTCATTCTGCGTGAGGATCAAGCCGCGTTCGGATCGCGCGGAGTCAATGCGTCGTCCGCGCTTGCCGCCCAGCTCAAGGACTGTTCCGAGCCGCAACGTGATTTCCGAATCATCGAAGGTAGAGAGGCGATTGGTTCCGAGGATGTTCTCGGCATCCACCCCCACTTCGAAAGCCGGTCGTAGCGCGGCTTGGTCGACGCGCGCGTCCGCGGCGCTGACAGCAAAACGCTGACCGCGAAGATTTGGGTTTGCCTCAAGCACACGGCTAAACACGTCACGCAGAGTTGTAACCGGGCGCGTATCTGCCGATGGCGGCGTCTGAGCAAAACTGTTGATGGCGAAGAGAAGAACGAAGATCCCCAATACACAGGAGGATCGACGCCCATGGGAGTCGATAAAAGACATGCAAGAACCGTCTCGAAAAGAGAGGGAGACAGACCAGACCCCAAAGGCGGAATCTGGCCACGAGAGGGCTTTAAGCCCAGTTCTTGCTTAGATTTTCGGAGGGCGTACGGGTGGGTTCACGCCAAACTGCGTAAACCCGCGCGGCGGGGCCTGGGCGACAATGGACGCTAAAACGTCAGGGAATGCGAATGACAGGCCAATGATGGCAGAGGCCATTCCGTGACACGGGCAAGAGCAAGTCAGTCCGCTACATGCGCCGTTGTCGCATTCGTTGGCAGATGTCGCTGTATAAGAAATGCCGGTATGGCGCAGCTCAACCGACGGGCTGGTACTGGCGAATTGTACGGAGCACGTGGCGACGTTGTCTTCCCGCTGGGGCACACTGGCGCGGGCGTCTGGGCCCGCTGCGAATTGCAGCAGGAGTCCCAAAACGACGAGCGCCATGATGCGGCCCAGGAGATTCATATTTCTTATTAAGCACCTTTACCGTTGTTTCGCAACTCTGGCTCTGCGAGGGGCAGAGTCGCAATCGCGGACTATGGAATTTGTAATCTCGCCACCACGAAAGAAACCACACGGATCATTTTCCGGCATGTCCCTGTAAATTGAGAAAATTCTCGAGAATTTTGTCCTTGTGACCATGGCGCCCGCGCTCGGCAGGCGGTCAAGTCATAATAAAGTGAACACCCCGATTCCGATGCGCAAAGGCCGATCTCTCCATAAAGGGAATTTTGCCTCCCCGTCTTCCGAATCCAACGGCGAGTTACACATTCCGAGGCGCCAATGCCAACGACGTGCCACGCAGCCGATACACCGAGTCCGGCCATGATAGCCAGCACGGCAAGATCGGGCCCGCTGTGCTGGTTCCCCAAGACACCGAAGGCCTTCAGAAGAACCGCGACATTGCCAATGGCGTCATTGCGTGAACACGGCCATACCGAGCGCATTTTGCTGTCGCCCTGCTAGACGGGACAAACATCTTGCACGTACGGCGGAGTAAGGCGCGTCGTCAGACCATTTCGACGGTCAAATGCGCGATTTCATGGACCGACTTTAGCCGTTCGCGCACACCCGACGAACCGATCGATCCCTTAACGGCTATTATCGCCGCATGGGCTTGAGGCCCGATCCGCCATACATGCAAGTCAACGACGCGCGCATCGCCGGGTGTCTCGACATTCTCGAGAATTTCCTCGACGAGGTGTGGATCCGACGTATCGAGAAGAACCTTGGCCGTATCGGCCATAAGCCCCCAGGACCAGCGCGCAATAACAACCGCGCCAACGATACCCATAATGGGGTCAAGCCAGACCCAGCCCAAATAACGACCTGATAGGAGTGCCACAATCGCTAAAACGGACGTCAGCGCATCTGCCAGAACGTGGACGTAGGCCGCGCGCAGATTGTTATCATGCCCGTGAGCATGCCCATGGTCATGATGATGGCCGTGCCCATGTCCGTGATCGCTGCCCTTCAGCAAAAGCGCGCTCACGAGATTGACGATCAAACCCAGGATCGCCACCAGTGTTGCATCGCCGAAGTTGACGGGAACGGGTTGTGCCAGACGGATGGCGGATTCAACGCCGATGCCGATGGCAATCAGAGCCAGAACGAGGGCCGACGCAAACCCGCCCAGTTCACCGACCTTCCCCGTGCCGAAGCTGTACCGCGGATCGAACCGATGACGCTTCGCAAAGCCATAGGCAAAGGCCGCTACGCTGAGAGCGCCGGCATGCGTCGCCATATGAAACCCGTCGGCGAGAAGCGCCATGGAGCCGGTGGCGTATCCGGCAACTATCTCACCAACCATCATAATGGCCGTTAGGACAACTACCCACCGCGTGCGTTGCGCGTTGGCGTCATGCCCTACCCCGAGGTAGTCGTGCAAATGAGCCGGCTCAGCCAGTTCCCGAAATACACTCATCGTTTGTTACCTATTGTGACGGCGTAAAAGCGTCTGAAGTTCTTCCGCCGCGTCGGCGCGTTCGCGGTCGGAGAGGCCTGGAGCCGCCACATGGTTGACAAGATGGTCGTCGACCAATTTACCCATCAGACCGTTCACCGCGCCGCGTACGCCTGCGACGAGATGAAGGGTTTCGCTGCAACCGGCATCAGCCTGGACGGCCCGTTCGATCGCCGCGATCTGTCCAGCAAGGCGACGGACCCGGGCGAGGAGTTGATCTTTATTGTCTTTCAGATGGGCCATAAATAGGGGGGTACCCTATATTCAGGCGGCCGGCAATAGCGACCTCTGCTCTACGACCATCAGGGAAGTCGTTGGGCGGATGAAATTATTACCAAGCTTCTGCGCGAAGAGCGGCGTTTACCGGGCCTGAACCGTCCGCGCAGGAGCCTTTCACGCGACTCTGCCGTTGTATTTGGCTAGCGCCTTCATAAAACTCGCGCGAGATGGAATGTTCAGTCTGCTCGCTATCCAGGCGGTAGCTGGTGCGACCCCATTGTCGAGTTTCCGGCCGGAATCAGCGGCTTGTTCGACTCAGAACATCGACGAGTTCGGCGATCTTGCGTTTTTGATCGGCGGCATTGCCCGAGTCCACGGCATGCTGAACGCAGTGGCCAACGTGATCGCGCAGGACCTCTTCCTCGACGCGGCGCAGGGCAGCCCTTACGGCGGCGATCTGCGTCACAATGTCGATGCAATACCGGTCCGCTTCGACCATGCGGGATAGGCCGCGGACCTGGCCCTCAATCCGGTTGAGGCGTTTAAGACAGGATGACTGTGTGTTTTTCTGCATGCTTGACACATACCCCATGGGGGTATATTTGGCAAGGGATGACATACCCCATAGGGGTATATGAAAGGACGCCGACAATGACCCAGCCTCATTCTCACGCCGACCACGAGCATCATCACCCTAAGACCGTAAGCGCGCCGGCAGCAGGCGCATGCTGTGCGCATCACTTCAAGTCCAGCGGCGCCACCAACACGGTGAAAGATCTGGTATGCGGGATGGACGTGGACCCGGCCACGGCAAAGCACCACGCCGATCACGCGGGCAAGACTTATTATTTTTGCTCCGCCGGCTGCAGGACAAAGTTTCTCGCCGAGCCATCCAAGTATCTCAACAAGACAACGCCCCCGCCGCCCGCCGATGTAGGCGCAATCTATACCTGCCCCATGCATCCCGAAATCCGCCAGGTGGGACCAGGATCGTGCCCGATTTGCGGAATGGCATTGGAGCCCGTGGCCGTCAGCGCCGAAAGCGGTCCGAACCCGGAACTCCGGGATATGACACGGCGGTTCTGGATCGGCCTTGCGCTTGCGTTGCCGGTTGTCGCTCTTGAGATGGGCGCTCACCTCGTGGACCTGCACCACATTATTTCCGCGCAGCTATCAACGTGGTTGCAATTTGCTCTAGCAACTCCGGTTGTTCTTTGGGCCGGCTGGCCATTTTTTGTGCGGGGATGGCAGTCCATTGTCACACGCAAGCTCAACATGTTCACACTGATCGCCATGGGCACCAGCGTTGCATGGCTTTACAGCGTGGTCGCCACGTTCCTACCTGACACCTTCCCCGCAGAATTCCGTTCCGCCGAGGGAACCGTCGCCGTCTACTTCGAGGCGGCCGCGGTCATTACCGTTCTCGTTCTTTTGGGCCAGGTGTTGGAGTTGCGGGCTCGTGAACAGACCTCCGGCGCGATTAAGGCGCTTCTGAATCTCGCACCGAAGGTCGCACGCCGGATCATATCGGACGGCGCGGAGGAAGAAGTCGCGCTAGATGATGTGCAGATTGGCGATCGGCTGCGCGTGCGACCGGGTGACAAGGTTCCGGTCGATGGAAAAGTCGTGGAAGGCCGTTCCGCCGTTGATGAAAGCATGGTGACGGGCGAGTCCATGCCAGTAACCAAGGAGATCGGCGCCCCGGTGATCGGCGGGACGATCAACCAATCGGGCGCGCTCGTCATTACCGCCGAAAAGGTCGGGCACGAGACGATGCTCGCACGCATCGTGCAAATGGTGGCGGACGCCCAACGAAGCCGCGCGCCCATTCAGCGTTTGGCCGATCAGGTTTCATCTTGGTTCGTGCCGCTGGTGATCAGCGTTGCAGTTGCCGCATTCGCCGCCTGGATGACGTTTGGCCCCGAGCCGCGTTTCACCTTTGCGCTGGTCGCGGCCGTGGCGGTTCTCATCATTGCCTGCCCGTGCGCTCTCGGCCTTGCCACACCAATGTCGATCATGGTTGGCGTGGGCCGCGGTGCGCAACACGGTGTCTTGATTAAGAATGCTGAGGCGCTGGAGCGCATGGAAAAGGTCGATACGCTGGTTGTCGATAAGACCGGCACACTGACGGAAGGCAGGCCCAGCGTCACGGCCATAGTCACGGCCGGTGGCTGGTCCGAAGACGACCTCTTGCGACTGGCGGCCGGAGTCGAGCGCGCCAGCGAACATCCGCTCGCGCTGGCGGTGGTCTCGTCAGCCAAAGCACGCGGCATCGCCATCCCGACAGTCGCAGAGTTCGATTCGCCGACCGGAAAGGGCGCCCTCGGCATTGTCGAAGGCAAGCGCGTCATCATTGGACAAGAGGCGTTTCTAGCAAGCGCCGGTATCGATGTCGGGACGTTGCGCGAACGCGCCGACGCTTTGCGTGCCGACGGTGCTACGGCGATTTACGTCGGCGTCGAAGGTCGGGCAGCCGGCGTGATCGCGATTGCCGATCCGATCAAGGCAACCACGCCAGCGGCGGTGAACGCGCTCATCGCTCAAGGCTTGCATATTGTTATGCTGACGGGAGACCACCGTACGACCGCCGAAGCGGTGGCCCGCCGCTTGGGAATCAAGGAGGTCGAGGCGCAGGTGCTTCCTGACCAGAAGAGTGCCGTTGTGCAGCGCCTGAAAGCTCAAGGCCGCACGGTGGCGATGGCAGGCGACGGCGTCAATGACGCCCCCGCGCTGGCGGCGGCCGATGTCGGGATTGCTATGGGGACCGGCACGGATGTGGCGATGGAAAGCGCGGGCGTAACTCTGGTGAAGGGTGATCTGACCGGAATCATACGCGCACGCCGGCTTTCTCAGGCAACCATGCGCAATATCCGACAGAACCTGCTTTTCGCGTTCATGTACAACGCCGCCGGTGTGCCCATCGCCGCCGGTGTCTTGTATCCCTTTTTCGGGATTTTGCTGTCGCCGATCATCGCAGCCGCGGCAATGGCCTTGTCCTCGTTCAGTGTGATTGCAAACTCATTGCGACTGCGGATCGTGAACTTGGAAGAGGTATAGATGGAGTGGCGCCGCCCGGTAGGTGCGGCGCCAGGATCCCTGGATACTATTTGTGTGTATCTAGCCAACGCTTCATGTCAGCGATTTCCTTTTCCTGCTTCGGAATGCCTTCCTGCGCCATCTTCTTCAGCTCCGCGTCCTTGCCGTGCTGGATGACGATCTTTGCCATGTCTATCGCGCCCTGATGGTGCGGGATCATCATCATCACGAAGTCTTTGTCCGGGTCTCCCGTCATCCCCTTCATCATATCCCGATCCATTTTCATCATGGCGTCGTGGTACGCCTTGCCCGCGGGCGTATCGGACATCTTGTCCGCAGCTTGAGCGTGTACAGCTACGGCACCAATACCGACGGCGGCGCTCACCAGACAGAAACGCATCAGGCGGCCAAAATTTCGATTGAGCATGGTAGTCCTCCTTGTGGTGGGGAAAGGCTCTCGCCCAATGCGAGCGGCCTGTGCTCCACAGTAACAACGGAACGGGTGTGCAGACGTTCCGGCTAAGGATGGCTGTGACCCGCATCAGCAGGAGCGCCGTGATCTAAAGCACGCGGCGGCTCAGTCAGCGTGAGCGAGACAGCCGCACCTAATACCAGGACAAGGACGAAAAATTCCACGCGGATGATCTGACGCAAGTGCGTTGCTGCATCCTGGCCAGACGTGATCCGAGGCGTGAGGACGAGTTTATTGTAGGCCGCGAGGGCAAGCAGTAACGCAAAGAGCGCGATCTTGGCTATGAGACGGAAACCATAGGAGGTCGTGATCAGGGCCACCGGTACGTCGAGTTGTATCCAACTGATAATCAGGCCGCTTGCCACGATGGCCGACACAAACCAGACCGCGCGCTGCGAGAACGCGACAATGAGGGCACTCGCAGTGTGGGGGTCGTGGTCACGCGTGGCACGGTAAAGGGGGAATAGCGCCCCAATCCAATACGCTGCGCCCGTCAAGTGGACGGCGACCGCTGGGGCCGTAAGCCAGACAGGAACGGCAGTCGCCGCGTGTCCGGTGACCAAAAAGCTGAGGATGCCCCCGGCCGCTCCAGCGGCGAGCAAAGCGCGTTGATTCCAATTAAATCCAAGCCATAAGATCAGCATCGCCGGCACGCCGAGCGCTGCGCTGTGTCCGAGCGACGTGCTTGCGCCCATTTCCCATGTGCTGCCGGTGATTAGTGTATCCGCGCCGCCGGTCATGATTTCGGCGCCCCCCAACCCCAGCGCGGCAACGTAGAAAAAAACCGTCGCCAACGCGGCAACGCGTCCCAATGTGTGCGCTGATTGGGAGGCGCGTTCCGGCGCCGGAGTGATCAAAAGAAAGAGCGCGGACCCGGCGCCGATCAACATGGACGCATAGAGCGCCCACCTGTTGAAGCCCGCCAGGATCGTCCATGTCGAGGAATCAGCGTCCATGGACGGCTCCGTAGCGAGGGAATTTCTACTGAGCTGCTTTTAGCGTGGTCACGGGACCAGGACGTTTGCCGCCTTTTGGTT
Source organism: Rhodospirillaceae bacterium (assembly GCA_019752235.1). Classification (GTDB taxonomy): domain Bacteria; phylum Pseudomonadota; class Alphaproteobacteria; order Rhodospirillales; family Rhodospirillaceae; genus SHVO01. The sequence continues at coordinate 32,955 of JAIEMI010000303.1, forward strand.
CAACCCAATCGGCCCGTGTTCCGTCGGCGTAAAACTGATGGGCCTTCCAGGCAATCTCGGCGCCAGAGGCGGGGTTTTGCGCGACGAAATTCAGCTCGCCGCGCTCGCCGGCCGGAATGGATGTTTTCCAAACAATGGCGGTCACTCGGTCGCCGGCCTTTTTGAGTTCGTATATGTCGGATGCGCCCGCTACCGAAACGATGGTGACGCCTGCGGGTATCTCAAGTTCTACTGAGGTCGTGGCTGAGTCGCCTTCGGACGGAACGCGAACAGTATAAGTCGTCGTGCCCCCCGGTGGGGCCTCCGCCGGACGTAGGGTGACGTGGGCATAGGCAAACGGCAGGTAAGCAAAGGACGCTGCAACGAATGCAGCGCAGGCAAAGACGACAGAGCGGCGCATAGGTCCTCCACGGATTGTGCGGTGAAGCAAATGAGAATTACTTGGCGTTGGGCGCCGACACCACGAAGGAAATGGATTCATTGATGGGGTGACTATCCGGGCCGACCACGCGGCAGCCCAGCGTATAGCGGCCACTCGCGAGTGCCTTTTCGATGGGAATGTGCAGCACCATGCCGTCGGCATGCGGCTTGCCCAGGCTGGATACTTCCTTGCCATCCAGTGTCAGCTTGCACATGGCCGGCTTTACACTTTCGTTGAATGTGAACGTGATTTCCTTTGCCGATGCCATCAACACGCCGTCGGCGCTGGGGTCTGACTTGACCAGCTCCGCATGGGCGAACGCCGCCGTGGGCAATGCGCACACAGCCGCAATGGCTGCTGCCGCGACATATGATATTACCTTGGTCATGGTGTTACTTCTTCACTGGCTGGATCGCCTGGATTTCGGGCTGGCCTTCCTTGTTTTTGCCGACGGTAAATTCCACCTGCGTCCCGGCTTTGACAGACTTCAGGTCCACCGAGGGAGCGACGGCAAAGTCCATCTTCATCGCTGGCCAGCTCAAGCTCGGGAGCGGTTCGTGCGAAACATTGACTTTATGCGCGGCCACATCGACGGAGTTCACTACGCCCTTACCCTTAGTGCCTTGAAGGTTCTGGGCGGCGTGGTCATGGTCGTGATCTTGGCCGGCGACCTGGATTAGGCCCGGCATCGGGTGGTCCGCGGCGACGGCCGGTACGGCGGCCCAGCCGAGTAGCACTGCCATAGCGGCGAAGGTGTATTTTTGCATGGGTAAGCTCCTATTCAGGGTCAGGTTGGGTTCCGTGATATAAGGAATACGCACACGGATGCCTGACCCCTCGCGAGGGTTTGAGCCGGTAGCTGCGTACTTAATGAGAAACCATCCAGAGATCGTCATGCTCGAAAGAGACCTAGAAGCCCTCAGAAATTCCGTCGCCGTGCCCGCTCTTGAAGGACTCGAAGCCGGCATCTGGCAGAAAATCGCTGCCGACCAGGAAGCTGCGCGCCAGCGGCGTATCGTGCTTACATGTCAGGCCAGTGTTGTGGCGATGGTTGTTGTTGTCGGAATTGCCCTCAGCGGCGTTGCGCCCCGTGATGCCAGCGCGTCGCCTGGTTTCGACGCATTTTCGCTGCGCGGCTTGCCTGCCCCGTCCACACTGCTGCTCGGTAGTCACTCATGAGCGCAGTGAGGATGGCCATTGCGGTTGTCGTTCTCACCGTTGTTGCGATGGCCGCAGGTGTCTGGATCGGCACGGGAATCGGCAAGAGGCAAGTCCATGGGGCAGCTGATGTCCATGATATCTTGCACCATCAACTAGGCCTCTCGCCGGAGCAGGAGACAAAGATCGCAGTTATTGAGTCCAAGTTCGCCGTGGACCGCAAAGACCTCTACATGCGAATGCGAGCCGCCAATCTGGAGCTTGCGCAGGCTTTGGAATCCGAGCGCACCTACGGCGACGCCGCAAAGACCGCCATTTCCCATTTCCACGAGGCGATGGCGAAATTGCAGGAGTTGACGGTTGTGCATATCCTTGAAATGCGCGCCGTACTAACACCGGAACAGGCCGATACGTTTGATAAAACCGTCCGTCAGGCGTTATCCGCGGACCCTCCCTGATGGCGGCGCCGGAGCAGCCTGATGCGGTTCTGGCCGTCGAAGCCCAGAACGGCAACAGGCAGGCATTCGATCAACTTGTGCTGCGTCACAAGTCTCAGATTTATCGGATTGCGCGCCACTATGTCGGCAACAACGACGACGCCCTCGACGTATCCCAGGATACATTCGTCGCCGCTTGGTTGGGGCTGAAGCGGTACGATACCGCGCGGGATTTCGGCGCATGGCTACGCACCATCGCGTTGAATAAGTGTCGTGACTTCGGGCGCCGCCAAACTGTGCGCCGTAGTGTCACGCGCCTGTTCGCGCTGTTGGACATTCGCGATTCCGCGGTCCCAAGCGCGGATTCGGTTTCAGAACAGGCTCAAGAAGAAACCGCACGATTGCGGGCTCTCGAGGCGGCGATTGCTGCGCTGCCGGCTCCGCATAAGGAAGCACTTGTCCTCACGACATTTGCCGGTCTTAGCCACCAGCAAGCCGCACAGCAGCTTGGGACCAGCGTGAAAGCCGTCGAAATGAAGGTCAGGCGAGCCAAGCAGCGCCTCGAAGAAATCTTGAAGGCGCCCGCAGCGGGCCAGTAGAGCCGAAAAATCACCAATGGCGCGAGGGACGACCCCTCGGACTGCGTATTAAACATAGGGCTTCCGGATGCGAGCGCTGGCGTGCGCCTTTTGTGCCTCAAATGTTAATCGCGGGATGGCTGATATGATGGGTCTTAGACGCCGGAGAATACTCGCTCTAGGTGCGGCGGCGCTGGGCGGCGGCATGTTGCCGGCCTGGGCGCAATCGAACAACCGCGGCGTCGCACGCGTGCTGCCAAGCCTGTCAGGGCCCGACGTGGCCCTGACGATCGCCCATACGACCTGGCCCATTGGACGACGCACTGGGCACGCCGTCACGATCAACGGCACGATCCCAGGGCCACTCCTGCGTTTGCGGCAAGGTCAGAACGTGCGGCTCGCAGTCACCAATCGCCTTGACGAAGAAACATCGATCCATTGGCACGGTGTCCTTTTGCCGTTCCAAATGGACGGTGTGCCCGGTGTCAGCTTTCCTGGCATCAAGCCCGGAGAAACATTCGTCTATGAGTTTCCAGTCAAGCATGCCGGCACCTTTTGGTATCACAGCCATTCCGGCCTGCAGGAACAGATGGGACATTATGGCCCGCTGATTCTTGAGCCAGCGGGTGCAGATCCCGTCGCTTATGACCGCGAGCATGTTGTGGTGCTGGCTGATTTCAGCTTCATGCACCCGCACACGATCTTCAGCCGTCTCAAGCAGCAGCCCGGCGTTTTCAATTTTCAGAAACAGACGCTCGCGAGCTTGCTGGCCGGCAAGGATCTTCCGCTCAAGGATCGCTTGATGTGGGCCAAGATGCGCATGGACCCGACCGACATTTCGGATGTCACGGGCGCGGCATACACCTTCCTCATCAACGGCCACGCGCCGGAGGACAATTGGACGGCGCTGTTCAAGCCGGGAGAACGCGTGCGCCTGCGGTTTGTCAACGCCGCGGCGATGACCACGTTCAATGTCCGCATTCCTGGAATGACCATGACGGTCGTGCAAGCGGACGGCGAGGACGTGCGGCCTGTGGATGCCGAAGAATTTCAGATTGGTGTCGCTGAAACCTACGACGTGATTATCCGACCGGATGACAAAGCGTACACGCTCGTTGCCGAGGCGGTAGATCGTTCAGGCATGGGTGTTGCAACCCTTGCGCCGCGCGAGGGCATGGTCGCCGCCGTTCCGCCGCTGCGAGAGCGTCCCATCCTCACCATGAAGGACATGGGCATGGATATGGGGTCATTGGGCGCCATGAATGAGGGCCCCATGGCCGGCATGGATCATTCCAAGATGCAAGGGATGGACCACGGGTCGATGCCGGGAATGGAGAACGGCGCAATGCCGGGCATGGATCACGGCAGCATGGACATGCGTGATCCGAAGAATGCACCCCAGGTGAAGATGGGGCCCGGCGTTCAAACCATTTCGCCCATGCCGAAGGACAGACTTGGCGAACCCGGCCTTGGGCTCGAGAACGTCGGCCATAAAGTCCTGGTCTATACTGACCTTGTGGCGCTGCGTCCCAATCCGGATACGCGCGAACCCACGCGCAGCATGGAAATCCATCTCACCGGCAACATGGAACGGTTCATGTGGTCGTTCGACGGACTGAAATTCAGCGAGGTCAAGGCGCCGATCACGTTCCGGACCAACGAACGTGTGCGCGTGACGCTCGTCAATGATTCCATGATGGCGCACCCTATCCACCTGCATGGACATTTCTTCGAGCTGGTGACAGGAAATACTGGTCACCATCCACGCAAACACACGATCAACGTCGCGCCGGGAGGCAAGGTGACGTTTGATCTGACGGCCGACGCACCCGGCGATTGGGCCTTCCATTGCCATCTTCTGTATCACATGCACGCCGGCATGTTTCAGGTCGTCAGTGTCCGCCCGCTTGCAGGAGACGCCCTGTGAGAACGATTGCTTTCCTTGGCGCTCTGTTGCTGACAACGGTCGCTTCCGCACAGGACCATGCCGATCACGGCGCTTCCGAGACGCCCGCGCAGTCTCCGGCTGCGGCGCAGGCTCCAACACCGGCCGCACCAGCGCACGATCACAGCCAGATGCAAGCGCCCCCTTCTAGCGCAACCGAACCTGCACCCACGCCAGCGCGCAAAGGCCGTATTCTCCACTACAAGAATCCGATGGGAAAGACGGACACGTCGCCCGTCCCCAAAAAGGATTCCATGGGGATGGACTATATTCCTGTGTACGAGAGCGACGTTGCGCCGACGATAACCGACCATGCGGCTGACCGCCTCTTTGGCCCCAATACCATGGCCGCTTCGCGAGCACTGTTGAAGACCGAACACGGAGGTGAACTGACTTCGCTCTTGATCGTCAATATTTTCGA